>NZ_JAMPMI010000005.1:0-360525 GCF_028478065.1 Providencia sp. PROV255 | reverse complement strand
CCAACAACGCGACAGGCCGAAATATGACGAGGATTTTTAGAACCAAGGAGCTTGGATCATAACCGCCCCATAAAACAATGCACGACCGGCCAACTCTCCGCTAAACATCGCCAACATTATCAATACAAGTAAGACGGCGGATGGTCGTTCCTTGTATACTTTTACCGCCATAATGCAAGGCAATATCATACTCATCACTACTTGCCACCATAGCAAGTAGCTCCCGCCTTGGCTTGCAGGTAATTGTAAGCGAATAATCTGTGCAATTAATACCAATGCAACGCCTATCAGCACGCCAACTTTAATGGTCGAGGGTAATAACTTGCCTTGCCCAATAACAAATAAGGCTACTAGACTAAAACCAAGGACAATTGTACTGCCTATAAACGCGATTTGGGTTGCCGGTGTATGCCATAATGGGTGAGCAACCATTTGATAATAGACTTGTGCTGTGACAAGTATAGCGGCTAATCCACCAATCCCACTGATCCAGCCTAATATCGTATTGCGCGTGTTTACTGTGGGTTGCAACCAGCAAGATAGAGCCCACAACGTGATAACACCATTTAATAATACAAATGTCACAGCCTCGCGACTTAGCCATGAATGACTTAGCCCCAGAACGGAACGGTATGCTTCGAGAGGCACACCTAAATGCCCCATTGACATAGATGAACCAATAACTTCAATCAGCCATATCAATAGCACTGCGCGACGTAATACAGAGCCTGATAATAAGGAGCCCTGACAGGCTTTCATTTGGTAAATGGTTAATGCGAGAACAGCACCAATCCCCCATTGGCTCATCACTGTAAAAAATACTAGTGGGAGTTCCATATGTTTAATATCCATAATTAATCCTCCATCCCAATGATCACAATATTTGGATGACTGATTGTGTGATCGGGCATGTTGTAACGCTGTTCTAGTACCGCCCAGTTCGTCGTGTGCTTTTTACGTAGTTCAGTGATATCACCAAACTCAATGGCACCCGTAGGGCAAGACTCCACACACCTTGGCAGTAGGCCTTCATCTAACCGTTCCGCACACATATTACACTTGCTGGTTTTCCCTTCTGCTGGGTCAAAGACAGGAGCATGATATGGACAAGCCATAATACACATCTGGCAACCAATACATTTCTCATGATCTTGAACGACAATACCGTCCGCCCGTTTGGTATAGGTGTCTGCTGGGCAAACTTTTAAACACTGTGGGTCATCACAATGGTTACAAGACATCGTAATAAATGCTTGAGTATTCGGTGAATCATCATTGAATTCACGAACTCGACGCCACAAGACGCCCGGCGGGGTCACATTCTCAGATTTACAAGCCATTGAACAAGTGCGGCAACCATAGCAATCTTTTGTATTTATTAAGAAACCATATTGCTTGACCATGATTAAGCCTCCCTTCTTACATCAACTAACGTACTATTACAGCAGTGTCCCGTTCCCAAATGTTCAACTTGGTCATTCGTGACATGACTGCTGCTCCCCCCCTGTTGTTCCCACCAGCCGTTATCCAGTGAAATTACGCCTTTTTTAATATGCGTTGTCACGACAGCAATGGCTCGGTGTTCTCCTCGGTCATTAAAGGTGATTGCCCATTCCCCATTCTTAATACCTCTGGATTTAGCATCTTCAGGGTGAATCAAGACATTCGGCTGGTTTCGTTGTACTTCAAGGATCCATTCATTCATTCCATGACTTGAATGCACACTACGCGCTAACTTGCGCTGAACCGCCATCAAAGGATACTTTTTGGCTAATTCAGGTGAACCTTTAACAGACTCGGTCACTTGGTAGTAAGCGACGACAGGTGAAAAATTTTTCTTTTGCCAATCTTCAACAAATAAGTGTGCTTTTTTGGTTGATGTCCTAAACACACCATCTTTGAACGGTATCCAATCCCCTTCGACTGGGCGTACTGGCCCTTTTTCTAACATTTGGCGAGTGATACCAGAGCCGACTAAACAGGCATCAATATAGTGCTCTATTGGCTTATTAAATACGTCGCCAAACCCGAAACGTTCTGCTAATCGGGCGAAAATCCAATAGTCGGGTTTTGCTTCACCTGCTGGCTCAACCGCCTTTTCCATTAATTGGACATATTGGCTACGAACGCCCGCCATCAAACTGGTATCTTCAAAAATAGTGGTCACCGGTAAAACTAAATCAGCATATAAGGCTGTTGAGCTCATGAGGTTATCGGCTACCACAACAAATGGAACTTTCTTTAGTGCTTCGCGAACCTTGTTGGTATTCGGCAATTGGGTCATAACCCCCATCGTCATAATCCACCAGAAATTAATCGGATGTGGCTTTTCATTGACGATAAAATCGCCAACTTTCGCTACAGGAATGGGAGGAATGTTTTTCACATTCGGCGCCGGTGGCACTATTGGACTAAAATTAGCCATTTGCCGAGCTCCGCCAGCATCACAAACACCCGCCCCTCGTTTACCTATATTTCCAGTCAATAAGGCGAGATAGAACTGGCTTCCTGCGACATAAGCGCCATGTTCGGTTCGTTGTGCTCCTGACATGTTTTGCACAATCATTGAAGGAGTTATTGATGAGTAATCTCGAGCAAGACGTACAATAGTTTCCGTTGGAACATCCGTTTCTTCACTGACCCGGGCAATATCCCAACCTTTTGCTTGCTGGTAAATTTGTTCAAAAACAGTGGTGTAATTCAAATCCTCTGGAAGTTCATGTTGAAAAAGTGCCGGTTTAATGCCCGATGAATCATGACGAACTAATTGTCTGCTTAATGTGTCGAAAACTAAATAGCTGTCCTTATCATCTTTGTTTTGCCTGACTTGTTTTTGATTCGCATCGACCAAATAAACCGCGCCAGTATGAGCCCTCAAGAAATTTTCATCTATCCGGTTTTCTTCAATAATAATTTTAATCATACCTAAAGCAAGCGCGGTATCTGTCCCTGGAATAATAGGTATCCACTCGTCCGCTTTTGCAGCTGTTTCACTAAAACGCGGATCAATCACCACTAATCGAGCGCCATTTCTTCTCGCTTGGTTATAATTTTTAAAATAGGCTTGCATCGTAACAGCTGGGTTATTGCCCCAACACAGGATATAACGGCTATCCGCTATCGTATCGCGGGTATCTGCATACCTCAGGCCGAGCATCGGGATCATCGCAGCTGTTACAGCAGAGCAACAAAGTGAACCCGCTTGTTTCGTTGACCCGCCTAAATAATCAAAGAAAGCCTTCCCCATATCATTTTTAATCGAGTCCATATTTCCGGCATGAGTGGAAATAAACAACCCTTCATTACCATATTTATCAATGGTCTCTCTAATATTTTTTTCAATAAGATCCAGCGCCTCATCCCAACTTATCGGTTTGAATTCAGCTTTACCTTTTTCGCCTACTCGTAGTAATGGTGTTTTGATGCGTTGGTCATGATAGACCCATTTAGTTCGGCTCATACCTCGCAAGCAACATTTGACATTAAACCCTTCCGTCGCCTGAATTTTCATCAGCTTACCTTGGTAGGTATATGCGGTTAGGTTGCAATGCAAACACTCCATTGCACAAGTTGACCGAAATGTTTTGTAGTCCGACAGTTTGAGTCGCACCTTCGGTAAGGGTTGATTGCTGTTTCCTTGTGCATAAGAACAGGGGGCGATACTCGCCAACCCTACAACGCCAAGCCCTTTGAGTAGAGTTCGGCGTTTCAAACGTAGTGAATTTATCGTTTTCATTATAGTAAACCTCGACATTGCCTTTATAAGTACACTATATATATACGCTATTCACTAAAGATGAACTTGAGTAGCATCAATAATTCTATCTATTTATAGGTAATGAGGTGCTACCGCTTTCGGATTATTCTTCTGCGTTATTGGTTCGTTAGCAGCGCAAGGCAACTCATGGTAAAATTTCAGGACTTGTTAAACTGAGGTTTATGTATGTCTACTCTGCAAGGTGTTAATTCTGTTGATATAGCCGTAAGCATTTTAAATTATATTGCTCAAAATGGGGGCATTGCTCGTGCAGCGGATATTTCAAAAGGTTGTGAGATATCAAAAAGCCGTCTACATAAATATTTGGTTTCACTGTGCCGTACACAAATGCTGTACCAAGATACTCAAACTAGCCGTTATGGTTTAGGCCGCAATTTAACCTTCTTAGCTAATTTTGTTAAACCTGAAGACTCATACATCGACGCCATTAACAATAATTTGATTCAATTTCGCGATGAACAAAACGTTTCAACAGGCATAGCCACGCGTCTAGGAAAGGCACTGTCTTTAGTGAAATATAATCGTAGCTTCAAAAATATTGAAATTGACTTTTTACCTAACACGCCATTGCCTGTCGTAAAAAGTGCAGCTGGGCTGATTTATTCTGCATTTGATAACCAATTTGGTTCGAATTCCTATTCGCAGGACGAAATTAATAAAGTTATCCAACAAGGCTATGCCATCCGTTACCAACCAACTGAAGGAATTCCCGGAGCGCAATCTATTGCTTGTCCTGTATTTAATGGCGAAGGCCAGCTTGTCGCAGCAGCAGTGACGATGGGATTTATTGCAGAAAATGAAATGGAAAGGTTAGCAACCGCATTAATCAAACAAGTTAATAGGTTAAATTTATAATCACTACGTGCGGTCAATGCTATCTATCAACTCAAGTCAAAAACAATAAAGCCGAGATGACCTCGGCTTTACGTGGTAATTATTTCACATCAATACGCGGTAATTCACCCATCTCTTTGAGCTTTTTCGATATTTCACGACGTTCTTTGGAGAGTTCAGCGTTCTTGATAATATAATCATCAACACGATCATCATAATCACTACGCATATTCGCAATAATTGCCTGAATATCTTCAATCGACATACCTGGTTTTATATATTCACTCAAGTTATCCAGCAGCAAAACACGCTTCTGGTTATCACGAATTTTTTTCTCATTGTCGGTGATTTCACGACGAATTTTATTTTTGCGACGAAACATACGCACAAATTCCAGAACATTTTGGAAAGACGGCTTGTTAGCGTTGTCCATGTTTAAAACCCTCTAGTCAATATTCAAAACGCATTATCTATTAACACAATACAATCTAATCCTATTGAGTTACAAGCCCGTTTCGCATATTTATCAAATTATTCCGCTGAAAATTGATTTCACTTTATACTTTAACGACCAAATTTTCGGAGTGATCTTGATTACATTTATTTGTTTGATCTTTTTCTCTGATTTCTTGATGACCTGCCCCATCACCTCTGAGACAAAATGCAGATAATATCGTCGTAATAATAACAAATATCCCCATGACCAGATAGGTATCAGCAAAACCAATTTTATCATACCCCCAACCCGCTAATGGCGATAAAATACTTGCAACGACAGAGCTCATGCAACTAAAGCCAACCAAATAAAGTGTCGATGACAAACGTTTATCGAAATGAAGACTGTTATATTTAAAAATCGCGACTAACAGAATCGGGAGCTCAACGGCATGCAGTAATTTCATTATCGATATCATAATCGCGCCATCAACTAGGCCTGAACCAATAATGCGTAGCGCCATGACAGAACTCGCAAACAGCAATCCATTTTTAGCACCAATTCGGTTGACGATAAATGGCGCTAAAAACATTCCTCCTGCCTCCAAGAAAACCTGCAATGAATTTAGATAACCGTACATCTCATTACCTAATTGCTCACTTTGAAACTGATGGGCAAAATACACCATAAATTGCTGGTCATACACACTGTATATACAGGTACCTAATACAAACAATATCAAAGCCCAAAAATGGGGCTGTACAAACAATTGCAAAGCATCTTTCACAGTGATGGCTGAAGGTTTACCATGTTCAAGGCTATTATAGGCATCTGCGTTTGCCGTTTTTAAATTCAATAAAATAACTAAAAATAATAAGCCTGAAACGGTTGCCATAATAAAATTGTAATCAGGGTTCAGGTTAATATTACGCCCAGCAAAAAACGTTGCAGTCGCCCAACCCAATGAGCCCCACATCCTCGCTTTTCCATATTCAAAATTACGTAATCGGCTAACTCGCTCTGTATAAGATTCAAGTACACCAATGCCCGCATGAAAAGTCATGCCAATAAACAAACCACCAATAACACTACCCAAAAACACATTCCATCTTAGCAATGTACCGAAAACCATAAAAAATGGCCCAGATGAAATCAGTAGAACTGCAATAAATAACAGTAAATTTTTTCGTAATCCTAATTTATCTTGCATAAACCCATAGAGTGGCTGTGCGCAAAGTGCCACAATCGAAATACAAGAGAAAATAAATCCTGTATCCGCCCCATCCAAGCCAACATATTTACGCAGCCAGATTGCGACGACAGAAAACGTTGATGACCACGTGAAAAAGAAAAAAAACAATAATGCACTCAAAGAGGCATAATACTTTCTTGAGCCACGATTCATATTTCATCACCTATCAAAAATTATCTTGATGAAATGTTAAGGTTAACATTAATTTCAAACCACAAAATAGCCTGTTAATTGTGATGTTAATCACCAATGTTAACGTTAACAATTGATATATGTGATATCAATCACGATATACTCTCGCAAATTAATGACGAATGTCTGCTGGGTAAAAGATTTCATCAAATCATCCAAGTTATGCGGCTCTCAATCTTACCCACTCAATATCAGATAGCCTTAGTTTAGCTTTTACGGTAGATAAGGTATCATTAATCAACAAGGTATAGTGAATAGCAATAAATTAACCACTATCAATCTACTATATAATCATCAAAATGGTGAAAACGTTGCAAGATAATAAAAAACAACCGACCTTTTTTATTCATGACTATGAAACCTTTGGTAAGCGCCCTGCTCTCGATAGGCCTGCGCAGTTTGCAGGCGTTCGCACTGACCTTGATTTTAATATCATTGAAGAACCCGAAGTTTTTTATTGTGCTCCGGCTGATGACTATTTACCGCAACCTGAAGCCGTCATGATCACTGGGATCACCCCGCAAGTCGCATTATCTCAAGGCATAAATGAAGCCGAGTTTGCTAAACGAATTCATGCGGCTTTTAGTGTCCCTAATACCTGTATTATGGGCTACAACAATATTCGTTTCGATGATGAAGTTACGCGTAATATTTTTTACCGAAATTTTTACGACCCATATGCATATAGTTGGCAACAAGGAAATTCGCGTTGGGATTTACTCGACACTTTGCGTGCCTGTTTTGCGCTTCGCCCTGAAGGTATTCAATGGCCAGAAAATGAAGATGGTTTACCGAGTATGCGTTTAGAACATTTGACCAAAGCAAATGGGGTTGCTCATGAAAATGCACATGATGCAATGTCTGACGTTTTAGCGACTATAAATATGGCAAAACTGTTGAAAGCCGCTCAACCGCGAATGTTCGATTACTTTTATCAGTTAAGAAATAAAAATAAAATAAGTCAACTTATTGATATTGTAGAAATAACACCATTAGTTCATGTCTCTGGTATGTTTGGCGCATTGCGCTCTTATGTCAGTTTAGTCGCTCCACTTGCTTGGCATCCCGATAACAAAAATGCCGTTATTATGTGCGATTTATCTGCCGATATCTCACCATTAATTGAGTTAGACGTTCAACAATTACGTACCCGATTATATACGCCTAAAGCTGAATTGGCGGGCGCTTCTCCCGTTCCTGTAAAATTAGTTCATATTAATAAATGCCCAATTTTAGCGCCAGAAAAGACACTGCGCCCAGAAGATGCACAGCGAACAGGTGTTGACCGTGACTTATGTATGCGCAATCTGGAAACCTTACGCAAGCACCCTGAAATTCGTAATAAACTAATTGAGTTATTTAGCGAGCCTCAAATATTTGCAGAGTCAGATGATGTCGATACACAAATTTATAATGGTTTTTTCAGTCCTTCTGACCGCTCAACGATGGATATTATTCGTGAAACTTCCCCACAGAACTTACCTGTATTGGAATTAAGTTTTGAAGATAAGCGCATGAAAGAACTTTTCTTTCGCTATAAAGCACGTAATTACCCTGCAACCTTATCTTATGATGAGCAGCAGCGCTGGTTACAGCACCGTAGAGACTACTTTAATGAAGAGCGTTTAACAGAATATATGCAACAAATACAACTATTACTTGTAGAGCATCAACATGATGAAAAGCGTTGCCAGCAATTAAAAGCATTGATTAATTATGCGAGAGACCTCGCCAGCTAATTTAGTCATAAAAAAGCAGATATTGAAATGCTTACCAATACCTGCTTTTTTTCATTTATATGACACGTGCCTTAATGGTCATGAGAATGACCGCAACCACAATCCCCTTCCCAATTTTTTCGTTTAGTTGTTTTACCTAAACCGGGGTTCATTGTATTTGTTGGGTCAGATTGCTTATAGAACGATTTCAACTGTTCAGGGGCTTTATATAAATGACCTACGTTATGCTCTGCAGGATATTGAGCGCCTCGTTCATCTAACAAAGCTAACATTTTTTCTTTTAGCTCTTTCGGGTCTACGCCTTTTTTCAATACATAATCCTGATGCATAACATGGCACATAAAGTGGCCACAGTATAATTTATGCACCAATAACTTTTCAATTTCTGGTGGTAACGTTTCAAACCAATTTCTATCATTGCGGCGTAATGCGATATCAAGAGGTAAAACATCTTCCACATCTTTGTTGTGGACAGCATGATAACGAACCGCAGAACCCGCAGCAGCAAAACGATGTAAAAATGCTTTTGCTCCCTCCTCGGGTGTACATTCAAAATAGCCGCCATCTGCGCTTGAAAAATAAGATTTTAGCCAAACTTTAGCTTCATCAATGCCGTCTCCAGCCATTTTTAACATTAAGTGGTGTTCGTAACGATCACGGAACTCTTTCATACGAGGCGGCAAATGGGAGGGCCATAATTTACTGAGAACCTGCATAGTACGGTCAATCAGATTTGATGGCAGGAATGGGACTTTATTTAATACCGCATCAATTCGCCCTTTAATGGTGAAAAACATTGGCATTTTGTCAGTGCCGAATTTATCAATCATTAAAAAGGTATCTTTGCCATAAACTTCTGCAATATCGAAGCAACCGCGATGCATATATTCACCTGCTACTGGCAGGTTTTTAAATTCACTCAAAATATAACGACGGATATCTTCCAAAACATCTGGATTATTAGAACCGATATAAAATACCTGTGTTTTTTTATCTGCAGGGAAAGTATCTAAGCGAACAGCAAATACGGCTAATTTTCCAGCGCACCCTGATGCTTCAAATAGACGGCGTTCATCAGCATTAAAGCGTGATGGTGTATCGGCATCGACATCACGAACGCGTTCTGCATATTCGTGATCAGAGGCTAATTTATCGCTAACTTGTACGTCTTCACTGCTATAACCGCGATTTTGCAGATTTGTCAGAATTTCTTCTGGGGTGTCCCCTAAATCGATACCAAGATGATTTACCAATTCTACTTTGCCATCATCATTGACTCGACCATAGAGAGCCAGCTCCGTATAAGCAGGACCTCGGCGTACTAGCGACCCACCAGAACTATTACAAATCCCCCCAACTACAGAAGCACCAATACACGAAGACCCAATCAAAGAGTGCGGTTCGCGCCCTAATGGTTTTAAGATTTTTTCCAGATCGTACAAAGTGCTTCCCGGCATCGCAACCACTTGGTTAAATTCTGGTAAAACTTGAATTTGGTTTAATTTCAATGTACTAATGATGACGATATCGCGATCATAATCATAACCGCTCGGTGTTGACCCTTCGGTTAACCCTGTATTCGCTGCTTGCATCAGGACAATTTTGTCCGCTTCAACACACGCCTTGAAAACATACCATTGTTCGAGCAATGTTGTTGGAAATACAACCGCGATTGCATCCCCCATACCAGAGCGAAAGCCTTTGCGATAACGTTCTGTTTTATGCGGCTCTGTTAAAATATTTTTTTTGCCAACAATATTCCTAAGCGTCAGTAATAACCGTTGATTCTCAGGTTTCTTTGCATCATTCATTTGTGTGCCTTATTAATCGAATTCGTAATTATCATAGTTATGCATTATGTGTTGTAACAACAATATCACATAATATTATGATGTTAATAGGCTACACGCTTTATCTTAAATAATTCTTAACGGGTAAAAAAATAGCGCCTCAAGGACGCTATTTGAACAATTCTAATTCTGAGTATATTCAAAATAGTTCGTGTTGTAGCAAGGCGCCGAGCAAAACGAGCATGGGGAGCATACATAAGTATGTGACCCATGTCGTTTTGAGAACGCAACGCAGCTACAGCGCGAAATATGAAGAATATATTAGATGTCGCTCATTTGCGGCATAGGACGCTTAAACATACGCGTTAAAACAGCCATATAAACTAAACCAACCGCAGTCCAGACTAAACCATATACCATTGAATCTTCTTCAATATTTAGCCATAACACACAGACTGTTAATGTCCCTATGACAGGCAAAATCAAATAGTTAATGATATTTTTAGCCCCAGTCATACGGCGTTCACGAATAAAGAATTGGCTGATAACCGAGATATTCACGAAGGTAAACGCGATTAGTGCACCAAAGTTAATTAATGCAGTCGCAAAATCCATTTCAAACCAGATAGCGCCTAGTGCTAAGAAACCAACCATTAATACGTTATATGCAGGAGTGCGCCACGTTGGGCTAACATAACCAAATACTTTTTCTGGGAATACCCCATCACGCCCCATTACATACATCAAACGCGCACTACCCGCATGAGCCGCCATACCTGACGCTAATACCGTAACACATGAGAACACCAGAATGATTGACTGGAAGAATGTTCCAGCAACAAAACGCATAATATCTGGTTGTGTTTCATTAATATTCTTAAAGCGTGATACATCAGGGAAGTATTGCTGTAAGAAGAAAGAAACGGTAATAAAGATAACCCCACCAATTAACGCAGTTAAGAAAATAGCACGCGGGATAACTTTACCTGCATTTGGCGTTTCTTCTGACAGTGAGCTTAATCCGTCGAAACCTAAGAATGAAAAACAAAGAATTGTCGCCCCAGCTATCAGCGGAATCACTTCGGTTTTTTCATTAGCAAATGGGTTAAAGGTCCAAATTTCTCCTGTACCTTCACCGTTAGTGACACCGTGGATAACAAGCCCAGTAAACACAGCCATGACACCAACTTGGATAATCGCAATCACGGTACTTAAGTTCGCTATTACGTTGATACCGCGTAAGTTTGCTGCCGTCATCAATATGACTAGACCCACAACAAAAATCGCTGGTTCAACATTAGGGAAAATATCTTGTAAATAAATTTTAGCCAATAAGATGTTGATCATTGGCATAAAAATATAGGACAGCAAGGATGTCCAACCCACCAAGAAGCCAATATGAGGGCTCATTGATTTTTGGGCATAAGTGTACGCTGAACCGGCTGATGGGAAACGTTTCACCAATTTACCGTAGCTCAGAGCAGTAAACAGTATCGCAGCAAGTGCAATAATGTATGAAGTTGGAACATGTCCACCGGTTTTATCTGACACCATTCCGAAGGTATCAAATATCGTCATTGGCTGGATATACGCAATACCGATCATCACTACTTGCACCAATGTTAAGGTTTTTGCAAGTTGTACGCGGTTATTCGCACCCGTTTGATTGTGACCGATGTCTAATGGAATTGGAGTATTATTTTGCACGTCTAAGCCCTCCCATAACTTTCGATTGCATACTACTTCGGCTTAATCGACAGTTACTGGGAAGACTTTGCATCTGCCTATAGGCAGAGAAAAACGAAGAAAGGGAGAAAGGCGTGTGAGCGAAGCCACCGAGAGCCCCGTAGTCATCGATACGGCAGCCGCCAGCGCCTGGCCCTGCTGCGAATGCGAAAAAGTAAGCCATAAAAGCATTCCTCAAATCGGTAGCGAAAAATGTTTGCTACACGTAAATATTAAAATTATCTCTCCGGCTCTATGTCCGGCCCCGCTAGAATGAACGTTCCTAAAAACAAAAAAACCGATGCTTCATTTGATTAAGCATCAGTTATTTTTTAGTTCGCGCATTTTGCACGCCATAACTCGAAATAGCAAGTTAAATTGTTAACAAATCACCCTATTTTCCATGAGAAATTTTGATTATTTCTGACTTTTTGCCATATCTGCTTATAACCTCTTTTTCTTATGATTTTTATCAGGTTTTAATCAACAAAAAACCCTTTGGTAGAAGCCAAAGGGTTTGGATTAATCGAAATTATTTTTTCGATTAGAAGTTGTAGTTGATACCGATATTGTAGCGACGGCCTTCTAATTCAGCACCGTAAGTCGCATTATCGATTCGGCGATCTAATACGTTATATACGCCACCAACAATGTTCGCATTCTTGTTAAGCTGATAACTTGCACCTAAATCAAACAAAGCATAAGATGCTGTACCACTTGACATTTTTTGTCCGCGACCTTGGTATTCAGAGGTTTTTCCACGGAAATTCATACGTGTCCATGTTTCTAAATCTTCAGTTGTTTGCCATGTCAGTGTGGAGTTAGCCATATGTTTAGGCTGCTTATTTAATGGCTTACCTTTATTTACACCACTTTTCTGTTCAGTATCAGTATAGGTGTAGTTAGCTGCAAAACTTAAGTCATCCACAATACGCCAGTTGAAAGTTAGTTCAACACCGCGCATTCTTGCTTTATCAACGTTCGCTTTATCGCTAATGAAACGATACGGTTGGTTAGGTTTGTCACCTTCACCATCTTGAGCTACTGTACATGCTCTTACTGTGCTACTATTTTCTTCACAACGCCTAACTTCAGTAATTTTATCTTTAAAGTCAGTGTTATAGATAGTTATCCCCGCAGTAATATTATCTTGATTGTTCCAGATAACACCAATTTCTTCGGTCACACTTTTCTCTGGTTTTAAGTCAGGATTACCATAAATAACGGCATTACCTGCATTACCACCTGTTGCTTGTCCCCAGTTTGCAGACGATTCACGCAAGCTTGGTGCTTTGTAACCTGTAGTTACCCCACCTTTAATTGTCCATTGTTCATCAGCATGCCATACACCATACAAACGTGGAGTCCAGTGTGAACCGTAGTTTTCGTCTTTATCCATACGAATACCACCCGTTAACGCAAAGTCATTGGTCATTAACCATTCATCTTCTGCGAATAACGCCCAGCTATATCGTTCAAGCTGATTATACTGTTTAAATTTATTACCTTCGTCTTTCAATTTCTCTTTACGATATTGACCGCCAATACTTAAACTATGGTCACCCAGTAAAAAGACACTTTGATTACGGAAAACAAGGTCTTCTGCCGTCATTTTACGGCCTGGGTTTTTTGTCTCATCATATTGAACATAGGTATCTGTTGATGCAATATCATAAATACCCGTATGGGTTAATGCCATATGAGTCAACTCATATTTGCTAAAACCGCTACCGTCGCCTCTTTTGCTTGTATAACCTTCACGGTCATCACGGTGTTGGTTATCACGTTTAAATTCTGCGTCGAAGGTATTTTTGTCATCTGGGGTCAACGATACTGTTGCTCCACCACTCGCCATGATTTGGCGGTTAAAACCATTAATGATTTTATCTTCACCACGATGAGAATATTGCCCTTGTAGTTTTACACCCAATAACCCATCAATTAATGGCCCAGATGTATAGAAACTGCCTTGGCCTGTATTACCTGAATTTTTACGTTCTGTTAATGTTGTATCAGCACGTAAACTGGTCGTCCACTCTTGTTGTACGCGACGAGTGATAATATTAATTACCCCTCCCATCGCATCTGAACCATACAGCGATGACATTGGGCCACGTACCACTTCAATACGTTCAATAGCTGGTAATGGTGGTAACCAACCTTGTTCAATACCAGAGCCATCACTATTTGGGCGAGTTGTACGTGTGTCAACACGTTTACCATCGATTAAAATCATGGTGTATTTAGCATCCATACCACGGATGCTGATGTCTGAGCTACTGCCGCCACCGGTCACTAAAACACCCGGTACATCTTTTAATGCGTCAGTCACATCACGGTAAGCTTTAGTTTCGAGTTGTTCGCGCGTCACAACAGAAATAGACGCAGGTGCATCTTCAATTTTCTGTTGGTAGCCTGATGCCGTTGTCACATAGATTTTATCATTACTATCATCAGCAAATGCAGGCGCCGCAGCAATAGCCGCAATAATGCTAATTGCCACTTTTCTTTTATTAAAAACAACCATTCCCAACTCTCCAAGAGATATTTTGTTTTATATATGAATTGATTTGCTCACATTGATTTCATTGAATCAAAAAATATTTTTTATTATTGGGGTATTTAAATACCCATAGGAAATTCATGGTAAAAACCATTATATAATTCAATTAAATTTCCTGTGGGTAATTACTATTAATTAAGATTTGATTTTTTAATATTGCGCCCTCTATATTTTATTTAATGTGCTTGCCAAGTGCTGCAAGCACACTATTCTATTACTATATTAACTTGCTAATTTATCAACCAGCCCATCTATTAGGACTTGTGGCACACCTTGCGAACAACGTTCAATACGACCCCGCACGCCATAAACCTCAGCAAGGCTTTCGGGGGTAATAACCTCAGCGGGTTCGCCTTGAGCAATTAAATTACCTTGTTTCAACATTAATACATGCTCCGCATGTTTGAGCGCAATATTAATATCATGAACCACCACAACCGTGATTATATTTCGACGTTTCGTCTCTTTTGCGACTAAATCCATCACATGATATTGGTAATTTAAATCTAACGCACTTAAAGGCTCATCTAATAACAATAAGTTGGGTTGACGAATTAAAGATTGTGCCAAACCCACTAATTGTTTTTGACCACCTGAGAGTTGGTCTAAATAACTTAACGCCAAATGCTCAATACCCAATTGACGTAATAACCCCATCACTTCGTCTTTACTATTCTCATTCCTCAAACCGCCTGAAGCACGTTGAGCAACAATCACTGATTCTAAAACATACAGGTGCACACCAGCAGGTAACGTTTGCGGTAAATACACCACATTTTGTGCTCGCTGGGCAAAACTCTGTTGGGTTAAGTCTTGACCATCCAGTAATAACTGCCCTGTTGCCTTATTTAACCCCGCCAACGAACGCAATAATGTGGATTTGCCACTACCATTTGGCCCAAGTAATACCGTGATCTTGCCGCGAGGCAAGATATCCGTCGATAGGTTCTCAATTACGGGACGTTTAGGGTAACCTGCATTAAATTGGTTAATAATCAGGCCACTCATGATACGTTCCCTCTATGACGCAAAATAATACTTAGGAAGAACGGTACACCAACCAACGAGGTCACGATCCCAACAGGGATAATCACACCCGGAATAATATTCTTCGACGCTATTGAGGCCATGGATAAAATTAACGCCCCAATTAATGCACTTGCAGGCAGATAAAAACGGTGATCTTCACCAAAAATCAACCTTGCTATATGTGGCGCAACTAAACCAATAAAGGCAATAGGACCGACAAATGCCACTGCTAGCGCCGATAAAATACTAATGCGTAATAACGTTGTTAACCTTAAACGGCGCACATCAATACCGAAACTGATCGCCCTATCCTCACCCAATCTTAAAGCCGTTAGCTTCCATGAACTCATCATGGCAATTGGGAAAATAAGTGCGAAAACTAATGCCATCACCCCAAGTTTCACCCAAGTCGCTTTTGATAAACTGCCCATCGTCCAAAAGACTAAACCCTGCAAGGTATCTTCTGTTGCGATGAATTGCATCATGGAAACCAATGCATTAAAGGTGAACACAAGCGCAATACCAAACAGTACGACACCTGAAGTTGCTACACGCGTCCAACGAGTGACTGCGTCTAACATCAGTGCGGCTAACAGGGCAAAAATAAAGGCATTGGCTGATATCACCCATTGGTCAGGCACGCCTGGAATTGCAATACCAGAAACAATCGCTAATGCGGCACCGAATGCTGCTGCATTAGATACCCCTAATGTAAATGGGCTCGCTAACGGGTTATTGAGGATTGTCTGCATCTCAGCACCCGCAAGCCCTAATGACATGCCAATCACCACGGCCATCAATGCGTAAGGCAAGCGAATGTCCCATACAATGACACGCGTTCCTGCATCAACCGACTCTGGGGTCATCAACGTTTGCCATAAGCGCTCAAGAGATAACCCTGAAGGCCCCAAGGTAAAATCTATAACCAGTGATAATAAAATTGCCGCGATGATAACAACTATCCATGTCAATCGACGGCGTAACATAGTTTGATAATGCTGTTTTACATTATCGTCAACCTGAATAGCCGCTTTTTCAGCCGTAATCATTGGCTCGCTCGTAATACTCATCAACTCTTACCCGTTTTCATTACTTTTCGCTGACCCAATATACACCGGTTGGTTCGATGGCGAGAAACTCTCGATGCAATTCTTCTAGTGTTTTTTGCGGTTCTAGATCGGCAAATTGTTCTGGGTAGAACCATTTGGCGAAAACTTGCGTCGCAATCACATTGTATGGAGAGTTATAGTAATTGTGCCAGATAGCATAATCTTGCTTATCTTTTACGGCTGATAACGAGCTAATCCCTTTACGTTCAGTAATTTTTTTCAGGCTTTTTTGTGCATCTGTTAATGTGCTTTGTGCGCCTAATTGAACGCCGGCATCTTTACTACCCGGTGCTTTTGCACCAGATGCAATGTAAATATTTGGGTCTGCTGCAATAATTTTCTCTAAGTTCATCGTACCAAGCGCGCCCGGCAAAACACCTTTAGCAATATTTTTACCACCAGCTAAATCAATAAAATTCCCCATATTTCCATCGCCAGCGGTACCACAGCAATCTTCAAAAGCACCAGCGCGTAATTCAATAAAAACACTTGGTTTTTTATCTTCTGGTATTTTCGAAGTAATATCAGTGACTAATTTTTGGTTTCTTTCATAAAAATCGACATATTTATTTGCCGCCTGTTCGCGGTTCAATGCTTTACCAAGTAAACGCATGCTTGGTAAAGTGTTTTCCAGTGGTTTATCACGGAAATCCACAAATACGACAGGTACACCAGCTTTTTCGAGCTGGCTAACTAATTCACTATTTTTACCCGGCCCATGGCCTGACAAACCAAAAATCGCAATATCTGGATTTAGAGTTAATACTTTTTCTGAACTGACGCTATCTGCACTGGTATTACCAATTAATGGAATGTTATCAATTTCAGGAAATTTCGCTTTATAAACAGCATAGGTTTGCGGGTCTAGTTTTCGAAGGTCACCTTGCCAACCTACAATTCGCTCAATGGGTTTATCACCTTCTAGCAGAGCTATTGCACTAAATAGGCGCCCTTCGCCTAATAAAATGCGATTAACATTATCAGGAACCTCAACGGTACGACCTGCAATATCAGTCACTGTTACAGCCCAAGCGCTCATACTGGCACTTGCTAATAACGCTAAACTTATTCCTTTTACTACCGACCTAGCTACAGACTTCTTGGCTACCGACGACATAGTATTAAGCTCCACTCTTAACCTCATTGACTTACTTTTTTTTATGCGGTAACAATAAAGCAAATAAGAATACTTATCAATACGATTATTAGTTTAATCATGGCTTTCATCAATAGAATTCTGTGACCATCATCGTAAACCTAAACATTCAGCCTATTTTACCGCCAAAATGCAGGTTTATTGCGCTATATATAAAAAAACAGCACCCTATTAAGAGTGCTGTTATTGATGATAGATATTTAAAAAAACTATTTATCTAAATTTTCGCGGTAACTTGGAAAGCTCATGTCTTTATAACGGATAAACGTCGTTTTCTTCGCTATCTTATAACCAAACCAAATTGCTAAAAATAACGGAATTCCAATATAAGTTGCGGTAACCCCTACCCAATCAATTTTATCTTCTAAAAAAGCTTGGTAGTTTTGACCCAACGTGATTATTAAGCACAAAATAAAGGCAAAAATAGGACCGATTGGGAAAAAGCCTGAACGATAAGGTAAGTCATTAAGATCTCTCCCTTGTACAATATAGCCCCTACGGAAACGATAATGGCTAATGGCAATACCTAACCAAGCAATAAACCCTGTCATCCCCGATGTATTTAACAACCACAAGTACACCGTTTGGTTGCCAAACATGGAACTTAGGAAACATAACCCTGCAACAACCGTCGTTGCTAACAATGCATAACGAGGTACGCCACCTTTAGATAAACGGGCGAAAATACGTGGAGCCTTACCTTCTCGGGCTAAGGTATACAACATACGCGTTGATGCGTACATACCGGAGTTACCTGCCGATAATACCGCTGTTAAAATAACCGCATTCATTACTGCTGCCGCAGATAATAAGCCTGCATTTTCAAATACTAAAGTGAATGGGCTTACACTAATATCTTTGACATCATTACGCAGTAAGTTTGGATCAGTGTAAGGAATGATCAAACTAATAATTAAGATTGCAAAGATATAGAATAACAAGATACGCCAAAATACTTTGCGCACGGCTTTTGGAATATTTTTAGCGGGGTCTTTCGATTCACCCGCAGCAATACCGATTAATTCAGTTCCTTGGAATGAGAACCCAACTATCATTGCCACACCAATCATGGCTGAAAAACCACCAGCAAAAGGCGCATCACCAATTTCCCAATTATGCCACCCGGCATTTTCCGCACCGCTCATGATGCCAAAAATCATTAATACGCCGACAACAATAAAAATGACGACCGTGGTGACTTTTATTAATGAGAACCAGTATTCAGCCTCACCAAACCCTTTAACCGAGATGAAATTCAGTAAGAAAATAATGGCAAGGAAAATGGCGCTCCAAATCCAACCGGGGGTATCTGGGAACCAGTAAGTCATCACTAATTGAGCGGCAACTAAGTCAACCGCAATGGTCACAGCCCAGTTGTACCAATAGTTCCACCCAAGCGCAAAGCCAAAGCCTTCATCGACATATTTTGCACCATAGGTTGCAAATGAACCTGAAACGGGCATATATGCGGCTAACTCACCTAAACTGGTCATCAAAAAATAGACCATTAAGCCAATGATAGCATAAGAAAGGAGTGCTCCGCCGGGGCCTGCTTGTGCAACCGTTGCCCCAGAGGCAACAAATAAACCTGTACCGATGGACCCACCGATAGCAATCATCGCAAGATGGCGTGCCTTTAGCTCACGGCGTAGTCTTTGTGGGCCGCCCTGCGAGATAGTATTGGTATGTTGTTCTGACATTTGTTCCCTGCATTTTATTATTCAGCTAATATCGCAGGGATTCTAGCAAAATAGGCTGTGAGAACTAAGCAACTCTTCACTGTTATAAGATACCTTCATAATTCACACAAAATTATAAGTAAAATGCGTTATCTCAAAAAATTCAGTATACCCTCTTAATAAGAGGACGACGTCTTATTTTCTTTATCGTGTCAGTAGCGGCAAATGTGACTGTTCAAGGCACATAAAAAGTGCAGCCAACAACGCGATAGCCTATCACAAGTGCAACACATTCACTGCAATCCTCTATAGCTTTTAGCGTGTCGCTAGGCGGCAATTGAGACTATCCAAGGAGCATACATTAGTATGTGACTTGGGTCGTCGATTGCAGCCAACAACGCGACAGGTTAAAAGATGACGAGGATTTTTAATTACAGTAAGACAGAAGGTTAGTAATCGCATTCGAAAGATGCTTTTGGCGGTGATAAATTAAATATAGCGTTCTTTCTAAATGAAGTTCATCTATTTTTAGTTCAACTAGAGAGCCATTTTCTAATTGCTCTTCGATCACCCGACGAGATAAACAACTTATACCTATTCCATAACGAACTGCATGTTTGATAGCTTCTGAATTCCCTAGCTCCATTAAAATATGAAAGCCAGGAAGATGTGCAAATAATAATTGGTCGAGCACGTCCCGCGTACCTGAACCTCTTTCACGCAAAATCCAAGGCGCATCACGCAAATCTTTTAAAGAAACTTTTTTATTCGCCAATGGATTTTGGGGTGAAACAAAAATAACGAGTTCATCTTTTAACCATGCTTTTGAAATTAACTCAGGGCTATGACAAACGCCTTCGATTAACCCAACATCGGCTCTAAATTCCATGACTGCTTTAATAATTTCTTCTGTGTTACTGATAAAAAGCTCTAAAGGAATATCCGGGTGGTCATGACGGTAACCCGCTAAGACTTCTGGTAAAATATAATTACCAATCGTTGTACTTGCTGCAAGACGCACTGCGCCCATCTCTTTTTTAAATAATTGCTCGACTTCTAACCCTTGCTCTAATAACGCTAAAGCTTTGGGATATAGCAGCCTTCCGTGCTCATTCGTAACAAGTCGTTTACCCACACGGTCAAATAATTGAACGCCTAATTGACCTTCTAAATCCGTTAGCGACGCGCTGACAGCCGATTGTGAAAGTGCTAATAACTGAGATGCCTGCGTCGTGGAGCCACTTTTTAATACTTCCGTAAAAACCTCAAGTTGCCTAAGTGTAATTCGCATAAAGGTAAGCCCCAACGTGATTTTTAGTATTTGTAATAATAATGTTAATATTAACGATTTATTCGCAATATTCCAGAAGAAACTTATAATCTATTTTGGTGGTAGATTATATAAAGATACTCAATTTAAATTATTATTACTTTTGTTATATCCTTATTACTAAATCTTATAAGCGGTAATAAAGAGTATTATCATGAATAAAAGTGACACCAACACCCTTGAGCAGAATAGCCTAAACCCTATATTTAAACTCATACCAGGTATTATTCTAGCGGGTATTCTAACTGCTATTGCAATTTACCTCGGTGACCAACCCTGGTTTATGGATATTGGTTTAGGTGCATTAACTCTCGCAATATTATTAGGAATTATTGTCGGGAATACTTTTTACCCCGTAGCCAGTCAATCTTGTGATGCTGGCATTAAATTTGCCAAACACTATTTTTTACGTGCCGGGATTATTTTGTATGGCTTTCGCCTTACTTTTCAACAGATCACTGACGTAGGCGCTACTGGTGTAATTATTGATGCTTTAACATTAACATCGACATTTTTATTAGCGTATTGGCTAGGCAAAAAAGTGTTCGGTCTTGATGAAGAAACAACATTATTAATTGGTGCTGGCAGTAGTATCTGTGGCGCAGCCGCGGTCATGGCAACTGAGCCTGTCGTTAAAGCATCCGCAAGTAAAGTCGCTGTTGCCGTTTCAACCGTTGTTATCTTTGGTACGATTTGTATCTTTGTTTACCCTTGGATTTACCAATTAAACGCACACTTTGGTTGGTTTCCGGCAACAGAAGAAACCTTTGGAATTTACATTGGTTCAACAGTACATGAAGTTGCACAGGTTGTTGCAGCAGGCCATACAATTGGTACAGATGCAGAAAATGCCTCTGTTATTGCCAAAATGATCCGTGTCATGATGCTTGCGCCATTTTTAATTATTTTATCTGCGTTTTTAAGCCGTAAAACGGCCGCTAACCAAACAATAAAGACCCAAAAAAGTAAAATTACTATTCCTTGGTTTGCTGTATTTTTTATTGTTGTCGCAGGTTTTAACTCACTCAATTTACTGCCTCAGGCATTAGTACAGCAAGTTATTGCTTTGGATACCATTTTACTTGCTATGGCAATGGTTGCTTTAGGGTTGACTACCCATGTTAGCGCTATTCGCCAAGCGGGCATTAAACCATTGCTAATGGCGTTGATACTGTTTGTTTGGTTGATAGTTGGCGGGCTATTAATTAACTTACTGATTCAAAACATTTTTTAATCTACATTTTCCTCGTTTTTAGCCACCTTAACTGGTGGCTTGTTTGTTGATTTCATTTATTCACTTATTAATGGCATACTCCAATAAAAAGGAGTCAAAAATGAAATATATTGGAGCACATGTCAGCGCCTCTGGTGGCGTTGACCAAGCCGTTATTCGTGCACATGAAATCAACGCAACCGCTTTTGCATTGTTCACAAAAAATCAGCGTCAGTGGAAAGCTGCGCCACTGAGCGAAGAAGTGATTAAAAAATTTAAAGATAACTGCAAAAAATATGGATACGGTAAACACCAGATCCTGCCCCATGACAGCTATTTAATCAATTTAGGTCATCCTGAATTTGAAGCTCTAGAAAAATCTCGGGTCGCTTTTATCGATGAAATGCAGCGCTGTGAGCAATTAGGTATTGATTTACTTAATTTCCACCCAGGTAGTCATTTAAACAAAATTGAAATTGACGACTGTTTAGCGCGGATTGCTGAATCTATTAATATCGCGCTTGCTGAAACCGAGGGAGTGACTGCTGTCATTGAAAATACGGCAGGGCAAGGTACTAACTTAGGTTTTGACTTTACACATCTCGCAAAAATTATTGATGGGGTAAAAGATAAAAGCCGTGTAGGTGTGTGTATCGATACTTGTCATGCTTTTGCCGCAGGTTATGACCTACGCACTGCCGAAGATTGTGATAAAACATTTGACCAGTTTGCAGAAATTGTCGGGTTTGAATTTCTAAAAGGAATGCACCTTAATGATGCGAAAAGTGAATTTGCCAGCCGTGTCGACCGCCACCATAGTTTAGGTGAAGGGAATATTGGTTTTGCACCATTTACTTACATTATGCAAGATAACCGTTTCGATGGTATCCCTTTGATTTTAGAAACCGTAAACCCCGATATTTGGCCACAAGAAATTGCGTGGTTAAAAGCACAACAAAATAATTAGCGATTTAGCCTACTTTCTAATAACAAAAACCCCCGCATTTATCATATGGGGGTTTTATTTGAACTGAATGACCTATAACGATTTCATTTCAATTTTTGCCATCATATCCGCTAATTTATTTCTATTTTTTAAGCCGACATCTGGCTGGGAAACTGAGAGTGCAGAAATTGCAGTCGCCATACGTAAGGTATGCTCACTGGACTCACCATTGAGTAGCCCGTAAGCTAGCCCTGCCACCATCGAGTCACCAGCCCCAACCGTGCTTATCACTTCACAATGTGGTGGTTTAGCTAACCAAGAACCCGAAGCATTAACCCACAGAGCCCCTTCTTCCCCTAGCGATATGACAACATGGGAAATGCCTTTATCTCTTAATTCATGGGCTGCAGCTACGACATCTTGTAAGTCTGGTAGTTTTCGACCAACCCAACTTTCTAGCTCATGACGATTAGGTTTTACTAGCCATGGTGACGCTTTTAAACCCGCCTTTAAGGCTTCTCGACTGCTATCAAAAATAATACATGGGCATAATTGGCGAAGGCGAGTCATCCACCGAGTAAATTCTTCTGGATCAATACCACTTGGCAAACTTCCGCTAACCACAACCATATCAAAATGGCCAAGCCAATTGAGTGATTCTGTCGAGAAACGGTTCCAGTCTTCTTTGCTGACCTCAAAACCTGAAAAGTTGAAATCAGTCGATTCCCCATTGTTTTCCGTGAGTTTTACGTTAATTCGTGTCCGTCCTGGCACCATACTAAAGCGGTTAGCCATGCCATTTTCACTGAAAAAATGTTGGAATTCTTCTTGGTTATCCTTTCCCATAAAACCACTAACAGTGATATCAATACCTAAGTCACGGAGTACTTTTGCGACATTGACCCCTTTACCACCCGCATTGAGGCTAGCGGTTTTGACTAAATTGACTTCCCCCACTTCGATAGTAGAGCATAAGCCCACAAGGTCGTAAGCAGGATTTAATGTAATTGTAGCAACCCGGCGAGTCATAACCACTAATCTCCCTTATCATGATTATCGTGTCTTTAAATTTAAGTATAGTTATAACATTAAAGCATATTGTTTTCAGTGATATTTGTACTTTTTCCTGCTTGTTTTTCTACAAGATTATGTCAGGATCAGCGCGCTGAAAAATAAAATAATAAGGAGAATATATGTCTGAGCCTGCTTACGTCGTCGTTGGTGTCGGTGTGCTAATCACTAACAAGTATGGGCAAATTTTGATAGGTAAACGCAGTAGTAAACATGCGCCCTATTGGTCCATTTTCGGCGGACATGTCGACCCCGGTGAATCTTTTGAAACCTGTGCAATTCGCGAAATAAAAGAAGAGATAGGTATTGATATCCAAGCCCCCACTGTTTTTGGCATCAGCAATAATTTACAAACTCACCAACAAGAAGGTAAACACACCG
Source organism: Providencia sp. PROV255 (assembly GCF_028478065.1). Classification (NCBI taxonomy): domain Bacteria; kingdom Pseudomonadati; phylum Pseudomonadota; class Gammaproteobacteria; order Enterobacterales; family Morganellaceae; genus Providencia; species Providencia sp. PROV255. The sequence goes on along the minus strand of NZ_JAMPMI010000005.1, from coordinate 336,302 downwards.
TTTCTGTTTGCATGCATGTTGAATATGACGGTGATGTTGAGCCTCAAATTATGGAACCAGATAAATGTGAAAGCTTAATGTGGGTTTCACCAGACAAACTCCCAGAACCGCATTTTGAGGCTAGTCGCAACGCGGTTGACCTCTGGCTAACACAACGTTTCTATCGCCAAAACGCCTAATTAATCGTAAGCGTACAAACATTCTCGCGTTGTACGTTTATTATCCATCCCTTTCTAATTACTCATTTTTCCCTGTTTTATTCTATTTACTATATTTACAATACTTCATGCTTGCCGTATCATTTAGCTAGTACAGTGAAACAATATATTTAGGAGCCACCATGGCTATTGATGGAACAACACAACAAAAAAATCCTTCTATATTAGGAGGTGCTATGATCATTGCCGGTACCGCAGTGGGTGCTGGTATGTTTTCTATTCCTATGGTGACTTCTGGCGTATGGTTCACAGGCTCCGTCATACTGTTGATTTATACCTTTATTTGCATGTTACTTTCTGGGTTAATGATTTTAGAAGCCAATATGAATTACCCTGCGGGCGCTAGTTTCCATACGATGGTTAAAGATTTGTTGGGTTCGACATGGAATTCAATTAATAGTTTATCCGTCACCTTTGTGCTTTACATACTTACTTATGCCTATATTTCTGCGGGTAGCTCTATCATCGCAGCGAATTTGTCAGAAAAAATACAGATACCTCAAGCAGGTGCTGGCTTTATTTTTGCCTTCATAGTGGCTTTTTTTGTGTGGCTTTCTACGCGTGCTGTCGATAGGTTAAGCACTATTTTAATTGGTGGAATGGTAATCACCTTTATTATGTCAATCGGTGGAATGGTTTCAACTGCATCTCCAGCTATCTTATTTAACCAAACTGAACAAGGTGAAAGCCAGTATCTTCCATATGCCTTAGCCGCATTACCTTATTTATTAACTTCATTTGGTTATCACGGTAATGTGCCAGGATTAGTAAAATATTATAATAAAGATAGCCGCAGTGTTGTTAAGAGCCTCGTCTATGGCGCAACCATTACCGTGGTTATCTATATTTTGTGGCAGTATGCGATTCAAGGAAATATTCCAAGAACTTCATTTATTGAAATCAGAGAAAATGGTAATAATATTGATGCATTACTGACCCAAATGAATATTTCCACCCAAAGCAGTTTTATTTCTCAGTTTTTGAACCTGTTCTCCTATATGGCTTTAGCGAGTTCTTTCTTAGGTGTATCTTTAGGGCTATTTGATTTTATCGCTGATTTTTTCAAATTTGAAGATAACAAATTTGGCCGCCTTAAATCCATATTAGTCACCTTTTTACCACCAACAGTACTCGCTTTAATTTTTCCTAATGGGTTTATTTATGCGATTGGTTTTGCAGGGTTAGCAGCGACTATTTGGGCTGTTATTGTCCCTGCCCTGATGGCGAAAGCAAGTCGTAAACGCTACCCTAACAACAGTTATAAAGCACCAGGAGGGAGCTTTATCATTGGCTTCGTGATCCTCTTTGGATTAATTAATGCGGTCGCTCATTTATTATCGCTATCTGGTTTACTTCCTATCTATTAACCATTCGAGTATGAATATAACCTACGGGTTATATTCATACTGATATTTATCTAAAAATTTTTCACTGAAAATTGACTTCAGCATCTTGCCTAATTCCTTATCTGCGAGTAATTTTGTCGCACTCTTTTTGACAACCCTAAAGAAGGTTATTTATGGCCAAGGCCAACGAAATTAAACGTGGTTTAGCAATTAACTACAATGGCAAACTATTACTTGTAAAAGACATTGATATTCAAGCACCTAGCGCTCGTGGTGCAAGTACGCTATATAAAATGCGCTTTACTGATATCAAAACTGGCCAGAAAGTTGAAGAGCGTTTCAAAGGCGATGATATTTTAGAAACCATTTCGCTAACACGCCGTGGAGTGAGTTTTTCTTATATTGATGGTGATGAATATGTCTTCATGGACAATGAAGATTACACTCCTTACATTTTCAAAAAAGCGGATATTGAAGAAGAATTACTTTTTATTCCTGAAGAAGGGTTACCAGGAATGCAAGTATTAACAATGGATGGACAAGTTCTTGCATTAGAGCTACCACAAACGGTTGATATGGTGATTGTTGAAACAACACCTGCAATTAAAGGCGCATCAGCAAGCGCACGGACTAAACCCGCAACCATGGCTACAGGACTAACAGTCCAAGTCCCTGAATATTTAACCAGCGGAGAAAAAATTCGTATTCATATCGCCGAGCGTCGTTATATGGGCCGTTGTGACTAATTTTTGTTTTTAATTTGATAGAAACAATTTTTTATATGCCTATGAAGTTACTGTTCATAGGCATATGTCATTAAAATTAAACATTGCATACCCTTCTCATATTAGTTTGCTACATTCAATTCTTATTCAACTCAAGATTAATCGTATTTTATTGTATAAATACCTAAGGTTTTATCTTTATTAATCCAATTAAATTGTTGAGTACCTTTTTGATTCGGAAGCAACATTTCTTTATTTTTTAATTTACGAATATCTGCAGATGCAGTTTCCAATTTACCATTATCATTCCAGCATTTAGTTTCAACTTTATTAGCATTCGCTTCGACAACACAAGGTGATGCAACTATGGCACCAGTAAATCGAATAACGCCTGTACTACTGCGTTTCGTCTCACTATTTTCTGACGCAACGATTGAAAAACTTGTGCTTAATGCCGTTACTGCCAGAAAAGTCATGACCATTTTTTTTACTGAGCTATTCATAATGAAATCCCCTTTTAAAATTATGTTATCGTCACTTTCTGTAATTTATTTACAGTTAAAGTATTTAATTTGGCTGAATTGCCTGAGGACGACATACTAATTCCAAAGGGATATTAATAATTTCATTTATGGTCGTAGTTTTTTATTTTTTGTTTTAATTATTTATCAAAACAAAATAAAGGACTTACATCACACTTAATTAACCACACAAAATGCAACACTTTATAAATAATATCTATTAGCATTAGCCCTATAATTTATGAAAATCGTCGCAACGCCACTTAAGGCTCATCTATACATCAAAAACTTTAGAATCGTTAAAGATAGTGTTAATCATCATGCATAAGAATTTAAATAAAAAAATCGCATTACCCTCTATCAATTTGATCGCATCAGGCCGACAGCGTGCTTGTTATCAGCATCCTGAATATGATGACCTATGTGTAAAAGTTCATTTAAGTGGAAGAGATGATAAAGAAACATTAAGAGAGGTTCGCTATTATAAGCGTCTATATAAAAAAAACTTCACAATAAAAACAATTTCTCATTACTATGGAACCCAGCAAACTGATCGCGGATTAGGATATGTATTCCAATTAATCAAAGATAAAACTGGAAATGTTTCACATACTTTAGATTACTACCTAAAAAACAAACAACTTTTTTTAAAACATAAAAAAAATATGAAAATTGCTTATGAGCAATTTAAAAAGAATATTTATAAAGAGGCTATCGCCACGATGGCACTTAAGACTTACAACATTGTTTACCAATTAGGTTATAAACCTCACGGCCAATTTCTGATTATTGATAACCTTGGGTCATCTAACTTCATTCCCATGGATTATTTTTCAGCTAGAATTGCTCGTGCTACCCTCAATCGCCGGTTTAATGATTTCGAGCAACGGCTTTATCGTGACTACAATATCAAGATATAGCACATACACTGATGGTTCACCTACATTATTACCGTTTGGTGGTCGACATAAATTACCTCTCACTCGCCAGTATCTATTTCATAAAGAAAATCCGAACAACAAAACCCCCTGATAAACATACAGTGAATTGACTTTCTTCATTATTCTTTGTTTGTCTTTTATTCTAACCATCCTTTTTAAAGTCTACTAAGCTATTCGTTTTACTCACAAATAAGCCGTCATTAGATATAAATTTAAACTTCTTTACATTTCAAACTTAAAAAGCACATATTTATGTAATTACACTGAGATAATAACCAAGAAAATGTGATTTAGATCATATTTCATTGACTGCAATTACCTGTGTTATAAGTAAAGATCCTTCATTGTAGACAGTTATCACATAAACCAATGGCAAATAGGCACTTTTATCTAATGTTTTGTAAATTTCACCTCTATTAACTCGCCATTTTGCTTTTGTTTATGTATGCTCTTAAAGGTTTGATTTGGGATTATTGCGATACCAAATCTTTTATGTAAAAAATGTAAAGAATGTCTTAGTAAATTTAGTCGATATTGATATATATCCTATACTCAATAAGTCATTAAATATGACTAGTACATTCGAAATTTAGTAGTGCTGCGATAAACACTTTCTGCGAAAAACACAGTTTTGGCATCTATAATGCGTTTTTCACAGGGATAAGTTTAGTTTTTTGTGTCTTTTTACACAATAAAGTACTAAAAAAATGGTAAGGGATATATATAAGAATGCTAACTCCTGAAAAACTTAAGCGCTATGCTTGGCGCATTGTTCCGGCAATTGCAATCGCCGTAACTCTCACAGCATGTACCAACCCAAAGTCAGCTAAAAACACACAATATACTGCCAAATCAGATGCACGTATGCTAAATGGTTCTGCTGGCGACTCCTTGACGATGGCATCTCAAGATGAATTCGAAGAATTAGTACAAAGTGTTGATACTAAATCTAAAATAATGGATCAATACGCAAGCTGGAAAGGCGTGGCTTATCGTCTTGGCGGTACAACAAAGAAAGGTGTTGATTGTTCAAGTTTTGTACAACGCACATTCTTTGAACAATTTGGTGTTGAACTCCCTCGTACCACTTCTGAACAAGAATCCTCAGGCAAAAGCGTAAAACGTAATAACCTAAAAGTCGGTGATATTGTTTTATTTAAAACAGGCCGAACTATGAAGCATGTTGGTATCTATATTGGCGACCAAAAATTTGTTCATGCGTCAACCAGTAGTGGTGTTATCGTTTCTGAAATGACTAACTCCTACTGGAGCAAAAGATATTATGCCGGTAGACGTATTATTAATGGCTCATAAGTTTTTTTAACATTCTATATCCCCCTTCCAATAAAAAAGCTTCCATACAATGGAAGCTTTTTTATTGGAAATCTTTATTAACTAAATTTAGTATAGCTATTTGATTCTTTTTGATAAAAATAGCTTAAATACCAAACCCACCTCACGATAACGCTCATTCAAAAACAAGTTATAAAACATAGCTGAACTAAACTTGTAACTAAAATAATAATGAATCATCGAGCCAATATAACCAAGCAAATATACTCAAAACTAAGCACTATAAAAGCCAGAAGACAGTTCTGCAATCGCGACGCCAGAAGCTTTTAAGCGACACATAGCAGCTAGCTCATCATTAGCATGAATGAATAGGCAAATTTCTTTTTGCCACTCTAAGATTGCGTTAGCGATCTGCATATCTGACAATGATTCAGACAATTGCTGCATTGCAATACAATCTGTCGCACAGTCATGGCTAAGTAGCTTCAGCCCCACAAGCTTATCGCTATCGGCATCATTCATAGGCACGACTTCAACATCCGTACCTATTTTGCCTGATAACCAGCGGTAGCTTTGCGGTAGCCTGTGCACCACCGAAAGACCTAATTTTTCCACAAAGATATCCTATTGAAACATTTTAGTATTTTGCCAAGTACTGATACTTACATTCTTACTTGACCTAACACGGGCTTAAGCCAATCATTCATCGTTCAAACCGAACTTTTAGTCATCCAAAAAGTAACATGAATGTTAAATGTCGAACTTTAAATATAACATTAAAAAAACAAAATGTCGTTAAATTTTTGTGACACAAATCATTGCACATTCATTTTAGTAGTAAATATATTAAAATTTAAACTAATTTTGATCTCTAAGCTCAACATCTCACTCAAAACACTTAACTTTTTTTTACATTTATGAAATGAAAATAGTAAAAAACAGTTTGTTTTTGAAGTTAAACCAAATTTTTATTAATGAATAATGTTGCAATAAGCATTAATTAATAAAACATAAATTTAACAAATTTAGCTCGAATGATAATTGATTTAGATCATTTTTCATTAAGGATTTTAATACCCCTACATTACTACTCGCTTTTATCGAGCAATGTTACTTTATCTCTAATAGATAAAATGAATGATCTAGGGAAGTAACTAGAAAATATTCTATTTTAAAGAAAGGGGAATTGTGTGTTCTCAGTTTCATCCATGAAACTTGAAAACATATGGTTTACTTTGCTTTTTTCGCTAATAGAACAAATAACATTGATAATGCTACACAAGCAACCATAGAACCAACCATTGGCCATGCGCTCTGAGCGGGTATGAGTGATAATAAAGTCCCAACGAGTGCGCCAATTGAAAACCTTATTGTTCCTGCCAATGAAGAGACGGTTCCGGCAATATGTGGATAATTATCCAAGATCACTGCCATTGCATTAGAAGTAATCATCGCTATGCCACTAACATAGATTGCAACACCGATAACCAATGTCCAAAAATCTAATGCAAATGCCGTTGTAACAAGCAACCACACGCCCATCACAAATTGGATAATGATGCCAAAGTAAAGCATTTTTTCTGCGCCAAAATGCCTTACATAGCGGCTATTTATTGTCGTCATAATAAACAGGAAGATAATGTTGATACCAAAATAGTAGCCAAAATTCTGTGGAGACACCCCATTCAAATCGATATAGACAAAAGCACCTGCATTTAAGAACGAAAACATCCCGGCAAAAGAGAATGAACTCGCTAATATGTAGAACAGAACCTGTCTTGCTCTAAATAAAGTCGCAAATTGCCTTAATGTTGTACCAATATGAAACTTTTGCCTTTTAGCAACGGGCAATGTTTCCCGCACAAAACAGCTCACTAAAATAACGGCAACAACCGCAGCAATGGCGATACTCCAGAAAATGGCATGCCATGAAAACCAACGCATTAGTTCTCCCCCTAAAATAGGGGCTAATAACGGTGCCACCGTCATCACTAATACAACAAAAGACATACTTCTTGAGAATTCATCACGAGTAAACATATCTCGCATAAGTGCGTTAATCACAACACTTGCAGCTGCAGCGGCAAAACCATGTAAAAAACGTAACCAAATCAGTGAATCAATCGATTCAGTGATAGCGCAAGCCGCTGAAGCGATGGCAAAAACGACAACTCCACCCAAAATAACAGGTTTACGCCCAATGCTATCAGCCATAGGACCATAAAATAATTGCCCTATAGCAAAACCAAAAATGTAGCTATTGAGCGTCATTTGAATGCGCCCTTCATCTACATTAAAATAATGCATCATCGTCGGAAAGCTTGGTAGGTACATGTCGATAGCCAATGGCATTAGCATCGATAATAAACCTAGAATTAATATCAGCCCCAAATAGGATGAACGCTGCTGTTGCACTCTTTAAACTCCTGCTATTTTTTTACGTGGTACATTAATGCTGTTGATCTCTTCTTCCGTCAGTGGGCGGTATTCTCCTGGCTCAAGAGCATCATCGAGCCAAATTTCCCCAACACGTTCACGGTGTAACCCACAAACGTGGTTTCCTACCGCTGCAAACATACGTTTTACTTGATGATAACGCCCTTCGCTAATCGTCAGCCTGACATCTCTAGGGCTAATAATTTCCAGTCTCGCTGGTTTAGTTGGATGTTTTTCCCCATTGAGCATAACGCCCTGAGCAAACTTCTCAGCAACATCTTGAGCAATATCATCACTCAATTGAACTCGGTACGTTTTTTCACAATGATGCTTGGGTGAAGTAATGCGATGTGACCATTGGCCATCGTCCGTCAATAATACAAGGCCGGTTGTATCGATATCTAAACGCCCTGCTGAATGCAGTTTTTGTGCAAGAGGCTCATCAATAAAAAAAAGAATTGTTGGATGTGTTGGGTCATCTGTTGAGCAAATATAGCCTTGTGGTTTATGTAACATAAAATAACGCGGCCCAGTAACTTGTACGAGGACATTGCCATCATAAGCGACTTCATGGTCAATCGTAACTTGAAAAGCCCCTGATTTAACGATTTCATCATCAACCGTTACAAGCCCTGCGCGCAGTTCTCGCGCTACCAAACTTCGGCTTATCCCTAATTGCTGGGACAAAAATTTATCCAGTCGCATAGATTCTCTTAACTTGATGGAATGCCAGTGAAGCGTACAATAACGCTCAACTGTCAGAATATAGAGTGAAAGGTTGTTGTGATTGTTATCACATAATTCATTATAACAATAACCCTTGTGAAGTGATAGTTTCACCGAAACAACTCACATCTTTAGACAGAGTCATCGTTTTAAATTAAATTTAACGTCATTCACCTGATTTAATTACATAATGCTGAATAATATGCCTTTTGTTTTACGCCCATACCAACAAGAAGCTGTCGATGCGACGGTTGATTATTTCCGTAAACAGACTCACCCTGCCGTAATTGTCTTGCCAACTGGAGCAGGTAAAAGCTTAGTGATCGCTGAATTGGCGCGGCTTGCTCGTGGCCGAGTGCTGGTATTAGCACATGTAAAAGAATTAGTTGAGCAGAATCATGCTAAGTACCTCACATATGGCCTACAAGCCGATATATTTGCCGCAGGTCTAAATCGAAAAGAATCTCAAAGCAAAGTCGTGTTTGGTAGCGTGCAATCTGTTGCTCGAAACCTTAAAGCCTTTGATGCACATTTTTCGTTAGTGATTATTGATGAGTGTCACCGTATAAGTTTGAATGATAAAAGCCAATACCAACAAATCATCCAGGCTTTACAGTCCAATAACCCTTCATTACGTATTTTAGGATTAACCGCCACGCCCTACCGTCTCAACAGTGGTTGGATTTACCAATACCATTACCATGGTATGGTACGTGGCGATGAAAATTGTTTTTTCCGTGAGTGTATTTATGAACTACCTCTACATTATATGATTAAAAACAAATTCTTAGTACCACCTGAACGCTTAGATATGCCTGTTCTCCAATATGATTTTAGCCAAGTTTCACTGACATCATCAGGTATTTTTAATGAACAAGAGCTTAATCTGTCATTAAAAAAGCAGCAACGCATTACCCCTAAAATTATTGAGCAAGTTATTGAATATGCAGCACCATTACAAGGCTGTATGATTTTTGCAGCAACGGTTGAGCACGCAAAAGAAATTTTGGGCTATTTACCCCAAAACAGTGCGGCATTAGTGACAGCTGAAACCCCTGCTGCTGATAGGCAAGCAATTATTAACCAATTTAAAAACAAAGAATTACACTATCTCGTTAACGTTTCAGTATTAACAACTGGGTTTGATGCGCCTCATGTTGATGTGATTGCGATTTTACGACCCACAGAGTCAGTCAGCTTATACCAACAAATTGTTGGCCGAGGATTACGCCTATCCGAAGGAAAAACCCGCTGTTTAATCTTAGATTATGCCGGTAATCCACATGATTTGTTTCGGCCTGAAGTGGGTTCTAGTAGACCCAACTCAACCAGTGTTCCCGTGCAAGTTTTCTGTCCATTGTGCCAATTTGCGAATATTTTTTGGGGTAAATGTACCTCTGATGGGCAAATTATTGAACATTACGGCCGGCGCTGCCAAGGCTGGGAAGAGGATGAAAATAGGCAGAAAAAACAATGTGAATTTCGTTTTCGCTTCAAGCAATGTCCACATTGCGGTGCAGAAAATGATATTGCTGCTCGTCGCTGCCAAAAATGCCAAGAGGTGCTTACCGACCCTGACGATATGCTAAAAGCCGCATTAAAACTTAAAGATGCATTAATCATTCGTTGCGGTGGTATGCAATTCATTACTGGAAGTGATTCCAAAGGTGAATGGATTAAAATAAATTATTTTGATGAAGACGGAACTAGCGTTTCTGAACGTTTTCGCTTAGCGACGCCCGCACAAAAACGCGTATTCGAATATCGTTTTTTACGAGAGCATCAGCGTGCTCCGGGTGTTCCATTTAAATGGAATAGTGCAAATGATATATTATTGCAGCAATCTTTATTGCGTTATCCTCAATTTATTGTTGCACGCAAAAAAGAGCGTTTTTGGGAAATTAGAGAGAAAATCTTCGATTATCAAGGGCGTTTTCGCGTTGCAGATTCTCTATCATAAAGCGAAAACGATCATAATGATTGCTGGATGATGGATTTTTCGTTAAAATGCCGCCCGCCTTCCGATATCTTGTTCGCTGAATGAAGTATCCATAGGCCAAATCTCGAACCTGCTGCTGGGTCGCCTGTAGCAGGAATTTATATTTTCTTTTTATAGAGAAATAGTAATGTTAACTATCAATGCAATTGAACGTAAAGAGCAGGGTAAGGGTGCGAGCCGCCGCCTGCGCAGAGATAACCAGCTTCCAGCTATCGTTTACGGTGGCAACCAAGAAGCTATCTCTGTAACTCTTAACCACGATGAAATCATCAACCAAGAAAGCAAAGCAGAATTTTACGAAGTTCTGAACCTGGTTATCGATGGTAAAGAAACAAAAGTAAAAGTTCAGGCTGTTCAACGTCACCCATTTAAGCCAAAAGTGACGCACATTGACTTCCTGCGCGCTTAATTAAAGCCCACAGCCGAGCTTTAGAATTTTCGGGACGCCGAGTAAATAACGCCGCAATTGCGGCGTTATTTATTTCTACCGATTCAACGCCACAGCCTATTTAGCCCCCCGGCGTTGTAACTGGTCACGCAAATTAGGTGGTGTACCGCGAATGGTCAACGTATCAGTGACAGGGTCCCAAAAGATACGCTCTCCCATAAGCATCGCATCAAAGCTAATCGTGATCCCTCCGCCACTCCCTGAGAACTTCGTTAATTGCTTCAACGTTCCTCTATCGGCAGGGAAACTTTCTTCGAGTTGATAATCATTTTGGCGAGCGAAATCATCGAAGCTTTGTTCTTCAACCATTGGCAGCTCTTTTGCCAGCGCCTGTAACTCAATTTCCTCTCCAGACTGTAATTGTTCTGTACAATAACTATGCACTTGCTGGCGATAAGCTTGACGTGTGTTTTTGTCCATTTGTGCATTATCACAAAAATCGTCAAGTGCCTGTACCAAGCCTTTATTCTGAACTTTTGCATTTAATCCCTCTGATGCAGCCAAAAAGTCCATAAAGAAATCAGATACTTTTCGCCCTACTCTACCTTTTAAGAAAGTTAAATAGCGTTTTGATTCAGGATTGGTCTCCCATTCCGTTAAATCAATACGAGCGACAATATCTGCATGAGGAATATCTAAATAATGTGTGGTGCCTAAATCCAATGATTCCGTGACAAACATGCTGTCACAACTATTGAGCACCGCAATTAATAAATATTCGACCGCGAGGTAACGGTATTGACAAAAGAGAACCACGCCCCCTTCAGCAAAAGGATATTTGGCTAATTCATCTTTCAAGCGAACGGTCATCGCACGGCTGAACCCTAAAAACTCTTCCTCGCCTTTACGCAATAACTTTAACGCATCGGCAAGTTCACTTTCTTCGTTAAATTCGCCAAATGCTTTACTTTTTGCACTATAGACGCGGTGTAACTCTGCCATCATGTCTTGTACGACACCATCTGCTGTCAATAAAGAATCCCGCAACATCACCTCTAGGGTTTGCTCATCTCTTTTAATTAACTGGTGTAAAGCTATCTGGTTAATTTCCAGACTCATTGTTGGCTCCTTCGTTATAGCGAAAATAATGTTGCGCGTATTCAAACATTGATATTATTCCTCTGCAACAGAAACCATCATTTGTTCTATTTTCAGCCTAATTACGCTGAACTAATACGCACTTTACGAATCTGAATTAGCATTATTATCACTTAAACAAAAATTTGTTGCGAAGAAAGAAGAAAAACCAGCTGTGATACGCTATGATATGTAGCTTTCATTAATTTAGGATGTCTCAATTTATGCCACAATCATCTCGCTATAGTGATGAAAAAGTTGAAGGTTTACTTTCTGACCTCGTGAGCGTGTTAGAAAAAAACCACACCCCTGTTGACCTTTCCCTCATGGTGTTAGGTAATATGGTAACGAATCTGCTGAATACGTCGGTTGCGCCTGCGCAACGTAAAATGATTGCAGAATCATTCGCAAATGCATTACTTTCTTCTGTTAAAGAAGATCAATCACACTAATTGATTAATGAAATAAACAGTATGGTCACCCACCTGCGCTACCGTGACAAAGTCTCTAACATGATTGGTTGGGGGCACTGGTTTGCACTATTCAATATACTGCTTAGCCTCGTGTTAAGTAGTAGCTATCTGTTTATTTTTGATTGGCCAGATACCCTAACTGGCCGAATTTATGCTTTCGTCAGTTGGATTGGTCACTTTAGTTTTGTGGTCTTTGCGACTTACTTACTAATTGTTTTTCCACTGACCTTTATTGTTATGTCTCAGCGGCTGCTGAGGGTACTTTGTGTTGCCCTTGCAACGGCTGGTACAACGCTATTAATTTTTGATATCCGTGTTTTTAGCCAATTTGGTTTGCATTTAACACCACAAGTTTGGGACTTGGTCATCAACCCAACTAAGGGTGAGATGGCTCGTGAATGGCAACTGATGTTTATCAGCATTCCGATTATCTTTCTTGTTGAAATGTTATTTGCGACTTGGAGTTGGCAAAAATTACGTAGTTTAAATCGCCAAACATTTGGCAAACCGCTTGCGGGTATTTTTATTGTGACCTTTATTATGTCACACCTGATGTATGCATGGGCCGATGCTAATTTTTATCGCCCTATCACCATGCAACGCTACAATTATCCATTGTCACAACCCATGACAGCCCGCAAGCTCCTTGATAGATATGGCCTGTTAGACTTAACTGAACATCAAAACCGTGTATTCCAGCAAGGTAGCCCAACAGCACTTAAATTAAACTACCCATTGAAACCTTTAAGTTATTATGACCAAGGCGCCGATTACAACTTATTATTGTTGGTCATTGATGATCTTGGAGACAAATCTCAACAAGATTCTATGGGTGCGTTAAACGAATTTAAAGAAATCAGTACACAGTTTACGAATCACTACACTGCCGGTCTACGTAACGATACCGCGCTATTTGGCTTATTCTATGGTATTTCATCAACTTATTTCGATAATATTCTCAATGGTCGCCATCCATCAGCGCTAATCGAAGCCTTACAGCATCAAGGATATCAGTTTGGTTTATTCTCAACAGATGGCTTTAATTCTCCATTATTCAGGCAAGCTATTTTAGCGGATTACTCATTACCTGCAAAAACTGCAGATAATGACAACTTAACAGTGACACAATGGAGTAACTGGCTAGATAGCCTTAAGAATGACTCTCCTTGGTTCTCTTTCCTCAATATTAAAGGAACACCTGGAAGCGCGAAAACCAATGAACAAATCAATCGCGTGATGTCTGTATTACAGCGTGATAATCGCTTGCAAAACACCATTGTTGTTGTGACCGCAAATTACAATAACCAAGGAAAAGCAGAAAACGAGTGGTTAGATGGCAAACGCTTCAATCGTAATAATATGCAAGTGCCACTATTCATTTATTGGCCAAACACACCAGCGCAGCAAATAGATAAGCTAACTAGTCATCAAGATGTCATGACAACATTGATGCAGCGTTTACTACATGTCAGTAATCCACCCGATGATTACAGCCAAGGTGAGGATTTATTTAGTGTTAAACGTACTTACCCATGGGTGATCACCGGTGATAACGACGATGTTGTCATTACCACAGATAATGCCACCCTCTACATGGATCAAAATGGTCAGTTTAATATCTATGATAAACAAGGTGCTATAGAACGAAATGAAAAACCTGACTTGGCTGAGTTGTTGAAGATCTTTACTGAGTTAAAACGCTTTAATGAAAATTAGTGTTTAAATATCAACCAGTCGCATCTTCAGTCTATTGCTTTTAGAAGTAAAATGAGTAGTATTAATCAAAGTTCGGCATGTAGCGCAGCTTGGTAGCGCACCGTCATGGGGTGTCGGGGGTCGTAGGTTCAAATCCTATCATGCCGACCAAAATTCCCTAAGAAAACCAACCTATTACGGTTGGTTTTTTTGTATGTGTGATTTTAAAAAGGTAAAATGGCGGTAAAACTGGTGTAAAACCCCGACATGGTTATACTAGCTTTAACCAACTGCTTATACAGTCCAAAATACTCTCAATTCAATTGATAGATAGGTATACATGCCTATTTAAGCGCTACTTATTCATATTAATCTTTTACCTAAACCAATCCTATGCTGTAATATTTTCAAATTAAGACATTTAGCATTGATAAACAACTGATTGATAATGAAAACTAACTTTAGAGCCGCAACACTAATTGATATAAATGCTATATTTTCCATAGATACCATTGCGACGACAGAACGCTATGAAGACATTACCCAATGGCTCGAACAAGAAATATGTTATGTACTGGAAGCCAACAACGAAATATTGGCGTATGGTGTTCTACATTATTATTTCTATTCCCATGCTTTTATAGAGTTATTAATGGTAAATAAAAACCATCGTCGGCAAGGCCTTGGACTCACCTTAATTAATAAACTAAAAATGCAGAGTAAAACCCCAAAAATTTTTACATCTACAAACCAATCGAATACAGCCACTCAACAACTCTTAATAAAAACTGGCTTTATTCCTAGTGGATACATTGAAAATTTAGATGATAATGATCCCGAACTTATCTATTGCTATATATCTGATTAAAACCATCTAAATGGTGAACTATAATAGCGCTTTATTCATCACAACCGTTTGCAAGGTGTGATTAAATTGCTGATACACCTCTTGAGCTATCACTTCTGGATAGCTTAATACCCTAAGCTCATGCGGCTTATTTTCTGGGTAATAACTTGGATGTGCGTGAGCGTATTCAGTTTGTTGAAAACCGCAATGTTGATAAAAAGACCAACGTTTTTGGCTAACTTCATCAATAATGGGGTCTATTTCTAGAATCACTTTACCAACATCATGACAAAACAGTTTTAATACCTTTTGCCCATAACCTTGCCCTCTTAATATGAGGGAAATAGCAAGATGCTCAATGTAATAATAATCTTCGATTTTCCAACAACCAATGAAACCAATAAAAGTGTCATTCTCTTTGAAATTGAGCAAATAATAATCGCTATGATTTAATATTGCCTCTCTTCCTTGGTAGCTTCTTTGTTCATATAATGGAAAAGCTGTGTCATACAACTGGTTAATCATTGCTATCGCTTCGCTATCTTCACTTGAAACTCTTAAAGCATGTAACATTTAATCAAAACTCACCTTATAAAAAATATTTTCTAGCATACCTATTTTAAATTTTCTGACAATTATTTATCGTGCACTCATAACATTAACCTGTTGTTTTATCTTGCTATTATTTTTTCACTCCATTCGCTGATAAAAATATTTGTAGCACTATATTGACTTTTTTACCTAATAGTTCTAAAAATACTGTATATTAATACAGTCTTTACTAGAGGCTATCATGTTACGTATCGAAGTATTATTTGATAAGAACGCTCCACAAAAACCGAGTTCAATTGTTTTGCAAGCACTTGAAACTGAGATTTTACGCAAACTTCAAAACCAATATCCAGATATGATAACGCGGGTTGGGTTTAGCTCACAACAACGCGTTAACATCTCTGGAACTAAAATAACGGAAGATAAAATTCGTATTGAAGAGATACTGGAAGAAATATGGATGGATGATGGTTGGATCCCAGAAGAAACAACGGTGGATTAACCTAATACTTAAAGGAATGTTTACCCATTGTGTAACATTCCTTTTTCTTTTACTAAAAGTCGTAATTAAACCCAGCCTCATCAACAAAAACACTTCTACTTGCAGGAGAATAAAAGCAAGACAATACGTTGATTATTAAAGAAACTACTTATTTAATAATTTCTCATATCTAAATTTTACTCGTTGTTAATTAATAGATTTTATGCCTAAGAAAAGCTTTAATTTCTTTCACTGGATTTAATTTTTTATTTCCTTCACGAGTTATTCTAACTTGTGAAATACAGCTATCAACATTCACGCAAGTAGAAACTTCATTTAGCGTTAGAGTTGATAAGCTTACTGAGGGTGAATTATTGAAATCTTTCCCCATAAAGATTAAAGCAAATAGGATTGCTACTATAAATAATGGCACCTCATAAAATACTTGTTTCATTATCAATGCTCTTATTGTTTGAGTGATGAAATGATAATAAACAATCTATTTCTTTGTACCTTAAAAATGAGTTAAACCAACCTTAAGATATGCTTAAATCTGATTCAAACTTGAACTATGCATATTGTCTGACACTCACTGCCTGCTTATACTTGTTCGTAGAGGTGATAATATGAATATCCTATTAGTCGAAGATGATCTTCAGTTGGGAAAGGCACTATGTCGAGGGCTGGAATTGGCAGGCTTTAGTCCTTGTTGGGTAAGGCTACTTGCAGACGCAAAATTACAACTTGCATCCCGTAATTTTGACTTAATGCTCTTAGATTTAGGCTTGCCTGATGGCGATGGCCATGAAGAACTCATTACTTGGCGTAATATGGGGGAAACTATCCCAATAATTATTCTTACAGCAAGAAACCAAATGGATAACCTAGTCTCTAGTTTAGACTCAGGTGCAGATGATTTTTTAACGAAGCCATTCGCTATGCCTGAGCTTATTTCTCGAGTAAAAGCGGTTAGCCGCCGTATGGCTGGTTTTTCATCTGAAATATGGCAACTAGGTAACCTGCAATTAAATCCTCTTAATCACCAAGTGACCCTTAATGAACAATTGCTATTGCTCTCCGGGAAAGAATATTTATTACTCTATGAATTAATAAGAAATGCGGATAATGTTGTCAGAAAAACAGATTTAGAACAGCGTCTATTCGGGTTAGACGATGTGGAAAGTAACTCTTTAGAGGTTCATATTCATAATTTACGCCGAAAAATAGGTAAAGAGCGTATAATTACTATCCGTGGTATTGGTTATTTATTAAAAAAAGAAGCACCACTAAGTGAAAGTTAAATCATTTTTTATTTATACATTCGGACTACAAATTAGTTCAGTTATTTTTCTTTGGCTGTTATTAGTTGGTTGGCTACAATTTTTTTATTGGCCTTCAATTCATGATGAATTAAATGAACAACAGAACGTCATCACTCAAGGGTTTGCTAAAACACTTGATGTGGTTGCTGATAAGCCAGAATATTTCAATAAAATTGCTGATAATCTACAAGAACTTTATTCTACGGCGATGGAAAGTGGCGACAATATTAGTTATCGACCGTTTATGATTGTTAGAGATAAAGAAGGAAATGTCTATTATCGAAACAGTGACAAGCTACACGTTCCATCGCTGAAATCCGTTTCTGAGCTCGCTGTATTACATAAAGACTGGCACTTTACGTCTGCATGGAATGACAAAAATACCTTTGAAGTTGTGATTGCCGAATCTTATAGTGACCGTAAATCTTTATTAGGTAGCCCAGCCGAAGGCACCGCCATCCCCCTCGCTTTTATTTTGGCTATTATGCTGTTAGCGATTTTAATTACTGCTTACTTTAGCCTACGGCCTTTAAGGCAATCTGCAAAACTAATTTCTAGCCGCCAGCCGGGTAATTTAACGCCAATAGAAACGAAAGAACAATATAAAGAAATTAGGCCTATCATTGCGGCAATCAATAACCTTATGTCTCGTGTTGATGCTGCAAATCAACGCGAAAAGCGTTTCATGGCAGATGCCGCACATGAATTACGAACACCGATTGCAGCTGTCATAGCTCAATTACATTTATTAATGCAAATTGATAATCCCAAAGAAAAAGAAGAAATTATTAATGATATGCAAGAGACTTTAAATCGAGCAGCTTCTCTATCACATCAATTAATTGACTTAGCACGCTTAGAAACTGAAGATTTTTTATTAAATAAAGAGCAAATTGATCTTCCTGTATTAATCAGTCACTTAATATCCTCACATATACCTTACGCCATTAACAAAGACATTGATGTCGAACTACAAAGCCCAAAATCTTTTTATATCCTCACTGATAAACTTGCACTGAGTAATATTTTTACCAATTTGATAGAAAACGCGATTAAATACTGCCCAGAAAAAGGGAAAATAAAAGTTATTTTAAAAGACCTGACTCCATTTGGTGGAACTATTTCCGTTCAAGATAATGGCCGAGGAATTCCAGAAGAAAGCCGTCAACTTATATTTTCTCGTTTTTATCGAGTACCTGGAACAATGGAAACCGGAAGCGGTTTAGGTTTATCTATCGCCCAAAATTTAGCCCATAAAATCGGTGCTGTAATTAGAGTTACTGATGGATTAGACAATCGAGGCATTGGTTTTATTATTGACTTACCCTAAATCTAATTATGTTATTGAGTTAACAGCATTCACTATTTTTTCTAGCTAGAATACACCTTTTATAAGTTATTATACGTACACTTAAAAGAGGCAATAATGTCCAAGGCATTAGTTATTATTGATCTCATTGAAGAGATAATTGGTAAAAATGGCTTATCTAATTCAAGCTATCAACAGACTTGCTCTCGCAAAATTGTTGAAAAAGCCAATCAAGCAGCACAATATGCAAGAAGTCATCATATCCCAGTTATTTGGGTTAAAGTTGGGTTTTCAGACAATTACCACGATGTTCCTGCTGGCTCCCCAATGTTTCAGCAAGCCAAAAGCCTTGGTGCCTTAAAATTAAGTGGTAATGGGTGTAATTGGGCTCATGACCTTGAAGTGGCATTTCGTGACCCTGTTATGATTAAAAAAGGGGTTTCTGCATTTGCAGGAAACCATTTCCATAAATGGCTTACCGAAAATGGCATTACAGAATTGTTTATTGGCGGAGTTAGTACCGTAAAAGCCATTGAAAGTACGGCTCGGCAGGCTCATGACTTAGGGTATTATGTCACTGTACTTGAAGATTTATGTGCCGCTCCAACGCCAGAACTCCACCAGCAAAGTATTCAGGCATTGGATGGAATGGTAACGGTTTCTTCCGTTAAAGAATTTATGCAATTAAAATAACACTTAGGTATCTCATGAGATTATTTTAATTTTTGCAAGTATATCTCCCGTAGCCGGGTAGCAAGTTTCCCCGGCTTACCTTCCCCAATTAATTGGTTATTCACCATAATAACTGACCAAACTAATGTCGTTGCAGAAGTAATAAAAACTTCTTTTGCTTCTAACATTTCATCAATGCTAAATGACTTTTCAACAATGTCTATTTCTTGCTCCCGAGCAAGCTGTAAAATTGCTTGGCGAGTAATACCTGGCAATATCTTATTACTTAGCCCTCGTGTTTGTATTTGGTTCTGAGGGTTAATAATAAAACAATTACTGGAACTTCCTTCCGTAACATAGCCATTTTTAACAAAAATAGCGTCATCTGCACCTTGTTGCTTAGCGTATTCTTTCGCCATAGAAGCCGCTAATAAGGCGACTGTTTTAATATCACAACGTTGCCAACGAATATCATCGACAGTGATGACTTTTATTCCATATTTAGACTTTTCATTTTCAACAATCTTCGTCTTTTGTGTAAATAAGACCAATGTTGGCTTCGTTTTATTATCAGGATATAAAAAATTGCGTTGTTTTGCATTACCACGAGTCAATTGTAAATATACAAGCCCTTCCTCTATATTATTTTGTAGAACTAATTGAAGATGAATTTGCTTTAATTCTGCTAAATCGTAAGGTAATGATAGCTGTAATTCAGCACAAGAACGCTGCAAACGAGCCATATGATGTTCAAAGTCAACTAGCTTACCGTTAATTACTGCTGTCACTTCATATACTGCATCAGCAAATAAAAAACCACGGTCAAAAACAGATACTGATGCTTCTTCTACAGGTAAAAACTGGCCATTCACATAAGCAATCATGCGCTGTATTCCTTTATCAATCAAATCATTACCTAACCTCTAATTAACCATACACCATATTATAAAAATTACCTTTCAATTCTTCACATTTTTGTAGTCATTTATAGATTTTCATCCGTCTTATCGGAGTATCTTTCAACCAAAAAGAATTCCAGCAAAGAGATTAAAATATAGTTTAATATTTAAAATTATTTTTAATATTAACTTGACATTAACATGCTAATGGCTAAAATGCTCTCACGTGATCTGGATCACATTTTAATTTGGGGTTACCGATGAACAGCATCAAAGAATTTATCAGCAGTGTGCAAGAAGTTATTGAATTACTCTCTAAACGTTTTATGTAAGCAAGTTAATCATTTTTCAGTCAATCAAACCTTTTAGTTACCTAATCATTAGCGTTAATTGCATTTATTTTGCACAACGACCTTGCAATCAAGGTCGTTTTTTTTATTCAAAAACATTTTCAATAATTTCAGCTACAACCATTGTCCCTATCGCAACTAAAATAAGATCCTGACCACTTACTTTCCATTCATAGCCGACATAAACAGGTAATTGTGCCAAAAATGGTGAAGGTAACGTTTTTTTTGCAATACCTGGAGGAAGCGGTTTTCCCCTACTCACTTGCTTTGCAATACCTGGCGGCAAGCCTCGATATCCCGTCAAACCATATTCAATAGCCAAAGGCCTTACATGACCAAAACTCACATTAAAACTCACATTCGAACCCCGTTGTTTATCGTAATACTTGTTCGATTTGGCATGTTTTAGCTGTTGATTGCCATTCTCTTTATTTGGTTTATCTTTGTTCTGATTTCCTTTATTTCCATGAATTTTTTGATTCCCCTTACCATTTTCTTGACCTTGATTGCCATTAGAAGATGAATTTGCAAATAATGGCGTACAAGCAATAACAGGCAATAAGATATACTGCAAAAGAACTGAACAAATCGGTTTTTTAAATATGTTCATAATAAATTCCTGCAAAGTTAATATAATATTAGGAGTATTTTTAAGAACATTATGCTTAGTTATAGAGACTCACAATCAGAAAATACTTATCACACGTAATGTTATGTAAATGTTACTTAACCCATCAAATTAACGAATGTCCTCCTTTATAATAACCTTTATTATCATTAGTATTGCTTTCATATACTATGCAATACTTAGAACTAACAATAAGAATTAGGACGGAGTTTAATATTGTTCGCCATGAATTTTCATTACTAATATGATAAGGTCGTTTGACTATCTAATATTTTTATAAGTAATCGTTCCTAACCCCTAAAGAAGGAGAAACCATGCAGCAGCAACTGCTAGACTGGGTACGTCAGTTCAACCAAGATTACGCTAGCCTTGCCTCTTTACTGATAGTGCTCGGTTTAATTCTGATCGTCGCCTGCGTATTACATTTAATTCTACATAAAATATTACTTCCACAACTCGAAAAGCGCGGGCAAAAAAGTGCAGGAACTTGGGTTCATTTAATCACTCAACATAATCTTTTTAATCGCTTTGCTTTTGTTATTCAAGGTGTTGTTGTCAATATCCAAGCAACGCTATGGTTGCATTCAGGTTCGACAGCACAAGCCGTTCTAAAGGTCGGTTCACAAGCATGGTGCCTATTATTTGGCTTACTCACCCTCTATTCTGTTCTTGATATTATACTCGGTGTGCTCCAGCGTGCCGCCAAAACTGCGCATTTACCGCTTAGAGGAATATTCCAAAGCCTTAAGCTGATTGCCACAATTTTAATTGGCATCATGATAATTGCGCTATTAATTGGTAAATCCCCACTAATTATTCTCAGCGGTCTTGGCGCAATGACCGCCGTCATGATGTTAGTTTTTAAAGACCCCATTATGGGCTTAGTTGCAGGAATTCAACTTTCAGCCAATAACATGGTTAATATTGGTGATTGGTTAGAAATGCCTAAATACGGCGCTGATGGCGCTGTTGTAGATATTGGTTTGACCACAGTAAAAGTGCGTAACTGGGATAACACAGTTACAACCATTCCTACTTATGCCCTTATTTCTGATTCCTTCAAAAATTGGAAAGGAATGACTGAATCAGGTGGCCGCAGAATTAAGCGTAGTGTCCGCTTAGATGCCAGCAGTGTACATTTTTTAACACCTGAAGAAATAGAGCAATGCATTAAAGCAAATTTACTTGAACCCTATATCGAACAAAAAATATCGGAGATTCAAGTCTTTAACTCTAGTCTACCTGATGATAAAGCGGTTCCTTTAAATCAACGCCGTTTGACGAATATAGGGACTTTCCGAGCTTATATTGAAGCTTATTTAAAATCACACCCTAATATTCACAAAAATATGACGATCATGGTCAGGCAGCTAGAATCTGACACAAATGGTATCCCAATCGAAATATATGCATTTACCAATACAACTGTATGGGTGGAATATGAAAGAATACAGTCAGACATTTTTGACCATATTTTTTCTATCCTTCCGCAATTTAATCTGATGGTACATCAATCACCTACCGGAAATGATGTTAGAATGATAGGCAATTCCCCAGAAAAATAATTAATACTAAGTGATTAGTTAAATTTTCTTATTCATCTACATCTAAAGTGGTATTTAAAAGAGGGATATACCCCTCTTTTTACTTAGTTCTTGCCCCATCGCTATATAAAAATTAATATTTCGATAGTTAATAAAAATAAAACTAATTTATGTTCTGATGAATAAAAAACCCTTATAAATTAAATAAATACATTCACCTTATCAGGGATAACATTGATGTAAGTCATGTAACTCAACAGAAACTTTTTTTAACATATAAAACAAGAAAGTAATGTTGTTATTTACATATAGGCAATGTCAATGCATAAAAATAAAATAAATACTCAATTTGGAGAACTGAGCAGGAGGGAGTTTATACAAACCTCTACAACCGTTGCGGGTGTCGCTGCTGTTGCTGGCTCAATCACTCTTCCTTTTGCTGTTCAAGCAAAAACACCAGCAATCATGCCTGACGAAGTCAGTGAAAAAATTAGCTATAGCGCATGCTTAGTAAACTGTGGTAGCCGTTGTCCGTTAAAAGTTCATGTGAAAGATGGTGTTATCAGCCGTATTTCCAATGAAACGATGTATGACGACTCAACATTAGGTGAACACCAAATCCGTCCATGTTTACGTGGTCGTTCAGTGCGGTGGAAAACCTACAACCCAGATCGTTTAAAATACCCAATGGTTCGCGTTGGTAAACGTGGTGAAGGTAAATTTAAAAAGATTTCATGGGATGAGGCGACAACCATTATCGCCGAAAAACTGAAGTATACCATTGATAAATATGGAAGTGATGCCATTTATTACCAATATGGCTCGGGTTCAACAGGCGCAAACTTACACGGCCGTGCCGCTTGTAAACGTTTATTAAGCTTAACCGGTGGTTTCTTGGGTGATTATGGCACATATTCATATGCTCAATTAATGGAAATCACGCCTTACGTATATGGTAGCGTAGAAGAATCCTATTTATCTGAAATCCAAAATTCTGACTTAGTTGTCATGTTTGGCCACAACCTTGCTGAAACACGTATGTCTGGTGGCGGTCAATTTTACGAAACTCTCAATGCGTTAGATAAAAGCAAAGCAAAAGTTATTATCATTGACCCGCGCCGCACCGATAGCGTCACAACCCTTGGTGCAGAATGGATCCCAATTTATCCAGGTACTGATGCAGCATTAGTTGCGGCTCTCGGCTATGTCATGATCGAAGAACAGCTGACTGATGAAGAATTTCTGAAAAATTATTGTGTCGGCTGGGATGAATCGACCTTACCTGCTTCTGCACCGCGCAATGCATCATATAAAGATTATATTTTAGGAAATGGCCCTGATGGTATCGCTAAAACACCGGAGTGGGCAAGCAAATTAACGGGTATCTCAGTCGCACGTATTAAGCAACTTGCACGTGAAATCGGCAATGCAAATAGAGCATGGATCTCACAAGGCTGGGGCTTACAACGCACAGAAAATGGCGAGCAAGCTTGTCGCTCCATTATGATGTTACCTCTGATGTCCGGCAACATTGGTCGTGCTGGAACAAATACTGGGCTGTGGGGGAATAGCTATGCTTACCCTGTTGCAGGTTTTGCTTTACCTAACCCAGTAAAAGCCTTGATTCCGACTTATATGTGGTCAGAAGCGATTGTTCGCGGGAAAGAATTAACTGCAGAAAATGGTGGCATTAAAGGTGTTGATAAACTAAACAACGACATCAAGTTTATGTGGTGTTACTCCAGTAATGTCATTGGTAACCAACATGGCGATTTAAATAAAACGCATGAAATACTGGCGGATGAATCAAAATGTGAATTTATTTTAGTATGGGATAACCATGATACCCCATCCGCAAAATATGCAGATTTATTATTACCGGATGTCACAACGGTTGAAACCAACGATTTAATCAATAACTCCTATGCAAGTGGTGCGTATCACTATTTAGTTCGCCTACAAAATGCGATTGAGCCACTGTGGGAAAACCGCCCTAACTATGATGTTTTAGCCGAAATTGCTGAAAAAATGGGTGTAAAAGAGCAATTTACCGAAGGCCGTACCTACGCTGAATGGATTGAGTTCTGTTATAACAAAACACGTGAAAAAATGCCTCATTTACCTGAGTTCAGCGAAACCGACGGAGCGGGTATTATCGATCGTAAGTTCCTGAACAGCTCAGAAAATATTGCATTGAAGAAATTCCGTGATGACCCAATCAATAACCCATTAAAGACGCCGTCAGGTAAAGTGGAAATCTATTCAGAACAACTGGCTGAGCGTGTCAAAAATTGGGAGTTACCCGAAGGCCAGCGTATTCCTGCAATTCCTGAGTATTGCGTCAATAAAGAAGGCGTTGAAGCCCAAGCAAGCCAGCAAAAGCATCCGCTATTAATGACGGGCTTTCATGATAAAGGCCATGTACATTCATCATATTACAATGTTGCGATGCTCCGTGAAGCCATTCCACATCAGTTTTGGCTCAACCCAATCGATGCTCAGCAACGCGGCTTGAACAATGGTGATATGGCGGAAATATTTAATGACCGTGGGCGTATTCAAATTAAAGTGAAAGTAACAGAGCGTGTATTACCTGGTGTTATCGCCGTTCCACAAGGTGCATGGCGTACTCTCAATGATGATGGGCTAGATGTCGGTGGTTGTATCAATACACTAACCTCACATGTCCCTTCGCCATTGGCTAAAGGTACCCCACAACATACTAACCTTGTTGAAGTTAAACGCGCTTAAGGAGTTGAATGATGAAACAATATGGCTTTTACTTTGACTCCACAAAATGCACTGGCTGTAAAACGTGTCAAGTCAGTTGTAAGGATGAAAAAGATTTAGATTTAGGTCCAAAATTCCGTCGCGTCTACGAATTTGGCGGCGGTAGTTGGCAAAAGCAAGATGGTATCTGGCAACAAAACGTCTTTAATTACTATCTTTCTATTTCATGTAACCATTGCTCAAACCCGACTTGTGTCGCGGGTTGCCCAACTGGTGCAATGCATAAACGTGAAGAAGATGGGTTAGTCGTGGTTGACCAATCCATTTGTGTTGGTTGTCGTTATTGTGAGTTGCGCTGCCCGTATGGCGCACCACAATTTGATGAGAAGAAAAAACTGATGAGTAAATGCGACGGCTGTTATGAGCGTGTCGCAAAAGGGATGAAACCTGTTTGCGTTGAATCTTGCCCGCAGCGTGCTTTAGATTTTGATGATATTAATGTTCTTCGTGAATTACACGGCACGGAGTGTGGTATTGCGCCAATGCCAGACCCAAGCCTGACGAACCCGAATATTGTTATCAAACCACATAAAGATGCGAAGCCATTTGGCGATAAAAGTGGCGAATTAAAAAACCCTGCGGAGGTATAAGATGCATGAATTACCACTCGTTTTTTTCACCGTCTTAGGACAGTCAGCTGCTGGGCTTTTCTTACTCGCTTATATCAGCCGTAGAATGGGTTCTATTGACGATAAACAGTTAAAAACTGCCAATATCGTGGCCTTTATTATTATGATAATAGGCTTAGGTATCGGTGGATTACACGTTGGCCAACCACTACGCTTCTTTAATATGCTGCTGGGTGTAGGCCGTTCACCAATGAGTAATGAAGCGTTCTTGAGTGGCGTATTTGTTGGATGCGCTGCTGCAACGTTGTTTTTTACTTTGTTTTTCAAACATACGTTATTACGTGAACTGGCTAATATTGCCGCGGTAGTGTCAGGACTTGCATTTGTTTGGTCAATACCTCAGGTATACAACATCGCCACTATTGCTAACTGGAATACCGGTTACACCACACTACAAATGTGGATGACGATGTTAGTCGGAGGCGGTGCACTCGCCATTGCAATCGGTGCTCGTGGCCTAGGTATTGCTTCATTCTTAATAGGTACTTTCGCTATTTTTGCTAGCCGTGCTGGTTACCAAGCTTTCTTAACCGAAACTGGTCCAGCTCTTAGCAACGAACAAACTGGCTTCTGGGGTTTCCAAGTCGTTGTCTTAGCCATTGCTTTAGCCGCATTCGTTGGTATGGCGTTAAAGCACCGCGCACCAAAAGCGACATTAGCGACTTGTGCTGCTGCAGTATTATTAGCTGAACTTGCTGGCCGCATCGCATTCTATAACTTGTGGCAAATAACCATGTAAGACGTTGTTATTACTATGTTATAGTGTTTCATAAAAGAACCCCACTTGGGGTTCTTTGTTTAGAAATCCAACACCATCCTGCATCAATATAACTGCAGGAAATCAGATAATGATGTCAGCCTTTAGCACGAAATAAGACGGATAAAATAATATGATTGACACGACAATGATCCGCATCCTTGGTGCGTTTTTCTACTACCCTCCGCAATCGGACACTTTACGCAATGTCTACCCTGTCTTGGGTGAAATACCACAATTACATTCTTGGGAAAACCCGGAGCAAATTCAGGCTATTTGTACTTTGTTGTCACAAATACAACCTGATGATATTGCGTATGATTATTCAATTTTATTCGAAGGACAAGGTAGTATGCCCGCTCCGCCTTGGGGCTCAGTGTATTTAGAATATGATAATACGGTTATGGGAGAGTCAACAACGGCTTATCGCGACTTCTTGCAAACGAAAGGTCTAGTCACTGATACAGGGCTACGAGAACCAGAAGACCAATTTGGCTTAATGATGATGGCCGTTTCTGCTTTAGCGGAACAAGAGGACGACAGCGCCATTATTACTTTATTTGAGCAATATTTATTGCCTTGGGCATATCGCTATTTAAAGTTAGTGCAGCAAAGCAAAACAGAGACTGCTTTTTACCCTACCCTTGCACAACTCACTGAAATTTATCTTAAATCACTACAATTGGAATTAGCGTTATCTCCAGTCAATACTGAATTATTCCGCTAAATAAAATACTAAACCAAATGAGCTTATTAAACAAAACATGGGCTCATTTGGTTGCAACCTAAAAAGAAGAGTTTGGCTCTTGTAAAAATGCAATTTCTTCTTGTGTTGATGCACGGCCTAAAATTTCATTACGGTGCGGATAACGGCCAAATTTATCAATAATCGCTTTATGTCGCATTTCAAAATCTAATGTGCCATCGTCACCCAGCATGCGAAATAGCTCAACTGCCTGTAAATGAATAAAACTCGATTCAGAGTGCATAAATGGCATTAGAACAAACTTGCGCTGTGATAATGTCAGGAGATTATAATCATGTTGCTTAATCGCCTCTTGCGCTAATGCTAAAGCCATTGCGTCTTGAGCAAAAGACCTTGGCGTATCACGCCATAAATTACGAGAAAACTGGTCTAGAACAATAATTTCCGCTAAGCGCCCACGAATAGATGCCCGCCAATAAGCTAATTCTCCCTTAGCTGCACGTTCGCAAATATGCGCAAACCGTTGTGCTATCGTCAAATCAAATTTAGCGCTTTTTTCAAACCATTGTTTTGGTGTCGATTCCTCAAACCAAAATGAAAGCACTTCTTCCATGGCATTCATGATTTATTCCTATCTATTTTCTTATTAGTGGTTGTCATAATCCTAGTTAAAAAGAGCCTTAATTGACAGGCTTGAGCTCTAATATCGGTTAATTGCAGATAATTATTTTGTTTTTTGCGATCTAACACAAAAAAACACTCATTATCAACAAGGTAATTTTAACAATATTCCGCGTTATTTATTATTAAATCATTTATTTTCTATTTATAATAATTCGCAACTTTTTAATTTATAAAGATTTGCTTTTTAGTGTGCATGAGAGAATTCATCATGCCTAAATACATACATTTGGTTAACTCAATGTTAGAATTTAACCTATAATGCGTATGTGAATTAGATAGTTACTTACAGTCATTACTTTCAGCGGTTCATATTGGTTCTTATTAAGGAAGGCAATGTAAATGGCAGGACATATGGTACTCATTGGTTGGGCGTTATGGGTTAGCCCTTGTGGCACAGATTCATGTGATGCGTTACCGGTGACTGAAACTATTTTTACACAAGAACAATGTATTAGCCGAAAAAATTACCTAGAATCTAAGCGACCGAACCTCTATTTTCTCTGTGGTGAGGTCTATCGTGATAGCAATGAAATGACCGCTGAAGAGAAACATACCATACCCGCACCGCATCTCCCTCTCAGAACATTGCCAGAACGGCTTTCCCGTTAGTTTGAGCTAACTCCTTTAGCTCAAACTAAACAGGCACCAAATTAAATAATTTCAGCTATTGGGCTCTCTGCTTCAACAAAATCCCCTTTAATAGCCCCGTGTTTCAATGTTCCGGCTCGGTGTGCAACAATTTGCACTTCCATTTTCATTGCTTCCATTACACCGATTACATCCCCTTTTGAAACATTATTTCCCTGAGGGATCAGCCAATTAAACAATATCCCAGAGATGGGGGCATTGACCGCATCAGGATTGTGGACCTTCTGAGGCGCAGAATGGGCTGCTACGGAGTTATTACCTGAAAAACGAGAAAACAATTGAGTGGGTAAACCTAACTCGCAACGCTTTCCATCGATTTCAATGAAAGTACGTGTTATCTCAGGGTCCGATAATGGAATTTGCCGTTTTGCCGGTGGAATTTCCACATTAAATTCGGTCTCTATCCAACGCGTATGTACACTAAAATTATCACAAAAATCAGTTTGTTCCATTACTGCACGGTGGAATGGTAAAACTGATGCAACACCTTCAATAGTAAATTCAGCCAATGCACGGCGTGCACGCGAAATAGCTTGCTCTCGAGTACGACCCACTACAATTAATTTCGCCATTAACGAATCAAAGGTGCCCGGTATTGTTGTTCCAGCCATTACGCCACTGTCAACACGCACTCCAGGCCCCGATGGTGCATCAAAAACGGTAATGGTGCCAGGGGTCGGTAAAAACCCGTTTCCAGCATCTTCAGCATTAATACGAAATTCAAAAGCATGCCCTCGTGGGATCGGCATCTCCTTAATACTTAAAGGTAAGCCTTCTGCAATTCGTAACTGCTCAATCACCAAGTCAATACCTGCGGTTTCCTCTGTGACTGGGTGCTCAACTTGTAAGCGCGTATTCACTTCTAGAAATGACAGCGTTCCATCTTGGCTTAACAAAAATTCAACGGTTCCTGCTCCAACATAACCTGCTTTACGGCAAATATCGGTAGAGGCTTGAATAATTTGTTGTTGTTGACTTTCGGATAAAAAAGGTGCTGGCGACTCTTCAACCAGTTTCTGATTACGACGCTGCAGTGAACAGTCACGGGTTCCCACCACCAGCACGTTGCCATGCGTATCCGCAATAACTTGTGCTTCAATGTGCCGAGGGTTATGCAAAAACTGTTCAATAAAGCATTCACCACGACCAAATGCCGCGGTCGCTTCACGTACAGCCGAATGATAAAGCTCTTCAACTTCATGGAGTTGCCAAGCGACTTTGAGCCCTCTACCTCCACCACCAAACGCAGCCTTAATGGCAATAGGCAAACCATGTTGATGGGCAAATTCGAGGACTTCTTGTGCGCTATTCACCGGGTCTTTTGTGCCAACCACTAGCGGTGCGCCGACCTGCATTGCAATATGACGAGCCTGAACCTTATCGCCTAATATATCAATACTGTTTGCGCTAGGCCCAATCCAGATTAACCCTGCGGCTTCAACTGCACGCGCAAACTCAGCCCGTTCAGATAAAAAACCATATCCTGGATGCACCATCGTCGCACCTGATTGCTGAGCGAGACTAATCAGCTTTTCAATATTCAAATAACTCTCTGTGGGGGAATTTCCTCCAAGCCCGTAGGCTTCATCCGCCATTTTGACGTGGAGTGCATCAATATCGCTATCCGCATAAACGGCAACAGACTGAAAACCATAATCACGACATGCACGGATAATACGAACTGCGATTTCGCCTCGATTAGCAATCAATACTTTATGGTTTTTGTTATTATTCATGTTCATAAGCACAATGGCTCCCTTACAATGCTTTAAATTCACCGAGTGGATTAAAACGTATTTTGGCATTCACCGGGATTTGTCCTGCTAAATCCAAATGGTATTCACATACCGCGCCAATAACGGGATAACCGCCAGTTAAAGGGTGGTCGTTGAGAAACAAAACGGGCTGGCCATTTGCTGGCACTTGAATAGCCCCAATGCAAGTCCCTTCACTCGGTAGCTCCTGTAATTGTTCTCGTTCTAACGGTTTTTCACTCAATAAGCGCAGGCCTATACGGTTTGATGACGCAGTGACTTGCCATAATTGATTCGTTAGTTGCTCAACGGCTTGTTTTGTAAACCAATCCGTTCGAGGTCCCAATACCACATCCAAAACCACTATGTCGCTTTCAGCGGGATAATCAAAAATAGGTGTTTCATACAATGAAACGGCTAATGAAGACGAATTGGTGTTAACCGTTAATGTTTGGCCTGCTGTAATTGGGGCTGGACCAACTTGCGCTAACGTATCAAACGAACAACTCGATAAAATAGGTTCTATGTTAAAACCACCCCGCACAGCAAAATAGCTACGTACACCTTTGTTCGGCCGGCTTAGTTTAATGGTGTCGCCTTTTGCTAAATGAATTGGTTGATAAGTATTAACTTGATATTGTTCGTGTTCTGCCGTGATAACGTCAATAATACAAGGCGCTCCAGTCACTGCAACAATAAGGTCTTTGTGTACCTGAGCCTTAAACCCACCTTGTGTTATCTCTAAAGCGGGTGAGTCTGATTCATTCCCCACAATACGGTTTGCACTACGCAATGCCGATTTATCCATACTGCCTGATTCTGAAATACCTAATGCCGATTGGCCAATACGCCCTAAATCTTGAAATAAAACCTGTAACCCCGTCGTTAAAACGGTTAAATCAGCAGTGGTACTCTCAGGTTTAGTTTCACTTTCTACTTTAGTTGGCAAGCTATAGCTAATCTGACTTTTCGTTGCATCAACAAAGTTGACCCGCGTTCCTGCCTGAACTAACGCAGGTTCAGGTCGATTGATATCCCACATTAATAGCTCAGTCACACCAATCAACTGCCATCCGCCAGGGCTAGCTTGTGGATAGACACTGCTAAACTCTCCCGCTAATGCAACAGAACCCGCAGGAATGCGCACCCTTGGTGATTGACGCCTTGGAACATTCAAATTAGCGCCTTTCGAAACCATGTAACCAAAACCTGGGGCAAAACCGCTAAATGCAACCTGAAATTCATTTTCTGTATGACGACGTATAACTTCAGCGGTGGATATACCTAAATGCAATGCAACATCGGATAAATCCTCCCCATTATAATGAACAGGGATAGTGACCAATTTGCTGGCCTTGCCGACGACACTTGACACATCCCTAAGCGAAATCTTTTCAACCAAATCATTTACATCAATCTTGATCGGGTTATAGCGAATTAAAATCGTCCTTGCTGCTGGCGTAATTTCGTCAATCCCATAAATTGGCATTTCTGTTAATGAATCAGTCAATGCCATTGTTTGTTCAAGACTTTCTAACTCCACCATAAAGGCACTTAAATTGACGGGTAAAAATCTCAATTGGCACCTCTATATATGATATGCGGCATCGGGTACATCCGTAATAAACATGTAACCAGGTGCATGGCTTAATGCGAAAGGAACCCCTGATTTCATCACTGCCGCTTGAGGCGTTACGCCGCAAGCCCAAAAAACGGGGATTTCCCCCTCTTCGATACGAACCGCATCACCGAAGTCAGGTTGCATAATGTCAACAATACCTAATTGTTCTGGTGCACCAATATGAACAGGCGTGCCATGCACTGCAGGAAACCTGCCAGTAATACTCACAGCATCCGCTACTCGATTTGCAGGTATTGGTCGCATTGAAACCACTAGCTCCCCTTGTAAACGCCCAGCTGGGCGACAAAGGTGATTAGTTTTATACATCGGAACATTGGATTTATCGGTGATATGCCGTACATCAATACCGGCTTCAATCATTGGTGTTTCGAAAGTAAAACTGCAACCAATTAAAAAAGTCACTAAATCAGGATATTGTTGGTAAATCGATGTCGCATCCGTAATTTCAGCGGTTAACTGACCATTTTCCCACACACGGTAACGTGGAATATCAGTACGTAAATCAGCACCTTCAGCTAAAACAGTTTGCCAACTCCCTGCTTCGCATACGTCCAAAACAGGGCAGCTCTTTGGATTACGCTGAGCATATAATAAAAAATCAAATGCCCAATCGCGTGGCAATGCAATCATATTGGCTTGAGTCATGCCCGGAGCAAGGCCAGCTGTTGGTTTGTCATATCCTTCGCGGATAGCAAGGCGTGCAAGACGAGCGGCTTCAATGGCCTGCTGTGATGCCTTCATTAGCGGTGTCATTCGCGGTCTCCTTTATGAGCAAAACCATAAATTTCAATACCTTGTTTCTCTAGAATAGCGCGTACCTGTTTTGCCATTTCAAGAGCGCCAGGACTATCGCCATGAACACAAATTGACCCCGCGTCAACCGGTGTAAATTTTCCATCAATTGACATCACACCGTCCTCCATGACCAATTGCAACATGCGGTCTGCGACTATCTGTGGGTCATGTAATACAGAGCCGGCTAATTTTCGAGATACTAATGTACCATCGCTGTTATAAGCTCTATCAGCAAAAGCTTCTGCGACGACATTTAAGCCACATTCTCTCGCCCACTCAATTAATGGCGATCCTGCTAATGCGACTAATATCAGCTGCTTATCAATGGCTAATATCGCATCAATCACCGCCATAGCTTGACGTTTATCATGAGCAATCGTGTTATACAATGCTCCATGGGGTTTAACATATAAAACTTGTGTTCCTGCTGCGGTTGCTAACCCTTGTAATGCACCAATTTGATAAATCACGTCCGCAGTTAATTCATTTGATGCAATATCCATATTACGTCGACCAAATCCCACTAAGTCGGGATAACCAACATGAGCACCAACAGCAACACCATTTTCCTTCGCTGCTTTAAGGGTTTTTAATATCCCTTCTGGCGAACCCGCATGAAAACCGCAGGCAATATTGGCACTACTAACAACAGGAAGAATGGCGGTATCGTTCCCCATTTCCCATTGCCCAAAACTCTCCCCAAGGTCGCTATTTAAATCAATTTGCTTTCTCATGGCTTCTCCTTGAGTTATTTCAGATAATTAAAGATTGCACCGACAGACATTGCGCCCATATACCAAGTGAGTGCACACGTCACAACACCAGACCATAATAGCCAACGTGGATAATGGTAACCTGACATTAAATCTGAGCGTTTCCAGCCGATATAAACAAATAAAGTTAAACCAATAGGTAAAATTAGCCCATTGAAACCACCGGCAAAAACCAATAATGCCGCAGGGGCTGTTCCCATAAATAAATAGACAATCAGAGAAACTGCAATAAATATGATAGTTGCGACATTACGTTGCCTTTCTGTGATAGAAGACTTAAATGCCGTTAAGAAGCTCATTGAGGTATACGCTGCACCAATCACACTGGTAAGTGCTGCAGCCCATAGAATTAAACCGAAGATACGTAAACCAAAATTACCCGCAGCTGCCTGAAATGCTTGCGATGCTGGGTTAGCCGCATGTCCAGAAATATCAATAGTCACACCACTTGCAACTACACCTAAGATAGCCAAAAATAAAATGTAACGCATCAACCCAACAACTAAGATACCTTTTGTCGCAGCGCTAGAAACAACTTTAATGTTTTCAATACCTACTGCGCCTTTATCCAATAAGCGATGAGCGCCTGCATAACAGATATACCCCCCAACAGTGCCCCCAACAATGGTGGTTATCATGGCAAAATCAACCGTGTCCGGTAGTACGCTTTGGCGTAATGCCTCACCAACAGGCGGATTTGATGCAATAGCGACAAATAACGTTAAGCCAATCATCACTACACCTAATCCAATAATTAACCTATCAATAAATGTGCTGGCCTTACGGGAGGAAAAAATATAAATGGCTAATAGTGCGCTAATCAAACCACCCCATTTCGGGTCTAAGCCAACTAAGGCATTAAGCCCTAACCCTGCACCTGCAATATTGCCAATATTAAAAATTAGCCCGCCAAAAATAACTAATATAGCAAGTAAATAACCACTCCCAGGAATTGTGGCATTCGCAATTTCGGATGAGTGCATTTTAGTCAGGGTAACAACTCGCCATATGTTCTGCTGAACAATGAAGTCAATCACAATAGACGCTAATATCCCGAAGGCAAAAGCGGCTCCTAATGTCACGGTAAAAGTAGCCGTTTGTGTGATAAACCCAGGCCCAATGGCAGACGTTGCCATTAAAAAAATTGCGCTTATCAGTGATGAACGGCGGCTTTTCACATATTCAGCCGTAGTTGGTGCACTTTCTTGAGCGGCCATGTGCATACTCCTCTAATAGTTATTGTTTTAATTATTGATGTAGTTGTTGATGTCACAATCACTAAGGCAATTATCGTGCCATTGTTCTACTTGTTACCTATATTGTTAATTCATTTTTAATGGATTGTTGAACAATTAGTATTAAATGATGAATAAACAATCAATAAAAATCGTAATTGCTCGTTTAAAAATCAAGACGAGATCACTTTTTTAACAATTTTCACTGCACATGCATATTGCTTATCGACTAGTTCGCACCAAGTTGGTGCGATAAATTTAGAATTTCACTATTTTTGTGCAAATACATGAAATGGGATGATGAGTAAAAAAGAAAGGAAACTTGCTGCCATAACTTGAATATGTGAATATAACGAATTATTACCCCTGAGACTAAAATTAGCCTTTATTATGAAAAAACAATCTGTTGCACAAACTTTATCTGTCACTATTGCAGAAGTTATACGTTATAAGATAACAGTTGGGGAGATCACGCCGGGTCAGCGCTTATCTGAAGCAACATTAAGTGAAGAACTCGATATCTCTCGCAACACATTGCGAGAAGTATTTCGCGTACTTACGCAGGAAGGTTTGTTAACTTATGCTCCAAATAAGGGTGTATTTGTCTCAGTCCCTGATATGGCCGCCATTATCGATATCTACCAAGTTCGCCGGCTTATTGAGTGTGATGCGTTAACTCATGCATATGCCTTGCATCCATCAGTTCATAAAATGAAAGAGGCTGTTCAAGAAGCTCGTGAACATGAAAAGACCGAGAACTGGGTCGGTGTAGGTACTGCAAATATGAAATTTCATACTGCCATTGTCGAGTTATCCGACAGCGAACGTTTAATTAAATTATACCGTAATGTGTCAGCTGAATTACGACTGGCCTTTGGTCACCTCAATGACCCTAAAATTTTGTATGCTCCCTATATTGATAAAAACCACTCTATTCTTAACTTATTAGATTCTGGCCAAAATTTAGATGCGGCTAATATGTTACGTAATTACTTAGACCTTTCTGAACGCACATTACTCGCTGCACTTAAACGGAAACAATCTGCTCTTTGAATTATTTAAAGTTTAATTTGTCTATTATTAAATTTCTTTATTCTTCACTAATTTCATTACATAAATTTTAGTGATAAATCATTTATCGCAATAACTTTTATATTTTAATAATGCTTCATTATCTAGCCATAATTTTATTAGATTAAATTCTATTTTTTGTTAACTAATTAAATAGAATGATTTAAACATAAAATCACATTCAGAAACCTTTCCAATAAAAATAAAACTTTTAGTGGCTATTTTTCACTCTATTTAGTTTTATCGGCGAAAAACAAGCACTACAACAAACCATTTCATTAACAAACTTAAAACATTTACTCCATTTACTTTAAATATTAATTTACCTTCAAAACTCACCTAAAACTCACATTCATATATAATATTTAACATAAAACGTTATTATTATAATATAATTTAACAAAACAAACAAATTGATATAAATTACACATTGGAATTACTCAAATTTATCGAGTTAATAGTTGTAGTTTTCTCGAATATTCGATATAAAATTTATGATAATAAAAAGACATACATAAGAATTATTAATATAAAATGAGATTTCATTATGACATTAAACCAAGTGACTAAAAAAAAACCGTTTAAATTTGGCCTAGGATGGCAAATATTGGTTGCTCTTATTTTGGGCGTTATTGCTGGTGCGCTTTTACATGATAATACAGAGTACAAAGATTGGTTGATTTTAAATATTCTATCTCCGGCTGGTAAAATATTTATTCAGTTAATCAAGATGATTGTTGTTCCTATTGTAATATCAACCCTAATTGTTGGAATAGCAGGCGTTGGTAATACCAAGCAACTAGGCTCTCTCGGTTTTAAAACTATTCTTTATTTTGAAATTATTACTACAATTGCCATTATCGTCGGTATCTCTTTTGCCAATATATTCCAACCAGGTGTTGGTATTGACATGTCGCAATTAACTCAAGTCGATATTTCACAATATGAAAAAACTACCCAAGAAGTTGAAAGCCACCCTTCCGGGATCATTAATACGATCCTCACTTTAGTTCCAAGTAATATTTTTGCAGCGATGGCGAGTGGTGATATGCTCCCCGTCATCTTTTTTGCTGTATTATTTGGCTTAGGGCTTTCTTCTTTACCATTAGAGAAAAAACAACCATTACTCAATGTATTACAGACTTTCTCTGAAACAATGTTCCGCGTAACAAATATGATTATGATGTATGCTCCAATCGGGGTTTTCGCATTAATATCCGTTACCGTTGCTAACTTTGGTTTCTCATCATTAGTTCCTTTATTGAAACTGGTTATACTCGTCCACTGTGCAATTATATTTTTTGCGGTTGTTGTATTAGGATTAGTTGCCCGTTATTGTCGAATTAATATTTTCACTTTGATGAAAATATTAAAAGATGAATTGTTACTCGCTTATTCGACGGCCAGCTCTGAAACCGTACTTCCTCGTATTATGGATAAAATGGAAAAATACGGAGCGCCTAAGTCTGTAACAAGCTTTGTTATTCCAATTGGTTATTCATTTAACTTAGATGGCTCGACACTATACCAAAGTATTGCCGCTATTTTTATAGCCCAACTTTATGGTATAGAACTCTCCATTGGGCAAGAACTTATCTTAGTATTTACTCTTATGATCACTTCTAAAGGTATTGCTGGTGTCCCAGGTGTTTCATTTGTTGTTCTTCTTGCCACGCTAGGAAGTGTAGGGATTCCATTAGAAGGGTTAGCATTCATCGCAGGTGTTGACAGAATTCTAGATATGGCACGTACGGCACTTAATGTGGTAGGTAATGCCCTAGCCGCTCTGGTTATTGCCAAATGGGAACATAATTATGACGATAAAAAAGCTCGAGAATATGAAAATAGTTTTTAGTTTATTCTAAAGTAACTCTATAATAGAATTGCCTTCGATTAATATCGTTATTGAAGGTAGTTCTATTTTTACGCAATAAATGATCAGTTATTTGTTAAATATTTTTAAATTAGATATTTTTACTTATTAAGCGCAATATATTTCACATTTTTGTAATATTTTATATACAAACTGGTATTTTATAATTAGCGTTACTACACAGAATAAAACTTTTTAATTAACTACTCTTTTTGTTAGCCAAAGCAGGAAACAATGAATCAAATAAGAAGATTTCTTTTGTTTTTAAAGGTACTCCAACACCTAATGGTAATTTTTATATTT
This sequence comes from Providencia sp. PROV255, assembly GCF_028478065.1. Taxonomy (NCBI): domain Bacteria; kingdom Pseudomonadati; phylum Pseudomonadota; class Gammaproteobacteria; order Enterobacterales; family Morganellaceae; genus Providencia; species Providencia sp. PROV255. Next base: position 298,140 of record NZ_JAMPMI010000005.1, on the reverse strand, counting down.
TCATTATCATACTTTATGCTACACAGCTGGTTCTAACAAAAAAATCCGTACTAAACAAGACTATAACTTATGATTAAAACGAGATAAAAGGTTTATTTATCTCGTTTTATATTATGAGTCTAAAAAAACTATAATACAAAAAGGGTTATCAGTAAAAAGCCAACTAATTCCTTTTAATCACGATTGCCTTTACTGCTATAGATAAATATAAAGCTAACTATAAAGTGACACTTCCCCTTCCGGCCTAGTTTTAAACCGTCGATGAGCCCAAAGATATTGTTCTGGCGCTTTCATAATTTCCATCTCTAAAACCGAGTTAATTGCTGTTGCATCCTGTAATGCATTACAACTTGGGTACTTAGGTATTTCTTTTCCCAGTATCAAATCATAATTAGCACCACTCTTATTTCTCAATAATGTTACTGTGAGTGTTGGTGATTTAGATAATTGAGCAAGTATTGATGTTCCCTTTGAGGTGGAACTATTTTTAACAGAAAAAAATGGCGCAAATATCGTCCCTTTTCGTCCAAAATCTTGGTCGGGTGCAAACCATATGGACTTACCATTTTTTAACTCTTGAACCATAAATTTCAAATTTTTACGGTCAATCATTCCTTTACCTGAACGGCACCGTCCCTTTGTTTGAATATATTCCATCGCTTTATTATTATGCGGCCGATACATTGCATTAACAGGGAAACAAAGGCCCATAATCCGACCACCTAACTCAAGTGACATAAAATGAACCCCAACAATTATTACACCTTTGTTTTTCGCAATCGCATCTAAATAATTAGACATTCCTTTTACTTGAAAGAGTTTTTTAACTCTTTTATCGCTCCAAAACCAGGCAATTCCAGTTTCAAATAATGCGATCCCCAAAGATTTTAGGTTATCATTTACCAGAATATCTATTTCATTTTTATTTTTGTCCGGAAAACACAACTCTAAGTTTCGTTTAATTATTGATACTCTTCTTTTAATAAAATACCGCGAATTGATACCTAAAAAAGCACCTAACGATATCTGCCATTTATAAGGTAATTGAACCAATAAAAATAAGATAAAAACCCCCATCCATGTTACTAAGTACTTCGGATGGACCAATTTCAGTGAAAATGGGTTTTTGGCGTACATTATATCTCCCAATACTTCGCCTTTGCAGAATGCACGCTATTTTAGACAATATTTAGTCTTTTAAATTCAACATGATTACTACAACAAAATGGGTTTTCACCCACAACTAGCTGAATATCCTTAAAATTCATCTTCTACTTAAGTAGATAACGGTCGGATAACCTTTTCAAAACTATTAAGCAATATTTGATTTTTAGTATGCCAATTAATCAGCAGCTCTGCCGGATTCCTTTTTCCTCTTCAGAACGATACGCCGATTAAACTAAAAACGTAATCACTTAAACAGTAGTGAACTGACAAAATTATCACATATATGGGTTAATTAATCTCATTATTAATATGCATTTTTGTCATTTTACGGATTATTTTGCTTATATTTGTCAATTTAGTCGCTATTTTTAGCAACTTGATGCCATCAACCATAGACTACTATGAGAAAAAATAAGATCAGTAAATTCGCCTAAGATTGTAGCCACTTATAGAGTGGATAGCTCCTCCTATTATAGGAATACCCTAACCACCCTTCACTATTCTCCTCACCAGTTCTGTCGTTAACCCGAATATCCATCTGAGATTTTAATTTCATCTCAGCCATATCTACTCTCTCATTGTTTTAAAATTATTTGAGTGGTGATGTTCTTGATGTACTTATCAGCAACTAGAAGGGGTAAAATGACATGAATTACAAACAAGAAAAAACCCGTTATCTGGTTGAGAGATAACGGGTTCTTATTTGGTGCCGGCTACCGGAGTCGAACTGGTGACCTACTGATTACAAGTCAGTTGCTCTACCAACTGAGCTAAGCCGGCGAATATGGCGGAGAGATAGAGATTCGAACTCTAGGATGGTTTCCCATCGGCGGTTTTCAAGACCGCTGCCTTCGACCGCTCGGCCATCTCTCCATGGGGCGCGATTATGGAGGAATCCCTGCAACTTGTCTACCCCTGAAAGTAAAAAAATTGATTTTTTTACTTCGTTTGGCTAATCTTCACTCAATCACTCTCTCTTTCCCAAGAAAAATGGTAGTATCTGTGCAAAATCGGTGTCTATCCTTTCTCTAGGCGTATGATTTTTAATCTAATAATATTTTAGCCGACGGGACGACTTGCTACAGTATGTACAAACAATCATTATTAAAGCCAAACACTCTTTTTCGTATTTTCGCAGCATTTATTCTGTTGCTAATAGTAATGCTTTTTTTATCGCTATTTAACTACTATCAAGCATTGGTTCAAAGCCGTCAGACTAGTTTGAACAGTATGGCGAGTCGGTTAGCCTATCAAATCGAAGATTATCGTTATCAAGCGAGCCATATCTACAAAATTGCCAATGAAAAGACATCAGTACCTCCCGCCGATAATCTCACTGTGACAGGAATGCGCCATGATATTTTTTGGTTAAGTAGCGCCAACCAATCAATCGATGCCATTGTATTTGGTAATAATAAGCAAAGTAGTAATGTTTTAGCCTCTAAGCTTGCAAATTATATGGAGATTGTCTGGGGTGCCCGTAATGAATATAACTCGATGTATTATCTCAATGGGTTAGACAATACACTAGTCTTAGTAACCACCCATTCAATTCTTAAACCTGAGCTACGATTTAAAGAAAGTTATCTCACCTTAACGGCAGAAGAAAAGCGCGCTGATATGTTGACACAATCAACATTGTTAGATCGACGGGAAATAATTTCAAATATTCAAAAATACTCCCCTGATGACCTTTATTACTATACTTATCGGCTGATGTTTAATTCTCCAGGGCAGTTAACGAGTGTCATATCTTTTGATATTTCGATCAATTCACTGATCCCCCCAAATTTAAATGGGGATTTTTTTACGATAAATACACGCCCTGCAAGCACAGGAAGCAATGAGTCTCATACAACTTGGGTTGGAACTAACCTCATCTTCTCCCACCCTATTGACGGTACCAGTTATCAACTTTATTACCATATTTCATTAAAAAGCATTATTTTTAATGTCATTAGCTATAACTTATGGCTAATGACTGGCATGCTTATCATGATCTTTTTTGCTTTGCTGATTATGCTCTTTATCCGTAAACGCCTGATTTCTCCCAATACAAATATGCTGCAAGAACTGAATTTTAATGAAGCACTGACTAGCGATATTATCAGTCATATTTCGTACGGCATTTTAGTTTACGACTTTAACACTAACAAAAAAATTCTGAGCAATGATATTGCTAATCAACTATTACCTTCCATGGATCTGGTTCACATTAAAGAAATGGCCATGGAAAATCATGATGTTATTCAAGTTTCTATCGAAAATATTGTCTATGAAGTTGTTCTTGTCGATAACATATCAAAATCCAATACAGTTCTCTTCATTATTACGGATAAAGATAAAGAAGCATTAACCCAAAAACGCCAAGAATTAGCGAATCGCGAATACAAAAAAAATATTCATATGCGTAAAGCTGTATTTGAGAATATGTGTAGTGAAATATTGCCTTCACTAATTAAAGTTGATAATCAATTAACCAAACTATCCGAAATTGCCAATATAAATAATCGTGCATTTATTTTAGAAATTGAAAATCAGCTTTTTCATATTAATCGCTGGTTTAAAAATATTAACTTATTAAATCAACTTGAGTCTCAAACTGACCCCGTAAAAACAGAGAACGTTTCTATCAGTAACCTTGTGAGTCAATTTTTAAAACAAAACTTATCGCAGTGTAATAACAAAGGGTTAGCGCTTTATTTTCATAATAATCTCAATCCAGATTCGCTTATCGTGGCTAATCTGGATTATTTAAAGCAATTAATACAGCTAATTTGGGATTATTCTATTGCAACAACCTCTTTTGGAAAAATTTCATTCACGTTATCTTATAATGCTAGTAAAAATATCATCTTACTGAATATTAGAGACAGTGGGACTGGCGTAAGTAATCAAGAACTGAGTAATTTGCAAAGTCCTTTTACTGGACAGATTTTAAATTCCTCTAACTTTACACGTTCAGGTATAACATTTTATTTATGCAAACTACTGGTAAAAAAAATGAATGGTGCTTTTTCTATTCGTTCTAGTGATGCAATCGGCACTCATTATGAAATTACGCTACCTGCAGCTAAAGAGTTACTAGTTAAAGACTACCCGGCTTTATTGGAAGATGTTTGTATACGCTTAAACATACATAATGCAGATATTTCACGGATTGTTAGGAATATATTAACTAATTATGGAGCAGAATATTTGGACTTAAGTGAGAGTTCCCCTCATACCAACTGGGATCTCTTGATAACTGATAATAATGAGGAATATTTTGAAAATATTGTTAAAGTAAATGGTACTCTTTCAGGAATAAACCAATTACAACCTCATTACATCGAAGCTAACTATAATTTTGCTGATGAATTAATTGATGCCATCTCATTACTGATCGAAAACACGGATCATGAACATGAGCATTCTAATAATCTGATTTTTCACAATGTTGATGACCAAACGGTTTCACGAACCTCGAATGAATCAATAGAAGATGCAATTGCAAGTTATCAATTAATACTAGCAAATAGTGGATATCGAGATTTGTTTATCACAACAGTACCGATAGATATTAATAAACTGTATAATAGTGAAAGTGTTGAGGATTTGACCGAATTGAAAAACACTGCACATCGTTTAAAAGGAGTTTTTGCTATGCTCGAATTTACTTTTCTTCATAAGCTTTGTGAAGATTTGGAGCGTTACATAGCAGATGAAAACGGATTGGAAATAAAAAATTGCATTAGCATGCTGGATAATTCAGTCAAAAAACTAATGCCAGAAGGTAACCAATAATATGAATAACCTAAATGTCATTGTTGCCGATGATCACCCTATCGTTCTTTTCGGCATCAGAAAATCACTTGAACAAATTGAATGGGTGAATATCGTAGGGGAATTTGAGGACTCAACCTCTTTGATTAATAACTTAGCACGCTTAAATGCAGACGTGCTAGTTACTGATTTATCAATGCCAGGTGATAAATATGGCGATGGTATTACTTTAATCAAATACATCAAACGGCATTATCCTGATCTATCAATCATTGTTCTCACAATGAACAATAACCCAGCCATTCTTAGCGCAATATTAGAGCTGGATATTGAAGGGATTGTGTTAAAACAAGGCGCACCAGCTGATTTACCTAAAGCTTTAGCCGCTTTACAGAAAGGCAAAAAATTCACGCCAGAAAGTGTGAGTAAGCTACTGGAAAAAGTCAATGCAAGTGGCTACGGCGATAAACGCTTATCACCAAAAGAAAGTGAAGTACTACGTTTATTTGCTGAAGGCTTTTTAGTCACTGAAATTGCGAAAAAACTTAACCGTAGCATAAAAACGATCAGTAGCCAGAAAAAATCAGCCATGCTGAAATTAGGCGTTGAAAATGATATTGCGCTGCTAAATTACCTTTCTTCTGTAAGTATTGATAACTCGCCTTCAGAGTGAGTTTCATTTCAATGATAAGACTACACCAATAAAAACCCAGTTATGGGTTTTTATTTTTGCATTCATCTTTAAGTATATTTAACAGTAGCGCGTCAGGGTCTCTCGTAAAATTGCAATTGTTGTTGGTTTTGACAAACAATCATTCATTCCTGCATTAATACAGCGTTGCTTTTCTTCTGCCATTGCATTAGCAGTTAATGCGATAACGGGTAAGCTAAACTCTAAGCGCCGCAGTTCTTTTGCCAGCTGATAACCATCCATATTTGGCATATTTACATCCGTTAAAACAATATCAACGTGATGATTATTTAGATATTTTAGTGCATCTAATCCATCTATTGCAGTGCCTGTAGTAAAACCGATAGACGCTAATTGTTCACTCAATAATGCTCGGTTAATTGGGTGGTCATCGACAATTAACACATGGCATTCACCTAACGAATTATCAGCAACCAATGGTTGATTTGCTATATTATTTTTCTGCGATTGCTCAATCGTTTTCATGATGACTTTATCAATTAAAACAGGCAACTTATCTAATTGATATGTATTATAAATCCATTGGTGTGATTTTATTTCGTGAAGTTCACCGGCATAAAAACTTGATAACTGGATATGATCTTCACAGGTTATACCTCCGGTATACTCATAATCGGTTATTAGCAGGTCATAATTTTGTGTTTTATCAATCGAGTGATGACCCACAACCGTAAATTGCTCATGACTTAACAAGCGTAAAAGAAAATTCATTAAAAATTCATTTCGGCACGAGATAGCAATACGATAATGTGCACGATATTCTGGAATGTTTTTCTTAATATATTCTTGACCATATAAAGGAATACGAATAGTAAATGAGCTACCAAGCCCAATTTGGGAATTGACCTCAATATCACCATCCATAAGGTTAATCAGTTTTTCACAAATCGCTAATCCTAACCCTGTTCCTTTATGACCGATATTATTTTGGTCATGAACTTGAAAAAATGGGTCAAACAACTGCATGACCACTGCATGGGTCATTCCAATTCCTGAATCACGTATTTCAATCTTTAAATAATTCTCATCTTTCCAAACATACAGCAATACAAAGCCTGATTCTGTAAATTTAATACTGTTATTAACAATATTAGAAACCACTTGTTGTAAACGCACAGAATCGTTCAAAATGAGATCAGGAATGTTAGGTTCAATATAAGAATATAATGATATTTTTTTCTTAGACACTAATGGCAAGTAGTTCGCTAATACGAACTCAAAAACTTCACGACAATTAAACAGTTTGCTTTCTATTTTCAACTGCTTAGATTCAATTTTTGAAAAGTCCAAAATATCACTAATAATCTGTAATAAAAGCGACGATGAGTTATCCATAGTGGAAACCAAACGTGTCGCTTTCTCAGATAACTCATAACGTTGTAGCAATTCTATGTTACCAATAATGCCATATAACGGTGTTCTTAATTCATGGCTTACTGTCGCTAAGAACATCGACTTAGCATGGTTCGCTTGTTCCGCTGCATCGGCTACATCTTGCAACGATTTTTCCATTTGAACACGAATACTGATGTCCACTAATACACAAATAGCGACATCTTCATTCTGATAACGAGAGTTTACAAAGCTAATTTGTAAATGTGTGCCATTGGTTGTCACCACATCAATATAATTGCTCGTTTTTTGACGAATGATTGTTAATATTCGCTGTTTATCATCTTCATTTAATAGCCGGAAATAGTCATGAGCTAATTCATTACTAAGGATATTACCTCCATCGGTTAATCTTAAAATGATGATACCGACAGGTGCTGATGCCACTATTTTGTGATTGAATTGTTCATGCTCTTCAAGCCGTATCGCGGTGTTCTCTGCAGGTTCTAGCATTTTCCTTTCAAGTAACCAAATTAAAAAGAAAATTAGCCCACCCGTAAAAATATTAAGGACAATACCGTAAAAAATAGTATTTTCTAAACTAGTTAATATTTCAGACGTCGCAATGGAGAAAATGACCGTAATTTGAGAGGGCAGTAAGCGTTTTTTGAAGATTAATTTTGAATAATCTGAGTTAAAACCAAAGAATGAAGGCTCTGAAATATTGAGTAACGCTGAGCTCTTAGGGTTGATATCGATAGGAGAATATAAAACAGGCTGGTTATAGTCGTTAATTATTAGTATTTCGATAGCTTTATTTCGGCGTATATTGAATTGATTCAAGTTAATTGAACGTTCTAACCCAATAAACGCAGGCAGCATGTTATCGTGCTTGATTGCCTGAATTAAGTAAACTTGCCCATAATCTGGCTGTGCACCATGCATAATTGTAAATAAATTGCGCTCTTTTCCTTGTAACCTCAAGCCTTGGTAAGTCCGCACACTTTCATAGCTGACTTTTTTGAGTATTTCGATATCAGATATTGTTGAGCGGATCGGATAATCCACCATACAATAACTTCTTGAACCAACTAAAAAGACATGGTTTAAAGCTTGAGGTGCAGCAATACTCTCTTTCCAAAAGTAATTCAGTTGTTCAAAAGCCTGCAAGTAATTCTCTGCTCTATCCCTAAAATAATCACAATCCGTATTCGGCGTTAATTTATAGAAAGAGTAATTAGATGCGTTCGGTAATTCGAGAAATTTACTTGGAAGATTCTTTACTTCTGTCGATTCTTGTAGCTTTACTCGATATAGCTCAGTCATTGACTGGATAGAATTAAGTGTCGCTCCGGTTTGTTGAATATAGGCTTGCAGGTTTTCATAACCCGAATAGAACTGTTGACGAATGTCCGATTTGTATTCATTAAATTGCGAATAAAGGAAGAATAAAGTAATAAAAACGCCCATACCCCACAACATCAAGCCGAGGATACGAAATAAATCCCGAGAAAGTCTAAGTGATGTTTTAAACGAGGGTAAATATCTCAAGCGCTTTCCTGTATATTCGATACTATGACCGCTAATTATACTCGATTACATGATAAAAAAGCGACTAACATGAAAAGTATTAAAATTAAGACATTAAGGTTAGAAACTAAAACGGGCAGCTAATTACGCTACCCGTTCATTAAATTAAACGCGATGATTACTCTTGATCGTCGATATTTGCATCATCAACACCATTTTCTTCAGTGTTTTCATTTGCAATCTCATCATCATTGTTTTCATCGTCATCTGTTTCAGCAACGCGCTGCAAACCAACAACTTTTTCATCTTCAGCGGTTCTAATCAAGGTAACACCTTGAGTATTACGGCCAACTACGCTCACTTCAGACACCCGTGTACGAACTAATGTGCCGGCATCCGTGATCATCATGATTTGGTCTGTTTCATCAACCTGAATCGCGCCAACTACATTCCCGTTTCGCTCACTCACTTTAATGGAGATAACCCCTTGAGTTGCACGAGATTTAGTTGGGTATTCAGCTTCTTCAGTACGTTTACCGTAACCATTTTCTGTCACAGTTAAGATATGCCCTTCTCCACGTGGAATAATCAAAGAAACGACTTTGTCGTTATCCATTAATTTAATACCACGTACACCTGTTGCGGTACGTCCCATAGGACGAACGGCATCTTCAGCGAAGCGCACAACTTTACCCTGAGCTGAAAACAGCATGACTTCGTTTGAACCATCTGTTAAATCAACACCAATCAGTTCATCACCGTCATTCAAGTTCACCGCAATAATACCGGCACTTCTTGGGCGACTAAACTCTTGTAAAGGCGTTTTCTTCACAGTACCACTCGCCGTTGCCATGAAGACGTTGTAACCCTCTTCATATTCACGTACAGGTAAGATGGCCGTAATACGCTCATCTTGTTCTAGTGGTAATAAGTTAACAATTGGGCGACCACGAGCGCCACGGCTCGCTTCTGGTAATTGGTAAACTTTCATCCAATATAACCGACCACGGCTTGAGAAACACAAGATGGTGTCATGTGTATTGGCGACCAATAATCGTTCAATGAAGTCTTCGTCTTTAGTTCTTGCCGCAGACTTACCTTTACCACCACGGCGCTGTGCTTCGTAATCAGACAGAGGCTGATATTTCACATAACCTTGATGAGATAATGTCACCACTACATCTTCTTGGTTGATCAAATCTTCAATATTGATGTCTGCGGTATTTTCTGTAATTTCTGTACGACGAGGGTCGTTGTAAGTATCACGAATAATTTCTAACTCTTCGCGAATCACTTCCATCAAACGTTCAGGGCTGCGTAAAATAAACAGTAAAGCTTCAATTTGCACTAGAAGTTCACGGTACTCTTCCAGTAATTTTTCGTGCTCAAGGCCCGTTAATTTTTGGAGGCGTAAGTCCAAAATAGCTTGGGCTTGTTGTTCAGTCAGGAAATATTGCCCTTCATGCACACCAAACTGAGGCTCTAACCACTCAGGACGAGCGGCGTCATCACCCGCGCGTTCTAGCATCGCAGCAACATTACCCAGATCCCAAGAGCGTGCAATTAGCCCTGCTTTTGCTTCGGCAGGCGTTGGTGCTTTACGGATCAGTTCAATAATTGGGTCAATATTAGCCAGAGCGATTGCTAGTGCTTCAAGGATATGAGCACGGTCACGCGCTTTGCGTAATTCAAAAATCGTACGACGAGTGACAACTTCACGACGGTGACGCACAAAAGCAGCAATGATATCTTTTAAATTCAGTATTTTGGGTTGCCCTTGATGTAGAGCTACCATATTGATACCAAAAGAAACTTGCAATTGGGTCAATGAATATAAGTTGTTTAGTACAACTTCACCCACCGCATCGCGTTTAACTTCAATAACAATGCGCATACCGTCTTTATCCGACTCGTCACGCAGTGCACTGATACCCTCAACGCGTTTGTCTTTAACTAATTCTGCAATTTTTTCAATCAAGCGAGCTTTATTCACTTGATAAGGGATTTCGCTGACAATAATGGTTTCACGACCATTTTTCTCATCGACTTCCACTTCAGCGCTTGCACGGATATAGACCTTGCCACGCCCTGTACGATATGCATCAATAATCCCACGACGGCCGTTGATAATCGCCGCTGTAGGGAAGTCAGGCCCTGGAATGTGCTCCATTAAGCCTTCAATACTGATGTCTTCATCTTCTATATAGGCAAGACAACCATTAATCACTTCCCCTAAATTGTGAGGTGGAATATTGGTTGCCATCCCAACAGCAATACCTGACGACCCATTAACCAAAAGGTTGGGGATTTTCGTCGGCATAACTTCAGGAATTTGCTCTGTTCCATCATAGTTTGGAACGAAATCAACGGTTTCTTTTTCAAGGTCAGCCAGTAGCTCATGGGCAATTTTCGCCATACGGATTTCCGTATAACGCATTGCCGCTGCGGAGTCTCCGTCAACTGAACCGAAGTTTCCCTGACCATCAACCAGCATGTAACGCATTGAGAAAGGCTGTGCTAGACGAACGATTGTCTCGTAAACAGCGCTATCACCATGTGGATGGTATTTACCGATGACGTCCCCAACAATACGGGCAGATTTTTTATAGGGTTTATTCCAATCATTTCCCAATACATTCATCGCAAACAGTACTCTGCGGTGTACTGGCTTCAGTCCATCTCGAACATCTGGAAGTGCACGGCCGACAATAACGGACATTGCATAATCCAAATACGAACTTTTAAGCTCTTCTTCGATATTAACTGGTGTGATTTCTCTGGCAATCTCGCTCATGGAACCACTGTCCCTCATAACTTCGGATTCAAAGAGTAGAACTATACCACAATTCGCCAATTTAATAAAAATAAGAGACGGGTATTTGTCTTCCAAGCTATGTATAATAGCGGAAAATTAAGTTTATGTGTCCGAAACTTGAGGGTTTATCAATTAATAACTGCAATAATTGCATTGTTGTTTATATTTTAGCCATCAATTCTTATCGGACCGCTATCTCCCCCTACTGAACATAGTTTAAATATAATTATCGTTAATAGGCTTTAGGGAATAGGTTAAAAATAGGAGCTTCTTTGTATGAATGACACCCAAACCCCAACGTACCTTAACGTCGATAAGCAAGAGATCGAGAAATTTGAGTCCATCGCTTCGCGTTGGTGGGACTTAGAAGGTGAATTTGCCCCACTACACCGCATCAACCCTTTACGTTTAGGTTATATTATGCAGCGTGTAGACGGTGTTTTCGGTAAAAAAATTCTTGATGTTGGTTGTGGCGGTGGCATTTTATCCGAAAGTATGGCGCGTGAAGGTGCAGAAGTCACCGGCCTTGATATGGGGGCTGAACCCTTAATGGTCGCACGCTTACATTCTCTTGAGTCCGGTATTCCGGTTGAATATGTCCAAGAAACCGTCGAACAGCACGCAGACAAGCACCCTCAAGCCTATGATGTTGTCACATGTATGGAGATGCTTGAACATGTTCCGGACCCTCAGTCTGTCGTTAGAGCTTGCGCTAAATTAGTGAAACCGGGTGGACACGTGATTTTTTCAACCATTAACCGTAACAAAAAAGCATGGTTAATGGCTGTTGTCGCCGCTGAATATATTATGAAAATCGTGCCTAAAGGGACTCATGATGCCAACAAATTTATTCGCCCTTCTGAGTTAATTGGCTGGATTGACGGAACACCACTGAAAGATAAACATATCATAGGGTTACACTTCAACCCATTAACGGATAAATTCTGGCTAGGGCCAAATGTTGATGTAAATTATATGCTGCATACTGTGAGCGAATAGTCATTCAGTCGTGAAAAGAATAAATCACAAGCAGTACGTTTAAGAAAGCAGCAAACGATCGCAGTTTACAAAATTTATTTTAGTCCTCATGTCGGAAGCATTTTTTTTATTAATGCCTTTTACCATGCAGCTTACCGACATGATCTGTTTTCTTATCCAACCAGTTATCCACAAGATCCCTCTAATTTGTTCACTTGATAAAATCACATATTAACATTATCTTGTTATGGTATTCTAAACAAACTACTACATATAGTGGTACAAGCAAACATAACACTACTAGCCTCATGGCATTACACCATGAGCTTTTTTATGTTTTTTTAACCCATTTGTAGTTCAACCAAGGTGTACTTGCTCATGAACCAGAGTCTGTTAGTCACAAAGCGTGATGGACATAAAGAACGCATTGATCTCGACAAAATCCACAAGGTAATAACCTGGGCCGCGGAAGGCCTAAGTAACGTATCCGTTTCTCAAGTGGAGTTACGTTCACAGATTCAGTTTTATGATGGGATCAGAACTTCTGACATTCACGAAACGATGATCAAAGCAGCAGCAGATTTAATTACGGGTGATACACCTGATTACCAATACTTAGCTGCACGTCTTGCTATTTTTAACTTACGCAAGAAAGCCTATGGCCAGTTTGAACCGCCTGCATTATATAAGCATGTTAAACACCTCGTCGAAATGGGGAAATATGACAAGCATTTGCTGGAAGACTACTCTGAAGCAGAGTTCGAGCAAATGGATAGCTTTATAGACCATTGGCGTGATATGAATTTTTCCTATGCTGCGGTAAAACAGCTTGAAGGAAAATATTTAGTTCAAAACCGTGTTACCGGTGAAATTTATGAAAGCGCACAGTTTTTATACATTTTAGTTGCTGCTTGCCTGTTTTCACATTACCCAAAAGAGACGCGTCTCGATTATATTCGCCGTTTCTATGACGCCGTTTCAACATTCAAAATTTCATTACCTACGCCAATTATGGCGGGGGTACGTACTCCTACACGTCAATTCAGCTCTTGTGTACTGATTGAGTGTGGTGACAGCTTAGATTCCATCAATGCCACTTCAAGCGCAATTGTGAAATATGTCTCACAGCGTGCAGGTATTGGGGTAAATGCAGGCCGCATTCGTGCATTAGGCAGCCCAATTCGTGGTGGTGAAGCGTTCCACACTGGTTGTATTCCGTTCTATAAACACTTCCAAACTGCGGTGAAATCTTGTTCGCAAGGTGGCGTTCGTGGTGGTGCTGCAACCTTGTTCTACCCTATTTGGCACCTTGAAGTTGAAAGTTTATTGGTACTGAAAAATAATCGTGGGGTTGAAGGTAACCGTGTTCGCCATATGGATTACGGTGTGCAACTCAACAAGTTAATGTATGAGCGTTTGATTAAAAACCAAGATATTACATTATTCAGTCCATCAGACGTTCCAGGTCTTTATGATGCATTTTTCGCTGATCAAGACGAATTTGAACGTTTATATGTGAAATACGAACAAGATGAAAATATTCGCAAATCCAGTGTTAAAGCGGTTGAGCTATTTTCATTAATGATGCAAGAACGTGCGTCTACTGGCCGAATCTATATTCAAAACGTTGACCACTGTAATACACATAGCCCATTTGACCCACAGGTTGCCCCTGTTCGTCAGTCAAACTTATGTTTAGAAATTGCACTGCCAACTAAGCCATTAAATAACATTAATGACGAGAACGGTGAAATTGCGCTGTGTACATTATCGGCATTTAACTTAGGGGCGATTGATAGCCTAGATGAATTAGAAGAGCTGGCAATATTAGCTGTTCGTGCTCTTGATGCACTGCTTGACTACCAAGATTACCCAATCATTGCGGCGAAGCAAGGCTCAATGGGGCGTCGTACACTCGGTATTGGGGTGATTAACTACGCTTATTATCTCGCGAAGCACGGTGTTCGTTATTCTGACGGTAGTGCGAACAACTTAACGCACAAAACATTCGAAGCCATTCAGTATTATCTATTAAAAGCCTCGAATGAGTTAGCAAAAGAGCAAGGTGCTTGCCCATGGTTCAATGAAACAACTTATGCACAAGGCGTTTTACCTATCGATACCTATAAAAAAGAGCTCGATAAGTTAACTAATGAACCATTGCATTACGATTGGGAAGCTTTACGCCAAGATATTAAACAACATGGTCTGCGTAACTCGACTCTGTCTGCATTGATGCCTTCAGAGACATCATCACAGATTTCTAACGCAACCAATGGTATTGAACCACCACGTGGTTATATCAGTATTAAAGCCTCTAAAGATGGTATTTTGCGTCAAGTAGTGCCAGATTACGAAAATCTGAAAGGCGCATACGAGCTACTATGGCAAATGCCTTCAAACAGTGGCTATTTACAACTCGTTGGTATCATGCAGAAATTTATCGACCAGTCGATTTCTGCTAACACAAACTATGACCCGACTCGTTTTGAGAGCGGCAAAGTACCAATGAACCAATTGCTAAAAGATTTATTGCTCGCCTATAAGTTTGGTGTGAAAACACTTTACTACCACAACACCCGCGATGGGGCGGAAGATGTTCAGGGCGATCTGGAAGAAGTTGTTGAGTCAGCGGATTCCGATTGCGAAGGCGGCGCGTGTAAAATTTAATAGGAATTGTTATGTCACATACATATACAACATTTTCACAGAAAAAAAATGACCAAATGCTGGAGCCGATGTTTTTCGGCCAACCAGTTAACGTGGCACGCTATGATCAGCAAAAGTACCCTATTTTTGAAAAGCTGATTGAAAAACAATTGTCGTTTTTCTGGCGCCCTGAAGAAGTTGACGTATCTCGCGACCGTATTGACTATAACGCGTTGCCAGATCACGAAAAACATATTTTTATCAGTAATCTGAAATACCAAACGCTGCTGGACTCTATTCAGGGCCGCAGCCCTAATGTGGCATTATTGCCGCTGATTTCGATTCCTGAACTGGAAACTTGGGTTGAAACGTGGGCGTTTTCTGAAACTATCCACTCACGTTCATATACACACATTATTCGTAATATTGTGAATGACCCAGCCATTATTTTTGACGATATCGTTGAAAATGAAGAAATTTTAAAACGTGCTAAAGATATTTCTGGTTTTTACGATGACCTGATCGAAATGACCAATTACTATCATATGTTTGGTGAAGGCACGCATACTTGTAACGGCAAACAAGTCACTGTTTCTCTACGTCAATTGAAGAAACAGCTGTATCTGTGCCTAATGAGCGTCAATGCGCTCGAAGCCATCCGTTTCTATGTTAGCTTTGCCTGTTCATTTGCGTTTGCTGAACGCGAACTGATGGAAGGAAATGCTAAAATCATCAAGCTAATCGCACGTGATGAAGCGCTGCACTTAACTGGAACACAACACATGTTGAACCTGTTGCGCTCAGGGCAAGATGACCCAGAAATGGCCGAAATCGCGGCAGAGTGCGAACAAGAGTGTTATGACCTGTTCGTTCAAGCAGCAGAGCAAGAAAAAGAGTGGGCTGACTATTTATTCAGCGAAGGCTCTATGATTGGTTTAAATAAAGATATTTTATGCCAATATGTTGAATATATTACTAACATTCGCATGCAAGCTGTTGGCCTGAAATTGCCATTTGAAGCACGTTCAAACCCAATTCCATGGATCAACGCATGGTTGGTGTCTGATAACGTACAAGTTGCGCCTCAAGAGGTTGAAGTGAGTTCTTATTTAGTCGGCCAAATTGACTCTCAAGTCGATACCGACGATTTGAGCGACTTCGAACTGTAAGTATGGCAAGCCATAAAATCACCCTGCGGTTAACGCAGGGTGTTCAAGTCCCCTACCATACCGAAGTTCACTCCTGTTTGCTGGAAGCCTTAGAAGACAGCCGTATTCCTGTAGAATATCAATGTCGTGAAGGTTACTGCGGTTCGTGCCGAGTGACATTATTGCATGGTAAAGTGGGTTATAAACAAAAACCCATCGCATTTGTACAAGATGGAGAGATCCTTCCCTGCTGCTGCCATCCGCTATCGGATATTGAAATCGGTTAATCTAAAATAGGTGATTGCACAGCGGTTTATCCGTTACCTGTGCAATCACTTTTTATTCACTTACTTTATTGATTATAAATAACCATATAAACCTGCAAATACCCAGCCAAACACACAAGACACGCCCACCCCAATTAACCCCGGAAGAATGAAACTGTGGTTGATAACAAATTTACCAATACGCGTTGTTCCAGAACGGTCAAATTGAATTGCCGCAAGATCACTTGGATAAGTCGGTAAAATGTAGTAACCATAACACGCAGGCGCAGAAGCGATAATATAGGCAGGGTCAACACCAATACCTAATGCAATTGGCACAACAGCGGCTAGTGCAGCGGCTTGAGAGTTAACAAACTTAGAAACTAATAACAAGATGACAGCATAAGCCCAAGGGAAATCTTTCACTAAAGAACCTAACGTTCCTTTAATTTCATCCATGTGTGCGCCGAACATGGTTTCCGCCATCCAAGCGATACCATACACCGCCACGATAGCAATCATCCCTGAACGGAATACTTCATTCTTTGAAATTTGCCCAGGATTGGTCTTACAGATAATGATAATTAGCGCACCCGCTAATAACATAAACATCTGGATGACTAAAACCATAGATAACGGCTTACCATTAACTAACGGCCTTAGTTCAGAGAATGCGCCAAGTAGTGCAACAACTGCGATAGAGGCTAAAAAAATCCACATCGCGACCCAGTTAATTTTCGGTAACTTTGTATTTAGCAGTGTCACACTGTCACCATAAACATAATCATGGTTTTCAGGGACTGAGATAAACTCTTGGAATACAGGGTCTTTATCGAGATCTTTACCTCTAAACCAACTGAAAATACCAATAGCTAAAATACCAATTAACGTTGATGGGATAGTAATTGCTAATAAATCCAAAAATTCGAGTGACTTACCATTGATTGTCACACCATTTAGCATTGCTACTAGTGAAACAACCGCGACTGAAACCGGACTGGCGATAATCCCCATTTGCGCGCCAATACTACTCGCGGCCATCGGTCTTTCTGGACGGATATTATTTTTAATCGCCGCATCGTAGATGATAGGTAAAATCGTATATACCACATGCCCTGTACCACACAAAATGGTTAAGATACATGTCACAAAAGGTGCCACAATAGAAATGTACTTAGGGTTTTTCCGCAGTAGTCGTTCTGCAATTTGCAGCATGACATCTAAACCGCCTGATGCTTGTAACGTCGCTGATGCGGCAACAACAGCAATGATAACAAGCATAACATCAACAGGCGGTTTTCCAGGCGGTAAACCAAAACCAAAAACTAAGATAACTAGGCCAACACCACCTAATAGCCCGAGTGCCATTCCCCCTTTTTTTGCTCCATAGAATAAGCAAACAAGGATAATGGCGAGTTGAATCATAAAGTCCATAGTTCCATCCTTTATATATATGTTTGCATATATTATCGGGATGATTTTCAAGCATTAATTTGATTTATGATAACTTCAAAATCAATTTAGTTTTATTTTTTATGCTTTTATTTTGACCTCATCACATAATTTACATTAAGTAACTGACATACTGTACAGTTAGCTGCCATTTTAATAAAAATCAACTAATTACCACACCTTTTTTAACAAATCACCCCATTTAAATTTACCTTTAGTCACTATAAATCATCATTTTTTCTTCACTTAATTAACCCTGATTATTGTCTTTAGTTTCGCTATCTACTTGATTATCAGTGTAAACTTATAATTACACCAGCTGTAATTTACATTTGACAGCGAACTTTCGATCGCATAATCTGCATCACTTGTTAATTATTGAAATTCAATCAGAGGAACTTGTGAAGAATCGTACGCTTGGCAGTGTGTTAATCGTTGCAGGGACAACAATAGGTGCAGGGATGTTGGCAATGCCACTTGCCGCTGCAGGAGTCGGTTTCACAGGCATCGTTTGCTTGCTTGTTGGATTATGGATGTTAATGAGTTATACCTCATTACTATTAGTCGAAGTGTATCAGCATAACCCTGCAAATATGGGCCTAGGCTCCGTCGCTAAAAAATATCTGGGTCCTGTTGGCCAAATAGTGACTGGGCTCAGTATGCTGCTATTAATGTACGCATTAACAACCGCTTACATAGGTGGTGCAGGCGTATTAATTTCAGATAGCCTGTCTTCTTGGTGGGGAATTAACATTTCAACCAACACTGCCATTATCGCATTTACTATTATTGGTGGTGCAGTCGTGTGCATTGGCACACATTCAGTCGATTTTATTAACCGTATTTTATTTACAGCAAAAACGATTTTTTTGGTCATCATGCTCGTTGTGATGATGCCACATGCTGAAGCGGTAAACTTAAGCACTATGCCGATTGAAAAAGGCCTTGTTTTGGCCGCAGTGCCCGTTATTTTTACCTCTTTTGGTTTCCATGGTAGCGTACCGAGTTTAGTTAACTATATGAATGGAGATGTACGTAAATTACGTATGATTTTCATTACCGGAAGCGCAATTCCTTTAGTAGCTTATATTCTATGGCAAATCGCTACGTTAGGTTCTATTCCATCACACACCTTTATCGGGATCCTAGCGCAGGAGTCTGGCCTTAATGGGTTACTCACCGCAATTCGCGATGTTGTTGCTACACCTCGAGTCAATATTGCCGTCAGCCTATTTATGGATTTAGCGTTAGCCACGTCTTTCTTAGGTGTTGCATTGGGCTTATTTGATTACCTCGCAGATTTGTTCAAGCGTAGCAACCATTTTATCGGTCGTGCACAAACAGGCTTGCTTACCTTTGTTCCGCCATTATTGGCCGCCCTATTCTTTAGTAGTTTCGTACAAGCATTAACTTATGCCGCTGTCGCGCTCTCAGTCTTAGCACTGATTATTCCTGCACTGTTAACCCTACGTGTACGTAAATTAGAAACTCAAGGTGGGTATCAAGTTAAAGGCGGTACACCTATTTTAGCCTTAGTGTTGGCATGTGGTGTGGCAGTAATCGCTATCCAATTTTCGATTGTTGCCGGATTTTTACCAAACGTTGGCTAAACTATTCGCTTATTAATAATATTCTAAAGATATAAAAAAACCGCCAAACGTAGTATTTGGCGGTTTTTTCGAGATTCAAACGGTTAAATCTAATAAATGATAAATTTAACAATCTTAGAATGAAAGGCCAGCCCCTACATACCAGCCATCGGCAACTTTATCGCTACTATTGCCATGAGTCCCTTTCATTTCAATCAAGCGATAACCTGCATCAATAGATAAAGGTTTAAATACGGTATAACGTGCACCCGCTTTCGCTTCGACATAAGACTTGCTACCTGAGGTCAATGACTCAGGAGCACCATAGGCTTCACCATAAATATTTAATGAAGGCATAGCCTGCCAATTTAACCCACCACCAACCGCTAATGCAGCACCACTACTATTGTGATCCGGTGATAAATATAACCCTTTACCCCCGACAAATGCAGAGAAAGGCCCAACAGGTAAACCAAATGTGGCACCAATACTACCCGTTTGCCCATCATGGTCACTACGAGCCCAAGAACCATTAAATGCTAACCCTGCATTTTGGTTACCTAACCCTGCAGACAGCTCAGTAAAATGTTCACCCGCTTGTGCACTGACTGAAACTGCATGGGCAGTACCTACGAACAATGGTGACATCGCTGCTGCTAATAATAATAGTTTGCGCATTATTTTATCCTCTTGATATTATTACCTATGGATACTACGCGAATTTCACCCTATTTTCAGCCATTCTTACCTAGATTTACGCTATAGCCTTTATAAAAGCCGACTTTATTCATTACAAAATTTCACAAATCAAAAATTTTAGTGCGAAAAAGTGCGATGAATACCGTTTTTTTCACGGGTAATCACAGTAATTGGTTATATTAATTAGATAATCAATTCCATAATAACTATACTGAATTACAAGTTTATTGTAGTCCTGTTTTTTATTTTTTACAAAATATTAACTTATTAGTTAGGTTTGTGTAGTCCATTAATCCAAACAAAGGAGCATTGTGATGAAAAAGAAAGGCCTTACTACCGCCTCAGGCGCCCCGGTCGCCAATAATAATAATGTGATGACAGCAGGTAAACGTGGCCCAATGTTATTACAGGATGTTTGGTTTTTAGAGAAACTTGCCCATTTTGACCGTGAAGTGATCCCTGAAAGACGCATGCACGCAAAAGGTTCTGGCGCTTTCGGTACGTTTACTGTAACTCATGATATTAGCCGCTATACTCGCGCAAAAATTTTCTCTGAAATAGGGAAAAAAACTGAAATGTTTGCTCGCTTCTCTACCGTTGCAGGTGAGCGCGGGGCTGCCGACGCAGAACGTGATATTCGTGGTTTCGCATTAAAATTTTATACTGAAGAAGGCAACTGGGATATGGTGGGTAACAACACCCCTGTGTTCTATTTCCGCGACCCATTAAAATTCCCTGATTTAAACCACGTAGTTAAGCGCGACCCTCGCTCTAACCTGCGTACAATGGAACATAAATGGGCCTTTTTCTCTCAGTTACCAGAATCTTTACACCAGTTAACCATTGATGCTAGTGACCGTGGTATACCACAAAGTTACCGTCATATGCACGGGTTTGGTAGCCACACTTATAGTTTCATCAACAGTAATAATGAACGCTTCTGGGTTAAATTCCATTTCCGTTGCCAACAAGGTATTCAGAATCTGTCTGATGAACAAGCAGAGCAATTAGTCGGTAAAGATAGAGAAAGTTCACAACGCGATCTGTTTGAATCCATTGAGAAAGGGGATTTCCCACGCTGGAATTTGCAAGTGCAAATTATGCCAGAGAAAGAGGCCTCTCAAGTTCCTTATAACCCATTTGACTTAACCAAAGTTTGGCCGCACAAAGATTATCCATTAATTGATGTCGGTTATTTTGAACTTAATCGTAACCCAGACAACTATTTTGCTGATGTAGAACAAGCGGCGTTTAGCCCTGCTAACGTGGTTCCGGGTATTGGCTTCTCACCAGATAGAATGTTACAAGGCCGTTTATTCTCCTATGGAGATGCCCATCGTTATCGCCTTGGGGTTAACCACCACCAAATCCCAGTGAATGCCCCACGTTGCCCATTCCATAATTACCACCGTGATGGCGCAATGCGCGTTGACGGTAATAGCGGCAACCATGTGACCTATGAGCCAAATGAAGCCGGCTTATTCCAAGAGCAACCTGACTTTAGCGAACCGCCATTATCTATTGAAGGTGCCGCTGACCATTGGGATCACCGCGAAGACCAAGATTACTTCAGCCAACCACGTGCATTATATGAGTTATTAGATGATGCCGAGCACCAACGTATGTTTAAACGTATTGCGGGCGAACTGATTGACGCGACAGAAGCCACTCAAGTGCGCCAAATCGAGTTATTTAAACAAGTTCACCCAGAATACGGCGCTGGTGTTGAAAAAGCATTAAAAGCACTAAAATAGTGTAATTTATTAAGTGGTGGGGATAACCCCACCACTATTTCACCCTATTCCTGCATTCTAGCTAACAACCACTTTTTCACTTGTTGTCTCGACACTTTTATTCCCCCAGCTTTCAATTCAGGGTCTAAATAATAAAAGGCCATAGGATATTGGTATGGTGCGAGTTTATCTTTTAGCCAATCCGCCAGCTGATGTAAACCTACGGACTCATTTGCTTCAATAACCGCGACAGGGCGTTGCCCAAATTGCACATCATCAATGGGGATAATAAAACTTTGGCTGATATCAGGGTATGAATTGATGACTGACTCGATATCTTCTGGTTGAACACATTCCCCACCACTGATAAATAAATTATCTAAACGACCAAGGATCTGATACTCGCCATCAATAAATGCTCCTTTATCGTTGGTTTTAAACCAGTTATCTAGGCAATTTAAAGGGTGAATTTGCCCATCAAACCAATAACCAAGCGCTTGGCTGTCTGATTGGATTTGAATTTCACCACCCACAAGACGAATTTGCTTACCTTTTAAGGGTAAACCAACGCCTTTCTTGCCATCTGCCCGTTTAGCACAAACTGTAGAAGCCATTTCTGTCATCCCATAGCCACTCCAACACGCAATTCCATGTTGTTGTGCCAAGTCCGTGAGTGTTGAAGGGATACTGGCTCCGCCCAATAAAACAGCTTTCAACGCGATATTCGCCATTGAGTTATCATTCAATAAACGCCATAGCTGGGTCGGCACCAAAGAGGCATGAGTCACCCCATGTAATGCCTGGGCTAAAGGGATATTTTTTACCGCAAGTGCGCCGCCTTGCAAAAGCCAACGCCAAACAATACCCTGACCAGATACATGGAATAACGGCAGCGAGAGTAACCAACAATCATCTTGCTGGTAATTCATCATATTAACAACACCGGCAGCGCTATTGAGGTGAGCTGCAACACTGTGAACGGCGGCTTTAGGTAGACCTGTCGACCCCGATGTTAAAATCAGAGTAGCAGGCTGCTGAATAGCCTCTTGAAAAACAACCGGAGCAACCTTTTCATCACCAATAAAATGATAATAGAGTTGATAATCTAAATGGCGATAATTAGCTAATAAATTTGATTCATCAGTAAAATCAATGGCTGCGCTAACATTAAGATGAGGCAGTAATTCTGCTAATAACCGTTCTGGGAGGCGGGGATTTAACGGTAAGACACGAGCGCCACACGCAATAAGTGCCAGTTGACTCAATAATAATTCAACTGAATTTTTCCCACGCAAAACGATACACTGCCCTTGTGTTACACCTTGCATTAAAAAGTAAGTTTTAAGGTCAGTAACTTGTTGGCTTACGCTTTCCCAAGTCATACTTTGGGACTCAGTTACAAGGGCGATCGCATTGGGACGAAGATTGGCCCAGTGTTGCCAAGGCCAATCTTTAAAGTTATCTAGTTCTGCCATACAAGCGTTAAATCATCTAACTGCTGGAGCGGAATATCACATTGAGGCCAAGGCCGTATCAATTGAGATTGAATAAGTGATACCGTATCTAAGCCTGGAATGGTATTTGGCGTTAGCCAATGTGCTACACGAGCAAGTTGCGTTAAACCAAAGCTACTTTCAATGGATGAACTGATCACGGCTTGTAATCCTAAGCGATGCGCTTCTTCTACTAAGTAGCGGCAATAAGATAAGCTGCCTGTCAGTGTTGGTTTAATTACAATCGCAGAAACGCCTTCCTGCGCCTCAACCATAAAGCCTTCTTCTCGTACACTTTCATCCCAAGCGATACTAATGCCGGTATCCGCTGCAAATTGCAGTGACTCTTCACGGGTTTTGCACGGCTCTTCTAAGAATGCGATACGGTCACGGTAATCTGGGTTAACATATTTAGCAAAACCGTCAGCTTTTGTTCGAGTCCAACTGCGATTCGCATCCAAGCGCAGTTTCAGTTCTGGAACGGCCTCTAGTAATAAGTTAACCACCATGCCATCACGCACAGCTTCATAGAGCCCAACTTTTACCTTTGCAACCTTTTCGCCTTCCATTGCATCAAGGCTCAAAATGAGGTCATCAGGGTCACCACTGCACAGTGGTGCTTTGCGATAATCAGCCTCTTTCGGTAGCTCCCCTGTTAACTCCGCTAGAGCACAGCTACAACCAAAAGCAACAGAGGGTAGTAGACTATTAGAAATTTTGCCTTCTTTCACCCATTCATTCATTCGCTTAATAGTTTCGGCGGTTGCTTCTTCTAATGTTTCACGACTGAATTCAGGTAGAGGCGAAATTTCTCCCCAACCTTCATTATCCCCATCTTGTAAACACACTAAAAGCCCATCACGAGTTTTTAGTCGCTGATAACGAAGGATAACGCCTGCCTCCATTGGCAGGCTGAACGAATAAATACGGGCTTTACGCATTATGGATTACGCTTATATTTAGAGAAGTCTGGAGCACGTTTTTCATTAAAGGCATTACGACCTTCTTGCCCTTCATCTGTCATATAGAACAGCATAGTGGCATTACCGGCTAATTCTTGCAGGCCAGCCTGACCATCACAATCCGCATTTAATGCCGCTTTTAAGCAACGTAATGCCATTGGGCTATTTTCTAGCATTTCACGGCACCAACGCACGGTTTCTTTTTCAAGATCTGCGTATGGGACAACTGTGTTAACCAAGCCCATATCTAATGCTTCTTGTGCATTGTATTGGCGGCATAAAAACCAGATTTCACGCGCCTTTTTCTGTCCAACAATACGCGCCATATAGGATGCGCCCCAGCCGCCATCAAATGAACCGACTTTTGGCCCAGTTTGACCAAATATTGCGTTATCCGCAGCAATAGTCAGGTCACACATCATATGTAACACATGGCCACCACCAATTGAGAAACCTGCGACCATCGCAACCACAGGTTTTGGGCAAGTCCGAATTTGGCGTTGAAAATCTAATACGTTAAGGTGATGCGTACCGCTTTCATCACGGTACCCGCCGTAGTCACCACGGATTTTTTGGTCGCCGCCTGCACAGAAAGCTTTTTCGCCCTCACCCGTTAGAATGATAGTACCAATGTGGTCATCATAACGTGCATCTGACAGTGCTTGGATCATTTCTTTCACGGTTTGTGGACGAAAAGCATTACGCACTTCTGGACGGTTAATCGTAATTTTAGCAATTCCTTCAGGAGATTTATGATAGCGAATATCTTCAAACCCTGTAGAGCAATCTTGCCATTCAATTGGTGCGTATAATTTTTCTTCGCTTGGATAAATCATTATCAGATTCCTTTAACCACAGTGTGATAAAAAATGGTGTAGTGCAGTTGCAAAGCCCATGGGGTTTTCCCGATGTGCATTATGCCCTGCATTTTCAATCAGCGTTAACGGCAAAACATATTGTTGCGAAACGCTTCGAAACTTTTGATCCTTTTCGCCACAAAAATAACGATAAGGGCAGATTAATTGATGCAATTTGTCCGCCAAAAAAGGTTGCTTTGCTAATGATGTGTTTTCTAGCATAGCAGCAATGCTGTGCGGGTTATTTTGTCCACGTAACTGAATTAACTGTTGGCGCTGAGTGGCCGACAAATCAGCAAATACAGTTTGTTGATACCAGTCATCTAACACTTTTTCAATGGGTTCTGAACGAAAACGTTGCGCCCATGCCTCATCATTAGCAGCTCGAGCAACACGTTCTTGTTCATTGGCTAACCCCACATTCCCGCCTTCAATTACTAAACCTAATAGCCCGTTAGGCTGATAGTGACAGGCAAAATGCATTGCGAGCCGAGCACCGAGTGAATAGCCAACCAAGTAGTATTCATTAATTTGATGATACTGTAAAAGCTCGCTGAGTTGTTGATCAAAATGTGAAAAACTCTGGCATGGCTCTGAATGAGAACCGCCATGACCTGGCAAATCCACAGCTAATGATGGAAAAGTCCGTGTTTGATCAATCACGGGTGACCAGTCATCCGCACTGCCTAACAAACCATGCAACCAAATGATCCAAGGAGCCGATGAGGTAGAATGATGTCGATGAGCGGATAACATTACAATTCCACAACTTCATTAAGCAGCTGTTTTAAAGTACGCGCGCCTTCATCGCTTGCCACCTGTAATTCCACCAACAATGTTCCTTGCTGACTATGCCAAAATTGTTGAACAGTATTTTTTAGTGTTCCCCAATCTGTCGGCGCACAATATTGTAAGCCAAACATTTTCGCAGCAGGCTCGAAACTGACATTTTGCGGCATACAGTAATAATTTTGCCTTGCTTCGTCTGGTGTGGGGAGCATAGAGAAAATTTGCCCGCCATTGTTATTCACGATGATTAGGACTGTCGGTGCTGAAGGTTCTCGCAACAGCGCCAAACTATTCAAATCGTATAAGGCAGAAATATCCCCAACAATAGCTAATGTTGGACGAGCTGTTGCTCGTTGCACTCCCGCCATGGTAGAAATCAGACCATCAATACCACTTGCGCCGCGGTTGCTATATACCGGATAGCCTAATGGAAGTTGTGCGAGTGCATCCACCAAACGAACAATTAAGCTATTTCCAACAAATAGTTGACCTCGTGGTGAGAGTAGTTCTGGCAATTGAAATGCAACCGCCGCTTCGGAAAACTGGTCATGTAACTGTTGGTGTACATGGTGTTGGGCTTTTTGCGCTAACGTCTGCAGAGATTCACACCACAAACTTCTCGGCTGTGCAGGATGGTTGTCCAGCCAACCTTTAATTGAACAGGTTAACTTTCTTCCCCTATGATTAGCTGGGTCTAGCCGTTGAGGTATCGAGTCGATAATCCAATACTCTTGCGGTTCACAATTGGCTTGCCATTGTAATAGCCGTTTTCCTGTTAAGCTTGAACCAAACTGGACAACTAATTCTGCATGTTTTAAAACCTGTTGAGCATCGGGATGCTGAAGCCATAAATCTGCGCAAGGGTATGGCTGGCCTGTTTGAGATAACACATCACCTATAACTGGCCATCCGAGTTCTTGAGCCCATTTAGCAACGAGCTCCCCTTCACTCGCACTCATTCTACCGGCAAGCACAACGCCTTTTTTTTGCCGCCAAAAATACCAATCTGCCACTAGAGCGACAGAATGAGTTAACGGTTCAGTGAGCCACGGGTGGCTCGAATTCCACCATTCCCCAAGGGTTTTCTGCCATTCATGTTCCCCATCCATATCACCATATAGTGGCTCAGCAAATGGGCAGTTGATATGAAATGCACCATGGCGTAACTGGTTCATGCCATTATCAATAGCGGTTACCAACCATTTAGCTGAAATATCTTGTGTCGGCCTTGGCAACATTAATGATTGAGCAGGATGAGATGCAAAAATATGCGTCTGCCGAATAGCCTGATTAGCACCGCAATCAATCAATTCAGGGGGCCTATCTGCGGTGAGAAAAATAACTTTTTCTCCAGTTAGTCCAGCTTCTATCAATGATGGATAAAGGTTTGCAACCGCAGTCCCTGACGTCACAATGACACCTACTGGCTCATTGCTGGCTTTTGCCAATCCAAGTGCCAGATGACCCAAACCACGCTCATCGAAATGGGGGTGACAATGTAATTTGGCGTTATTGATGGCAGCCAGAGTCAAAGGCGTCGAACGAGAGCCTGGCGCAATACAGATATGTTTCATTCCGTGGCGAGATAGTGCTTCAATAATCACTTCAGCCCAACGGAGATTAAAAGCAGAATTCGACATAATATGCTCAGCAAATTATTAGTTATCAACTAGTTTAGACTGGCTGAAATAAATTTCTTGATCTCAGAACAATTTTTGGTGAACTAATTGAAATAAAAGAAAATAACCATTTTAACTTTATGGTTTTTCGTTATTTCCAAACAAAGATTTAAGCCCCGCCGCTTTATTTTCAATTTCTATCCACTCTTGCTCTGGGTCTGAGCCACTGACAATGCCCGCACCTGAATATAATGAGACATGCGCACCTTCTATTTGTGCACAACGTAGAGATACCGCAAATTCACTTTTATTTAAGCTAATAAACCCGCCAGTTCCTGCATACCAGCCACGAGAAAAGGGTTCATTACTTGCTAAAAATTGCCGTGCAACTTTGCGAGGTAAACCACATACGGCAGCGGTAGGTTGAAGACGTTGTAAGCAATCGCTATCAGAAGGATTGATTAATGTCGCAACAATAGAGCGATAAAGGTGTTGGATTTTTCTCAAGCGGATCACTTTTGCTGATGATACGTCAACTCCCGTCACTGCACCTTGTAATTGTTGGCAAATATCATCCACAACGACTAAATTTTCGTGTTGGTTCTTTTTATCTTCCATCAACCACTTAGCATACTCCGCAGCGACGGCGTCATCAGGGTCATTAGCGACAGTTCCCGCTAAGGCCTCAGAATTCAGTTGTTCATTTTGCCGTAAATATAAACGTTCCGGAGTCGAAGAGATGAACCCTGACTGTGCGTTGAAGGCCATCATAAAATGGTAACAATGATGATTCACCTGCTGGCTTTGGGCTAAAAACTCAGCAACCGCAATGGGTTTAGACAAGGTGAGTTTTGTTTCCCTTGCCATCACCACTTTTTCCATCTTCCCTGACTTCATGTCATCAATAGCGCAATTTAATAAACGACACCATTCATCATGCGTAGGAATATGTTCTTGTGCAGTAATATTGGCATTCAATGCCAATCTCACATGAGAAGCCGGCTTCAATTGCTGTAAAAGATGAATAGCATTCAAGCGGTCTTCTTCCCCCTCAATATTGACGCTAACACTAATTGTCGAACGTAATCGATGAATTTCAATGCGGGGCAAAAAACAAAAAGTTGCTTGGCGTTTTATCTCTTCAGGAATGCCCGCTCCAACCGCATTCCAGCCATTAAGCCCCCATAGGCGCATCTCTGGCATATCAGGATACTGGGATAAAAAAACTTGTGCCGTATCTATCGAATCAAAGGATTTCACCATACCAAGAGCACTGCATTCCTCGGCACCAGTGCGTTGATACCAATAAAATTGAGGATAACTTTGCTGTGCCGACAGCCATGAAAGTCCAGGAAAGGAGGTTTGTGCATCTAATTGCCAAACTAAACGAGTAACCGCTTGATTTTTTAGTGTCAATGTAGACAAATGGTCCAAAATTTCAGTTATCAATTGATCAATTTTTTTATAGTTCACTTTAGATTCCCACTGCTACATCACACAAATTCACTACGGTTATTATATAGCGCAATACAATTTTTTAATACATTGATGACTAACAGTAAATGCTATACCGCCCATTCAGCACTAAAAGTAGATTACCTGCAATTAAGAGATTGCTTTTAGTACTTCGCTATAATTATTTTTTATGGCTCAAATGACGATAGCCAAGAGCAGCTGTGTCAAAATAAACCTGTTATCACTCACTAATAGTGACCTTCAGGCTGTTGATAGTATAGCTTATTATGTATATTACATAGCACTTCATTCATTTAATTAATAGAAAATGTGATTTTATCCTCTTTAATCTTTGCTTCTTTCTCGAAACTGCATCATTTTTACCCAATGAAAATTTCATTTTGAAACATAGTGATATGTCAGCTTTAAACCCATGTTCCATTGCAAGCCTTTTTAATTCAAAACAAAAAAATTATCGTATATTTTAATTAATATCATATTCTTATTAGTTATTTTATTTAGCACTACTATAGATGATTTTCAAATAAAAATAATAGAGAATAATATTTAAAACACATATTAAATTATTCAAAATGCTATTTTTTAGCTCTGATTTTCATTTTTTAATATAAAACTTTCAGTCAATTTCTAGTAGGTTAACAAATATGAACTTTATATTTTTATTTGCAATAAATAGGTAATTTAACCATACAACAGTACTAAGAAAAATAAGCGTTCAATCTTTAACTTAATCAATGTGGAATTTAAAATGAATACAAAAGATAATTACGATAGAATTATTGAAAAAGAACATATAGGCCATACAACCTTAGCTTTATTAACTAATCAAGACACACTTTCAGCCCGTGAAGTCGGTATTTTCACATTAGATGATTTAATTAGCATACATCGCCACGTTTACTTTTCTCTTTCTTTGCCTTGGAAAAAAAATGATATTCTAAAATGGTTTGGTATTACCTCATCAACAACCTTGCCAATCGATACAAATGAACTAATTGGTACCATTATCAATATTCGTGAACATGCCAATAGCTGGGATAACGTTGAACAACATGTTAAAGAACAATCTGTCAATCTATCTCTAGTTAGCCGAAACATTATACAAACAGGTGGGCAAATTATTGAATATATAAACCATATGCCTATTTTGAAAAAAGTGTCTGAGAGTTTGAATGATATTAGTGAACATGAACTAGATGAAATATATTATCAAAATGATGACCAGCAAATAGCTACCGAGCTAACTAATATCTTACAATTAATTAGGGATGATATTAAAGACCAATCTATTAAGACAAGTAATATTAAAAATATCATTTCTGATTTCCGCGTACATATTACAGGAGGTTATTTATCTAATTATCAACATGTTGAATCATTGCTATTCAATGTTAAAGGGTTATATAAACAACTTGATCCCACTAATAATGAAACAACCGATTCCTATTTACAAGAATCACTTAAAATGAAAAAACAAGAACTCCAGCAATTAGAACTCGAGTATTCACACTTTGTGAAACTCAGTTTTACGGGTTTAGTTGGTGGTGTCATCGGCCTCATTATCACTGGAGGGATTTTTGGCTCAAAGGCTGAAAAAATTCGGGCAAAAAAGAATGAAACATTAACAGAAATACAATCAATTAGTGACCAAATCAACAAAGAAAAATTTGCCCAAAAAGTTATTTTTGATATTCAAATCAATCTCCATAAAATTGATAGTTTATTTAAAGATGCCCGGTTAGCCGTTGACCACTTAGATTATATGTGGCTAGTCCTCCTAACCGAAATAACTCAATCAATCGAGGTTTTCAAAAAAATCAATAACGCTGAAAAACTTATTCAGTTCATTACTCATTTTAAACGTGCTATTACATCTTGGTATACCATTCAAGAATACTCGACACATTTAATAAAGTTATTTGATGAAATTCAACCAAATAACACTCCCCCTCAATAAAAGGTACTAATATGCAAGATAAGCTTGATTTACCCATACTCCCCCCTATTGATATTTATCAATTGAGGCATATGTCAAACGAAATTTCCGCATTTAATAAAAACATAATACATTATGATTTTATTATCCATGGAAAAATACAAAAAATAGCCAGTAAATCTTTTAATATCAATGAAATAATCAGAAACTCAATACCGAAACTTAAAATAAAATTAAATTATATTTTAAAAAGCGAATTAAATAATGAAAATATCAACATACCTGATGAAATCTTAGTTAAAAGCTTCATTGAAGATTTAATTGATTTCAAGTTAGAATTAGAAAGAATAATTACCAAATTCAGTTATACCACTGATTCTTTATCACTCATTCATTTAGAAGAAAGCAATCAGCACAAACTACATCAATATACTGAGCAGAAAGAACTTCTAGTCACATCCAAAAATAGCAAAACTCTAAAAATAGATGAAATCAATCAACAGCACTCCGTTATCATCGCAGCAGAAGATATTATATTAAAATCTAAAATTACCGATTTCTTAAAGAAACATTTGTTAAATGACGAATTAATTGACTCAATTGATATGCCAACAAATAAAAAACAAATATTAAAATCAGCCGTTGCCTTTATTAAAAATTTATTATCAGTCATTGATGATGGTTTGGAATTTGCGCAACTTGTCGAGGTCAGATTAGATTTAGGTAATCAAATTTTAGAATTAAAAGAAGAAGTTAACCATATTGATAAAACAATATTTAAGCTTTCTCAGCTCATGCTATTAGCTGACCAAATAACCACTATAGATTCGCATAAATTGTCAATTATTACTCAGATAAGCTTAATTAAAGATTATTGGTTGCAATGGTGTCATTTTATTAATGAAAAATCGTCTGAAAAAATGTTGAATATTCAAAAAATTAACTTAGCAAGTCAGGTACTCATGTCTTTCTTAGACGATATGGAATATCAATATCAACGCCAGTTACCCGATTAAAAAAAACCGGCTACTTAGAAGTAACCGGTTTATTAGCAATAGGAAATTTTGGCCTATTAGTTAATCACAGCAAGCGCTGTTGATGTCATATCAATAAGTGGTTGTGGCCATACACCAAAGACGATAACAGCAATGGCGCAAATAACAGCAACAACAGTTCCTAACGTTGCTTTTTCAGGGCCTGTATAACGTTCTGCATGTTCTGCATCACGACTATATAGGCTAGCCATAAAGCTTAGGTAGTAATATAAACCAATAGCACTACCTACCACTACAGCACCCGTTAGCCACCATAACTCTGCATTCACTGCGGATGCAATCACATAGAATTTACCAATAAACCCTAATGTAATTGGAATACCAGCTAATGAAAGCATCATTACCGTCATTACCGTTGCAAGAATTGGCTTATGCCAAAATAGCCCGCGGAATGCACTAAAGTCATCCTGATCATCACCACGGTAAGGGCTTGAAACGATACTCACAACACCAAATGCCCCTAAACTCGCAAACAAGTAACCCACTAAGTAGATTGCGATAGTGACTTGTGACGCAACAGGGTCGATACGTAACGCAACAGGGTCGATACGTAACGCAACAAGAGCGACCAGTAAATAACCCATATGTGAGATAGATGAGTAACCCAGTAAGCGTTTTGCACTTTTTTGTGTGATAGCCAGTAAGTTACCAAACAGGATAGATGCAATAGCAATCACAGAAATCACAATCGCTAACGTATTGCTATTGGCGATTGGTGCTTCCAGAAAAATACGCACTAATACTGCGAAGATAGCGATTTTACTACCGGTTGCTAAGAAGGCTGACACTGGTGCTGGCGCACCTTGGTAAACGTCTGGTGTCCACAGTTGGAATGGAAACAGTGACAGTTTAAAGCCAAAACCTACAATCAGCATACCGAAACCAATCATCACCAATGGTGCGTGAATTTGGCTATCGGAAAGGCTTTGACCAACAGCAGCAAAGCTTAAACTACCCGATTCTGCATACAGTAACGCAATCCCGAATAACAGGAATGAAGACGCGGCTGCAGATAACAGCATGTACTTGATCCCGGCTTCTAATGTGCGACTGCGCTCAAAGGTATAGGCAACTAGACCAAACAGAGGCAATGAAATCAGCTCAATACCGATAAACATTGATGCCATATGGTTTGACATAGATAACAGCACACCGCCCGCTACTGCGATAGCAACAAGTAAATGGAACTCATCTCTATTATCACCAAAACCTTCTAACCAGTGGTAAGCAAAGATAGACGTTCCAATACCTGCAATCAGGACTAATGCGCTATAGAACAGTGCAAAGCCATCAACACGAATAAGCGAAGTCACATCCATTAGGTAGCCATCGGCTACCCAAATGAGTGAAAGCAACGCAATAATAAAGCCTGATACTGTCAGCGCGGCACTAGTCAGGTGATCGCGTCGCCACGCAATGGACAGCATCACAACCACCGCCGTCAACCCGACGATCATCAGTGGTAGTATTGCGATCAGTTCTTGAGGAGTTATTGTCATGGCGAATTACAGCCCTAATGTTGTAAGTGAAGCAGAATACAGGTTATGCAATGTTTCCATCGAACCAATTGAGGTATCTAAAATTGGTTGTGGGTAGAAACCGATAATAACCAGTAAAGCAGCCAGAGCCAGCAGCACACCAAATTCACGTGCCGTTAACCCTTTCATTTCTTTTTCAGACTTAGGTGTACCGTAGTAGGTCTGTTGCATCATCCACAGTGAATAGATAGACGCAAACACCACACCAAAGACCATAATGCAGGTCACTAACGCGAATTGGCTGAAGCTACCGAACAGGATCATGAATTCACCAATGAAGTTACCTGTACCTGGCATTCCTAACGTTGCCGCAGCAAAGAACAGGGACATTCCTGGTAACCATTTAATGCGTTTCCATAATCCACCCATCATGCGCATATCACGAGTTTGTGTACGTTCATACAGTTGACCACTGATGATAATCAGTGCCGCACCGGACAAACCGTTGGTGATCATTTGAATCACCGCACCTTGGTAAGCCAAGGTTGAACCCGCGTAAATAGCGACTGTCACAAACCCCATGTGGGATAAGCTACTGTACGCCGCCAGACGTTTGATATCCGTTTGTTTGAACGCTAACCATGCCCCGTAGAAAATACTGATCACACCCAGTGTCATCGCTATTGGAGTGAACTGGATAGACGCTTCTGGGAACAGAGGCAAGGTAAAGCGTAACAGACCGTATGCTGCGGTTTTTAGCATGATACCGGAGATATCCACTGAACCCGCTGTTGGCGATTGCTCTTGGGTATCTGCCATCCAACCATGGAAAGGGACCAGTGGCATTTTAACGGCAAAGGCGATAAAGAAACCTAACATCAACATAAACGCGACATTGCTAGAGAGTTCTGCACCCAGCAATTGGTTATAGTCGAATGTTAATACACCTGAAGTATTGTAGTTCGCCAACGCTAGGCCAATGATGGACACTAGCATGATCAAACCACTTGCTTGCGTGTAGATGAAGAACTTAGTCGCGGCTTTGATATGTTGTCTGTTTTCTGACCCTTTGTGTCCCCAATTGGCAATTAGGAAATACATTGGGATCAGCATCATCTCCCAGAAGAAGAAGAATAAGAACAGGTCAACCGCGGTAAAAATCCCCATCACACCTGTGATAATCCACAACAGGTTAAAGTGATACGCACCTTGGTTTTTCTGGTTTTCACTCCAAGAGCTCAGAATTGAGAAGCCCCCCATGATAGCCGTTAACACGACCATCAGCAGTGATAAACCGTCAATTGCTAAATGAAAGTCAATTCTCAGTGACGGGATCCACGGCATAAAGAAAACAGATTGCCATTGTGGAATACCTTGTGGATTGACAAGGGAGTAGCTCCCTTGTAACCACAATTGTACGGAAAGTATCAATGTTATTCCCATCGTTGCCAGTGCAATCCAACGCGGTGCGCGATGACTGAACCGGTCAGCCTGCCAGCTTAGCAGGCCTCCGATGAAGGGAATGAGTATTAGCCAGGGTAATAGCATGGCGCAATGTGTCCCTTAATTAAACCAAAAGCAGCAGAGCAAGAATCAGCACTGCACCCAGCCCCAACGAGGCAACATACCAACGAATTTGGCCGTTTTCACTCACTGCAAGCCCTTTATTTGCCCAACGTGAAAGATGTGCAGGGATATTCATCAGAGAGTTAACCGGATCGCTTTCTAGTAGCCATGCTATACCTTTAAATGGCTTAACAAAGACTACATCGTACAGCCAATCGAATCCCCACGCTTGGTACCACCATGCGCTGAAGAAACGACCCACTGCAGTTTTCGCGATAGCATCGACTATTGAACGTCTGAACAGATAGAGGAATACCGCAATTAATAGACCTGCGATAGCAAACCCGCCAGAAATCGCTTCGAGTAAGACTTTACCGTCTTCACTGCCTGCGGCTTCGGCTGGGAAAATCCCTTCGAGTGGTTGGTGGATTAATGCACCAACAAACGTTGCAAGAATAGCCAAAATGCCCAGTGGTAATGTGTGAGTGATGCCTTTAACCTTGTGCGCTTTGATTTTCGCTTCACCGTGGAACACGATGAAAATCATACGGAAGGTATAAATTGCGGTCATTAATGCACCGAGGATACCTGCCCACAACAACACAGTTTGTCCATCAAGCTGTGCACCCCACAAAATTGCATCTTTACTGTAGAAACCTGCGGTAAACAGTGGCAATGCTGCCAGCGCGCTTCCGCCGATTAACATCACAGCGTAGATGAATGGAATTTGCTTACGCAGCCCACCCATTTTGAAGATATTTTGTTCGTGGTGACATGCCAAAATGACTGAACCTGCTGACAGGAACAACAACGCTTTAAAGAAAGCATGTGTCATCAGGTGGAAAATGGCTGCATCCCATGCTTGTACACCTAGTGCCAAGAACATATAACCGATTTGGCTCATCGTGGAGTATGCAAGCACACGTTTGATATCGGTTTGCACCAGTGCAGCAAACCCAGCCAGTACTAATGTCACAGCCCCCACAACGCCGACTAAATGTAATACTTCAGGCGCTAACAGGAACAGAACATGGGTACGAGCAATTAAGTACACACCCGCGGTTACCATGGTTGCGGCGTGGATCAGTGCAGAAACTGGCGTTGGACCCGCCATCGCATCTGCCAACCACGTTTGCAATGGTAACTGTGCTGATTTACCGACTGCACCACCTAATAACATCAAGGTTGCCCAGTTGATCGCACTTGAACCTTCCGCAAATTTTTGAGGTGCTAACACCGCCATTTCGCTGAAATTCAGTGTGCCAAGCTCATTCCACAGAATAAACATACCAATTGCGAGGAACACATCACCGATACGCGTTACAAAGAACGCTTTCATCGCCGCTTTGCCGTTTTCTGGATTGGTATAATAGAAACCAATCAACAGGTAACTGCACAGCCCTACCCCTTCCCAACCGAGATACATCAGCATCATGTTGTCAGCGAGGACTAAAACCACCATGCTTGCGATAAACAAGTTAGTGTAAGCGAAGAAACGTGAGTAACCTTCCTCGCCACGCATATACCAAGATGCATATACGTGGATAAGGAAGCCCACACCCGTTACCACACCTAACATGGTCAATGACAGGCCATCTAACATTAGAGTGAATGGGATATTAAAGGTACCGACAGACATCCAAGTCCAAAGTGGCTGGATGAATACGCTACCTGCGTCTTGAGCTAAAAATTCATTGCCAGCATAGAATGCGACGACGGCCGCTAAGCCAACCGACCCCGCACCAATAATGGCCGAAACGTTTTCTGACCAGCGTCCACGAGAGAAGGCTAACAGCACCGACCCCAGTAAAGGCAACAGAATAGTTAAATAGAGTAGGTTCATCCGCGCATCTCACTGACTTTATCAATATTCAGGTTCTGACGATGACGATGGAGTTGCAGTAACAACGCCAATCCAATACTCGCCTCCGCTGCAGCCAATGCGATTGCCAAAATATACATAATTTGGCCGTCTGGCTGCCCCCAAAAACTCCCTGCAACCACAAATGCCAGTGCAGTTGAGTTAATCATGATTTCCAGTCCGATCAGCATGAAAAGCAGATTACGGCGAATAACAAGGCAACTGAGCCCCATCACAAATAAAATCGCCGCTAAAATCAGACCGTGTTCTAGAGGTATCATTTTTGTTCCTCCGCCTTCTCGATGCTGACAAGGTCAGCGCCGTTTTCTTTACGGTCACGTCCAACGTGGAATGCTACCACTAAACCTGCGAGTAATAACAAAGATGCCAATTCGACAGCCAGAACATACGGCCCAAATAGGCTAATTCCCACTTCTTTCGCCCCAATGATGGTTCCCTCAATGCCTTCTTGATAAGACAACGAGGTAATGCCGTAAACTAAGATAGCCAATAAAACCGCGGATAACACCGCAGGGCCAATCCAGTTTTTCGGCGTCAACCAAGCGCGCTCTTGTTCTTGAACAGAACGCCCTAAGTTGAGCATCATCACGACGAACACGAACAGGACCATAATGGCACCTGCATATACGATGATTTCCAACGCCCCAGCAAAATACGCGCCGAGGGAGAAAAACACCATTGACAGAGCCAGCAGAGAAACAACCAGATACAACAGTGCATGCACCGGATTTGTATTCGTTATCACCCTTAAAGTTGCTAAAATGGCAACTAGACCGGCGATATAAAATGTAAATTCCATGAATATCGCTCCTTATGGCAACAGGTCTTTGACGTTAATCGGTTTCGCTTCGTTATCCGCTTCACCTTTGTCTTTACCTGCAATCGCCATACCCGATTTACGGTAAAAGTTATAATCAGGATATTTACCCGGACCTGAAATCAACAGGTCATTTTTCTCGTAAACCAGATCCTGACGTCTCCAATCGGCCATTTCAAAATCAGGTGTTAATTGGATTGCCGTGGTTGGGCAAGCCTCTTCACACAGACCACAGAAAATACAGCGCGAAAAGTTAACGCGGAAAAATTCAGGGTACCAGCGGCCGTCTTCATGTTCAGCTTTTTGCAGTGAGATACATCCCACAGGGCAAGCAACCGCACATAAGTTACACGCAACACAACGCTCTTCACCGTCAGGGTCGCGTGTTAACACGATACGCCCACGGTAACGGGGTGGCAGATAAACCGGCTCTTCTGGATACATTTGCGTTTCGCGTTTATCGAACGCATGCAGGCCGACCATCCAAATACTACGTACTTGGGTGGCGAAACCGACCAATAACTCTTTCAATGTCATGGTTCAATCACCCCTTACTGAGCGTTGTATAAAATCACTGCTGCAGTACCCAGCAGATTAAGCAGTGTCAACGGCAGACAAATTTTCCAACCGAAAGACATCACTTGGTCATAACGTGGACGCGGTAAAGAGGCACGGATCAGGATAAACATCATCATGAAGAAGCCAGTTTTGATAGCAAACCACAAGAATGACGGCAGGAATGGACCATGCCAGCCACCAAAGAACAGCGTCACAATCAGTGCAGAAACCGTTACGATACCGATATACTCACCGACGAAGAACAAACCAAACTTCATACCTGAGTATTCAACGTGGTAACCATCCGCAATCTCTTGTTCTGCTTCCGGTTGGTCAAACGGATGACGGTGACATACCGCAACGCCCGCTATCGCAAAAGTCACAAAACCAAAGAACTGCGGAATAATATTCCACATGCCTTCTTGGGAGTTCACAATATCAATCAGGTTGAATGAACCTGCTTGTGCAACCACACCCATTAAAGAAAGGCCTAAGAACACTTCGTAACTCACGGTTTGTGCTGACGCACGCATCGCACCTAATAATGAGTATTTGTTGTTACTTGACCAACCTGCGAATAACACCGCATAGACAGCGAGACCCGCCATCATCAGGAAGAATAAAATCCCGATATTGAGGTCTGCAACATGCCAAGTCGGGCTAACAGGGACGATGGCAAATGCTAAGAACAGTGAACAAAACGCAATCACTGGTGCAAGCGTAAAGATTTTCTTGTCAGCAAACTGCGGGATCCAGTCTTCTTTAAACAGCATTTTGAACATATCCGCGATTAACTGGCCCATCCCAAACGGACCCACGCGGTTAGGGCCATAACGGTTCTGGAACAGACCGAGAATACGGCGCTCTCCCAGACTCATGTATGCCCCACAAGTCACAACAACCAATAATATGACGACAGATTTAAGGATGGAAATTAACACTTCCATCACTTCAGGAGAAATCCAATCCATCATGCTCCCCTCCGCAGATTATTGACTGACACGCCAGCCATTGAAGGTGCGATACCTGGCATTCCTAACGGTAAGCCAATTTGACCTGTAGACAGGTGATTACTTAGGCGGACAGTCAAGTTAAACACTTGACCTGCATGGCTAAACTCCGCTTTAGTTCCTGCTGACAGGCCGAGTGACGCAGCATCTTGCGTGTTCAGCATGATATAAGGCTCAGGCATACGCTCTTGAATTACTTCTGAACGCTGTGACATTTCATCACTGCCGAACAGGTGGTAATAAGGTGCGACAACCCACTGAGCTTCATTGGCTTGATAAGCCGCTGGAATTTCAGTGAAGTAAGCCAATTTGCTCTGTGTTGAATTGAACAAACGGATACCCGGGTCACCAAATAACAGGTGCCCCCCCACTTCGGCTTGGAATTTGTTCCAGGCTTGTGGTGAGTTCCAACCCGGCGCCCATGCAAATGGAATTTGCTGGCGTGGCGCGGTTGGGCTGTTGTTCCCTTCCATTGAGAAAGCAAATGGAGAGTCAATATCTTGCGGTTGACGAGGTTCATGAACAGATTGATTTGCTAGCATCGCTGTACGACCACTGTAACGATGTGGTTCACGCGCCAGTTTTTGACCACGAATACGGAAAGACGCTTTTGGTGCAGCATCTACCATACCCGAGAATTGTGGCATTGCGGCAACACAATCTGCGATAACGTGATCAAGTTGCGACCAATCCGCATCACGCTCTTGCGCTTCAGTTTGCAGTGAATGCATCCAGCGCCAGCTTTCGTTCATCACGATAGCTTTGTCGTAATAAGTTGGGTCAAAGACTTGGAAGAAACGCTGCGCACGACCTTCTTGGTTAATCAACGTACCGTCTGCTTCAGCAAAGCTTGCTGCTGGCAGAACCAATGTTGCTTTATCCATGATGTCGGTTTGCTGATGATCTGCAACAATCAAGTGGCTCAATTTCGCTAATGCGCTATTGACGGCATCCACGCTGCTGTGACGGTACAGGTCATTTTCGATAACGATAGCCACATCCGCTTCGTTCGCTTCAATGCGAGCTAAAGCGCTGTCTAATGGCTGTGCGTTCATCATTGCCAGACCGAAGCTATTGGCATGAGATGCTAAGTAAGATAACCCAACATTCGCGCCTTTGGCTTTTAACGCAAATGCCACGTTAGCGGCCGCTTGGATCATTGCCTCGCTGGCACTATGGCTACCACTAATAATTAATGGTTTTTTCGCACCAGCTAATGCCTGAGCAATGGTTTCAACTTTGGCTTTTAAGTCTGCGGGTAAATCATTCACCGCAGGGGCTTCGCCGTTAATCATATTGGCGATAG
This sequence comes from Providencia sp. PROV255, assembly GCF_028478065.1. NCBI lineage: Bacteria > Pseudomonadati > Pseudomonadota > Gammaproteobacteria > Enterobacterales > Morganellaceae > Providencia > Providencia sp. PROV255. The sequence goes on along the minus strand of NZ_JAMPMI010000005.1, from coordinate 257,501 downwards.
CAAAACCGAAACGTGCTTGGTCAGCTACTGGTGCACGATAATTAAAGGCAGCCACATCGTCTAAACGCGTATCATCAACGTTGGTAATAAACAGCGGATATTTTGCATGTTGACCAATATTCATGATTGCGGCGATTTGCCAGTCAGCGACTTTTTGCGCTGCGGCCATTTCACGTGCTTTACCTTTCACCGCTTGGCGAACAGATAGCGCCATACGTGCACCTGTCTGAGTTAAATCTTCACCCAGTACCAGTACCGCATCATAGCCTTCTACTTCACGCAATGTTGGCGTATAGATACCGCCGTTTTGCAGGATGTTTTGCATCAGCGCTAAGCGGCGTTGCTCTCCCGCAGAAATACCTGAATAGAAGTTATCTGCTCCGACTAATGCGCGCAATGCATAGTTGCTTTCAACGCTCGCGCGTGGAGAGCCGATACCAATCACTTTTTTCGCTTGATTGATAATTTGCGCACCACTTTGCATTGCTTCGATAGCCGAAATGACTTGTTTGACGCCATTTTTATTGAGTACCGCTTGACGAGGACGATCTTTACGGTTGACATATCCGTAACCAAAACGACCACGGTCGCACAGGAAATAGTGGTTTACCGAACCGTTATAACGGTTTTCGATACGACGGATTTCACCATAACGCTCACCCGGACTCGTGTTACAACCGATACTGCACTGTTGGCAGATACCGGGTGCAAACTGCATATCCCACTTACGGTTATAGCGCTCTGAATGTGTTTTATCAGTGAATACCCCAGTAGGACAAACTTCAACTAAGTTACCGGAGAACTCACTTTCCAGTGTACCGTCTTCAGTACGACCGAAATACACATAGTTATGTGCACCATACACACCCAAGTCTGTGCCATCTGCGTAATCTTTGTAGTAACGAACACAACGATAACACGCGATACAACGGTTCATTTCATGACTAATAAATGGACCGAGGTCTTGGTTAATGTGAGTACGTTTCGTAAAACGATATTTACGCATGTTATGACCGGTCATCACCGTCATATCTTGTAGGTGACAGTTTCCCCCTTCCTCACAGACTGGACAGTCATGAGGATGATTGGTCATCAGCCATTCCACAACACTTTCACGGAATTGTTTGGCTTCTTCATCATCAATAGAGATGTAAGTCCCTTCCGTTGCGGGTGTCATACAAGACATTACTAGGCGACCGCGTGTGTCATCTGCGTTCTGATACTGCTTAACCGCACACTGGCGGCAAGCGCCAACGCTTCCCAGCGCCGGATGCCAGCAAAAATAAGGAATATCTAGCCCTAGAGAAAGACAGGCTTGTAACAGGTTTTCAGACCCGTTTACGTCATATTCTTTGCCGTCTACATATATTGTAGCCATAGTCAGCATGCTTCCCAAAGGCCCGCATAAAGCAGGCGTTAATCAAAAATACGTTCTTCGTGAAAAATCTATTTAGCGGTTGCTCAATCGCTAAACAATTACCAGCGCTGCTTCAGCAGGTTGGGTTGGATACCCGCAATCTGCACAATGTTACGCAGATCTTTTTGCGAGATACCCGCTTCGAATTCATCACGGAAATATTTGATGGCACTTTGTAGCGGTTCGACCGCACCCGGTGCGTGAGCGCAGAAAGTTTTACCCGGCCCTAAGAAACGGCACAGCTGCTCTAGGGTTTCAATATCCCCCGGTTGCCCTTCGCCTTTTTCCAGCGCTTGTAAAATTTTCACACTCCATGGCAGACCATCGCGGCACGGCGTACACCAACCACAGGATTCACGGGCAAAGAAGGTTTCTAAGTTACGCACTAAAGAAACCATGTTGATTTCATGATCAACCGCCATCGCTAATGCAGTACCAAGACGGCTACCTGCTTTAGCAATATTTTCGAAATCCATCGGTAAGTCGAGGTGGTCGTTGGTCAGGAAATCTGTCCCTGCCCCACCTGGCTGCCATGCTTTTAATTTCAGTCCATCACGCATACCACCTGCGTAATCTTCCAACACTTCACGTGCCGTGGTACCAAATGGTAATTCCCATAAACCCGGATTTTTCACGCGGCCAGAGAAGCCCATCAATTTCGTGCCCGCGTCTTTACTCTTACCTGCGCTTAAATCGATATACCATTGGTCGCCGTGCTCTAAAATTGCTGGCACGTTACAAATAGTTTCGACGTTATTGACACAAGTTGGTTTACCCCAAGCACCTGATGTTGCAGGGAATGGTGGCTTAGAACGTGGGTTAGCGCGACGGCCTTCTAAGGAGTTAATCAGTGCAGTTTCTTCACCGCAGATATAACGCCCAGCGCCGGTGTGAACAAATAGTTCGAAATCAAAACCTGAACCGAGGATATTTTTGCCTAACAGGCCCGCCGCTTTGGCTTCTTCGATGGCACGGCGCAGATTTTGCGCAGCTTCAACATACTCGCCCCGTAAGAAGATATAACCACGATAGGCTTTAAGTGCATAAGCGCCTGTGATCATCCCTTCAACTAACAAGTGAGGGAGTTGCTCCATCAATAAACGGTCTTTATAGGTGCCCGGTTCCATTTCATCCGCATTACATAAGAAGTAACGCAGTTTCATGTTTTCGTCTTTTGGCATCAGGCTCCATTTCAGACCCGTTGAGAAACCCGCACCGCCGCGCCCTTTCAGGCCAGCGTCTTTTACAAGATTCACAACTTCATCGGGAGCCATGCCTTTGAGCGCACGCTCAAGACCTTTGTATCCGTTCTTACTGCGATACTCATCTAACCAAACAGGCTGATTGTCATCACGCAAACGCCATGTTAGAGGATGAGTTTCAGCAGTACGGATCACTGGATTAACAGAATTTGTCATGGATACTGCTCCAGTAATTTTTGAATATTTTCAGGCTGCACGTAGCTGTGAGTGTCCTCATCGATCATCATCGTAGGACCTTTGTCACAGTTACCCAAGCAACAGGTTGGCAGCAACGTAAAGCGACCATCGGCTGTTGTTTGGCCCGGGCGAATATTCAGCTGTTTAATGATTTCAGCTTCTAAGCCCTGATAACCTGTAATATGGCAAACAACACTGTCGCAATAGCGAATAATGTGGCGACCCACTGGCTGGCGGAAGATTTGGCTATAGAATGTCGCCACACCTTCAACATCACTGGCTGGGATGCCTAAGACGTCAGCGATAGCATGGATCGCACCATCTTCAACCCAACCGCGGTTTTTTTGCACAATTTTCAGTGCTTCAATTGAGGCAGCACGTGCATCTTCGTAATGGTGTTTCTCACCTTCAATCTCTTCACGCTCTTTCTCTGTTAAGACAAAGCCATGATTGACTTGCGGTTCAAACACATTCACGACATTGAGCTCATTGTGCTTCTCATTTTCGTTATGTTCATTATGCATGGTTAGCGATCCACATCCGACATTACAAAATCGATACTACCCAGATAGACGATTAAGTCTGAAACTAAACTACCTCTGATCACCGCAGGAATTTGCTGTAAGTGCTCATAGCTCGGGGTACGAATACGCGTACGGTAGCTCATGGTGCTACCATCACTGGTTAAGTAGTAGCTGTTGATACCCTTCGTAGCTTCAACCATCTGGAATGACTCATTTGCTGGCATCACCGGCCCCCAAGACACTTGCAAGAAGTGGTTGATCAAGGTTTCGATGTGCTGCAACGTACGTTCTTTTGGTGGCGGAGTTGTCAGTGGATGGTCAGCTTTGAATGGGCCTTCTGGCATATTCTTATAGCATTGCTCAAGAATACGGATACTCTGACGCATCTCTTCCACTTTGATCATCACGCGGTCATAACAGTCACCGTTATGAGCGATAGGAATATCAAACTCGAAGTTTTCATAGCCTGAATATGGACGCCATTTACGTACGTCAAAATCAACGCCTGTTGCACGTAATCCAGCTCCTGTCACACCCCATGCCAACGCCTCTTCTTTTGAGTACATTGCAGTACCGATAGAGCGACCTTTTAAGATGGAGTTTTTCAGTGCAGAAGTCACATAAGACTCTAAACGTTTTGGCAACCAGTCTAATAACTCACGCAGCAGTTTTTCCCAACCACGCGGTAAGTCGTGCGCAACACCACCGATACGGAACCATGCGGGGTGCATACGGAAACCGGTAATTGCTTCAATGACGTTGTAGACTTTTTGACGGTCGGTAAACGCAAAGAAGACCGGGGTCATCGCACCAACGTCTTGGATATACGTACTGATGTACAGTAAGTGACTGTTGATACGGAATAATTCAGACAACATGACACGAATGGTTTTCACGCGATCCGGCACTTCAATGCCAGCCAGTTTTTCAACGGCCAACACATATGGCATTTCATTCACACAACCGCCGAGGTACTCGATACGGTCAGTGTAAGGAATGTAGCTATGCCACGACTGGCGTTCACCCATTTTTTCAGCGCCACGGTGGTGGTAGCCGATATCGGGCACACAGTCGATAATTTCTTCACCATCCAATTGCAGCACGATACGGAACGCACCGTGTGAGGATGGGTGGTTTGGCCCCAAGTTCAGGAACATGAAATCTTCGTTTTCATTTCCACGTGCCATGCCCCACTCTTCTGGTTTGAAAGTCAAAGCTTCCATTTCCAGATCTTGTTTCTGCTTAGTCAGCACAAAAGGGTCAAACTCAGTCGCACGCGCAGGATAATCCTTACGCAGCGGATGACCTTCCCAGCTTGGAGACATTAAAAGGCGGCGTAAATTTGGGTGACCTTGGAAGGTGATACCGAACATATCCCACACTTCACGTTCATGCCAATTCGCATTCGGGAACAGTGAAACGATCGAAGGCACGTTTAAGTCTTTCTCATTAAGAGCGACTTTTAACATGATATCGCGGTTACGATCGATAGAGATGAAGTGGTAGAAAACACTAAAGTCTGCTTCTGGCAGACCTTGACGGTGAATTCGTTGACGCTCATCTACCCCATGTAAGTCAAATAACATGACATACGGTTTTGGTAATTTCTTTAGGAAATCGACCACTTCCAGTAACTGTTCACGACGCACCCAAACCACTGGCATGCCAGTACGAGTTGCTTGAACAGAAAAGGCATCCGGCCCAAATTGATTGCGCAGTTCCAGAAGCACAGGGTCGTTTAAATGATCCTGTGTCTGCCATCCTGGCTGGGTACTACTCGCTTGCGCTATCTGATCTGTCATCATTCTTCACCATAACGCTTGATCAGGTTTATTATTTCGCAACAACATTGCTCTGTTACGCTGTATGGCTTTAAGCCTTAAATTTCGTCTGGTGTACGCAGGTTAGTCACTGCAATACGTTCACCGTGCTTTCTTTCTCTTTCTGATTGCATATTGGCACGGTAAACCCCTTGGTCTCCAACAACCCAAGACAGCGGTCGACGCTCTTTACCGATAGATTCTTGCAACAGAAGCAGAGCCTGCATATAGGCTTCTGGACGCGGTGGGCAACCTGGAATATACACATCCACAGGAATAAATTTATCGACGCCTTGTACAACAGAATAAATGTCATACATGCCACCAGAGTTGGCACATGAACCCATGGAGATTACCCATTTTGGTTCAAGCATTTGGTCATACAGACGTTGAATAACAGGCGCCATTTTAGTGAAACAGGTACCTGCTACTACCATGAAATCGGCTTGACGAGGTGAAGCACGCAGTACTTCTGCACCAAAGCGGGCGACGTCATGAACAGCCGTGAACGAAGTCACCATTTCTACATAGCAACATGAAAGACCAAAGTTATATGGCCAGAGAGAGTTTTTGCGCCCCCAGTTAACCACATCGTGAAGTGCATGAGAAAGTTTCCCCATGTAAACACTGTTTTCAACTTGCTGCTCCAGTGGATCAGTGACGATTTCCTGGGTTTGCAGTGGGTAACGGTCGTTCTCACCGTTCGGATCTATGCGGGTGAGCGTATAATCCATTGTATAATGCCTCGCTTTTTACTGCGGATGACGATTGCTGATTTTAATAACTTCACTAGGATGCTTAACTTTTCCGCGGGAACGGACTGGAGTCCAATCCAATGCTCCTACGCGAACGAGATAAAACAGTCCCGCCAACAATACCAAAATAAAGATCGCGGCTTCGATGAAACCTACCCAACCGGCTTCGCGGATGGCAACTGACCATGCAAATAAGAACATGGCTTCAACATCGAAGATAACGAAAAACATGGCGACTAAGTAAAACTTAGCAGACATGCGGAGACGTGCACTACCGACCGAGTCGATACCGGACTCATAAGGAACATGTTTTGTTCTGGCTTTGGCGCGGCTACCTAAAAAGTGACCTGCGACCAACATGAAAGCACAAAGACCGATAGTGCCGATAAGGAATATCGCAAACGCCCAGTTATGGGCTAACGCTAGGATTGATGTAGACATACTCGTTGCTTACTCATTACTTATGGTGTGTTAACTGCTCTTTTTTACATCACGGCAGAGTTGCACCACAATTGCCCAGTTAATCGAGAAGAAAGACCAAAATTGATCACAAACTAAAATATCCCCAAACTTAAATCAGTCTGTTGACTGCGTTTGGTTTGTCCTCTCTCATTACAATTTATTTTACTTAAATTAAGTAAAATAACCCGTATTTGTTACAAAAACTTCACACTTTGAAAACAACAGAACAACAAAAAGTAACCATAATCTGCTAAAACGTGTCAGTGTAATGATACTCAAGTAAACACGCAAACTAGTTTAACTGATTATTCGTTTTTACTACACCATTATCTCAGGAAAAACCTGTCTTAACAGATGAAAAATTGCGCTTTTTATTTGATCTAACGCACACTTTTATTGAAAAAGTACTCAATTTGTTTACATAGCATTCAATTTCACTTTAAGTCTTTGTAACTCTTTTTAACGCATAACTTCAAGTAACTAACTGACATTCAAGCGCTATTTTATCTCTTCAATAAAAAAACATTGTTAATAACATAACAAACTGTTAACTAAACAATGAAATTCAGGTTATGCCAGCTACATCACAATTATTTCATGGTCTTTCACATTTAACCATACTTATTAAGTGGTTAATTGCTTTTTTTATGAGCGGATATTGATAAAAAATCGATAAATTTGAATTTGATAACCGATTAAAAATATCACTGAACATTATTCAAGCATGCATAGAAGCAAATTTCTCAATACCATTTCCCAATATTGAAAATTGAGTTCCACAATTTGAAATAATCGTTTCAGTCATCCGTATCAATTCACATTATCTGTTATCTAACAGCTTAATTAGTCTGTACATTAGCCATTTAATCAGAGATAACCACCTCAACCGCTGCTCACGTCTTATTTAGACTGCGATTAACATGTTGATTTTATTTGTACAGAGCCAATAACGCATTGATCACAAACAAGTGTTCCCGTAATAGATTGGCAAAAATGACATAAAAAAACGGTAATCCCAAACGTATTGGGATTACCGTCATTATAATAAATTAATTAAGTATTGGCGTTAAGATAACCAGATGAATCGATTAACTTAATTACCTTCCTCGCTGCTATCCATCAACTCACTTGCTGAGGCTGCAACATAAGGGATTTTTTTGTTTTCAATCGCACTGAATACTGTCAGAACAAAATCTTTTTGCTCGTCTGCATTCTTATACAACCAATACTGAATATCTGGTAAGCGTGGTAGCCCATCTGATTCATTCAAAATACGTAAATCTGCATTTTGCATTTCCATTGGTCTAGCGGTTACCCCAACCTCTGCATTGACTGCCGCACGAACAGCAGGTAAAGAAGCTGCTTCATACGCAACATGCCATGACAAACCTGCATCATCAAGAGCACTAGTACAAAGTTTACGATATGGATTGGTTTCATCCATAACAACTAATGGAACTGGCTCATTGGGACGCAATTGAAAATCAGGTGCACTGTGCCACAAAACAGGCACTGTTCTTAACGCTGTTTTAGGGTGGTGACTAATTCTTGCTGTTGTTAAAGCAAGGTCTATCTCATGATTATCAAGCATTGACTCAATAAATTGTGCTCGTTTAATGCGCACTTCTACGGCAATTCTTGGATAAACAGACGCGATACGATTAAGTAAGAAAGGTAATAAGATATCGACGGTGTCATCGGATGCGCCAATACGCAATTCACCATCAGCGTCATTATAAGTTAATGACGCTGTAGCATCATCATTGGCGCGAAGTATTTGCCTTGCGTAGCCAAGTAATTGTAATCCGTGCGCGGTGAGCAGTTTATTTCGCCCATGGCGAGCGAAAAGCTCACGGCCGACTAATTGCTCTAAACGTTGCATTTGCTGGCTCACAGCAGATTGTGTTCGACAAACGGCTGCAGCTGCGGCTGCAAATGTGTTAAGATCTGCGACAGCGACGAAAGTACGTAGCAAATCAAGATCTAGGTTCATGATGGGACGATTGGAATTTATCATCGTTCATTCTCTTATATAATTTTATGTTACCTGGTGTTTCTGCTCTCCTCCATGAGAATCAGCGAGTTTATAGCGACTACTAAGACTACTAAGTGAGTGCATTTCTAATCCATAGATCTGCAATGACTTCTCATTATTTTACTTTTTTGCATCCAGCTCATTAATCGCTAACGATAGAGCAGGGTACAAATAGCATACTTCCAAAAATCAAATAATTTTAATAAAAGTGGGATGATTTCCTAAAAAACACGCTAAAACGCGCTTGATAGGTTACGCTTAAATAGTAACATATTTAATGTAATCACAATTATTTTAATGTAAGCACATTATAAAATTCGTTTCACTATTTTTATATAGTCAAAAATATCAAATGGTTATAATTTTAAGCAGCACTTTTGGTTAAAGAAAGCAGCTTGAAACAATCAATATTACTAACAAAATCGCCCTGATTATTATAAAAAAAGGCTATTACAGCAAAAAAAATCATGTCTGATTTAATGATTCAATGCTTAATATTACATTTTGATACAATTTTCTTTTTTTCCGCTATTTTTATGCTTTTTTACTTTTTATACTCCAAAACATCAAAGAATGTCGATATTATAATTCAACCAGTTCAATATTATAAGAATATACAGCTAGCCTAAAATAAATAATAAGATACCAAACATTACATTTAAGCGTAAACCAACCTTTTACACCAAAAATAACCTTGCATCTTCAAAAGCTTCTGAGGGAGGAGTACAGTAAAGGAATAACGTCGGCCCGACCAATGCAACCCTTAGGGTAATGAGAGAACTATGAATAATCTAACTAAATCCAGTAAGCTCGATAATGTTTGCTATGACATTCGTGGGCCCGTATTAAAAGAAGCGAAGCGCCTAGAAGAAGAAGGCAACAAAGTCCTCAAACTCAATATTGGTAATCCGGCCCCGTTTGGTTTTGAAGCTCCAGATGAAATCCTTGTGGATGTCTTGCGTAATCTGCCAAGTTCTCAAGGTTATTGCGACTCAAAAGGCTTGTATTCTGCCCGTAAAGCGATTGTGCAGCATTACCAAGCTCGTGGCATTCATGAAATGACAGTAGAAGATGTCTACATTGGTAATGGTGTTTCCGAATTAATCGTACAAGCCATGCAAGCACTGCTTAATAATGGTGATGAAATGTTAGTACCAGCGCCTGATTATCCATTATGGACTGCTGCAGTTTCCCTTTCGGGAGGAAAAGCAGTTCATTATATGTGTGATGAACAGCAAGGTTGGATGCCTGATATTGAAGATATTCGCAAAAAAATCACACCAAGAACACGTGGTATTGTGGTCATTAACCCCAATAACCCAACGGGTGCGGTCTACAGCAAAGACCTATTAATGGAAATTGTCGAATTGGCTCGCCAGCACAATCTTATTATTTATGCTGATGAGATTTACGATAAAATTCTTTATGATGATGCAGTGCACCACTCTATTGCCGCCCTCGCCCCTGATTTATTAACCATTACATTTAATGGATTATCTAAAACGTATCGCGTCGCTGGCTTCCGCCAAGGTTGGATGGTATTAAACGGCCCGAAAAAACATGCGAAAAGCTATATTGAAGGTTTAGAAATGCTAGCCTCTATGCGCCTATGCGCAAACGTGCCGATGCAGCATGCCATTCAAACTGCACTGGGTGGCTACCAAAGTATTAGTGAATTCATTCAACCAGGCGGCCGTTTATATGAGCAACGTAATCGTGCATGGGAATTGATCAACCAAATACCCGGCGTTTCATGTGTAAAACCACAAGGTGCCCTGTATATGTTCCCGAAAATAGATATTAAACGATTTAATATCTATGATGACCAAAAAATGATTTTAGACCTGTTACTACAAGAAAAAGTGTTGTTAGTTCAAGGTACCGCATTTAACTGGCCTGAACCTGACCATTTCCGCATCGTTACGCTACCTTATGCGGATGACCTTGAAATGGCGATTAATAAATTCGGCCGCTTCCTTGAAGGCTATCGCCAATAAAAATTTATTCAAAATAATAAAAAGCCTCCTAATTCCGGAGGCTTTTTTTATTCTAAATTTAGCCATCATTAATAGACTGTATTATTTTGATAATCAAAGAATAGAAATAAAATAAATTGCCACAAGGAAAAAGCCCAATAATATAAATGGAAAATATTTCATATTGCCTCGTTATTTCCGGATTGAACATCCATTATATTTTTTTGATTACATAATTCAACACAATTAAAATAGCAGTTAAGTTATAATCTAAAATTGATTATATTATTATGATTATCTTAATATGCAAAATAGATATTAGAACATAATTACTAGAGAGTAACTTATTAAAAAACAATAAAATTATATCGCTGCTACATTATTTCCGTTATAATTTTTTTCGTTTGCAGACACTAAAGAAGAGGACTTATGAGCTACTTTTTCGCCCATCTTGCTAGAATGAAGTTAATCCACCGCTGGCCGTTAATGCGTAATGTCCGAACAGAGAATGTCTCTGAACATAGTCTCCAAGTAGCTATGGTTGCCCATGCGCTCGCTATCATTAAAAACCGTAAGTTCGCAGGGAACGTCAACGCAGAAAAAATTGCTTTGTATGCGATGTACCATGATGCTAGTGAAGTGATTACAGGGGATTTACCAACCCCAATTAAGTATCACAACCAGCAAATTGCTCATGAATACAAAAAAATAGAAAAATTTGCTCAGCAAAAACTACTCGATATGCTCCCAGAAGAACTACAAGCGGATTTTAAAGCGCTACTAATTGAAGATATACAATCAGAAGAAGAGCATTTTATTGTTAAACAAGCCGATACACTGTGTGCCTACTTAAAATGTTTAGAAGAACTGTCCGCGGGCAATAGTGAATTTAAATTAGCCAAAAGACGGTTAGAAAAAATGCTTGCGGAAAGAAATAGTCCAGAAATGGAGTATTTTATGAAAACGTTTGTGCCAAGTTTTACCCTATCATTAGATGAAATTAGTAATTAATTTAAAATAAGGAATGAGCGTATCGTTCCTTATTTTAACACTCGATAACTTTATATTTTGATGTAATTATTCAGTTTTTTATGCCGAACTGATACCCGTCGAACAATCTGAAGATGAAGAAAAATGTGCGTATAGTTTTCTAGACTCGCCATTAATTCCTAATATAACTCCACCACCATCCCCAGATGTTATATTACAACTAACATCATGTTTACATTCATAAACCTCACGTTCGTAAGTCCAAAATTTAATATGCCAAATATCAGACCCTACACCTATATAGTATTTGAACCCAAAACAATTTTCTAAAATACCTTTATTCGGTACATGTTCAATATGTTACTGATCTTTCGTATTCATCCAAAGAACAGACGCGAGATGTGTTAGAGTCACATTTTTATATCTTTTCCCCAAAAATTCTCAAATGTTGCATAACCATAATAATACCTTTCTTGTATATTTTTGACTTGAACCATAAATTCACCTCTTAATAATTGAATTAATATTATGTATTTTGATTCGAAATTAATGGTAAGTTAAAATACAGGAGAGTAAATTATAATTAATATCGTTTAATTGATAAATAAAAGAGGAATGGTTAATTAAAAATATCAATTAACCATTAATGTAATTTCTTAGAATGGAAATAAAATAGGCACAACTGCAATACTAATAAACATCACAATAATAGTGAATGGCACACCCACTTTCAAAAAGTCCGAAAATTTATAACCTCCAGGCCCTAAAACTAAGGTATTAACTGGTGATGAAACGGGGGTCATAAAGGCTGCGGATGCGGCAATGCCAACAATCATCGCAAAAGGCAACGGTGAGACATCCATTTGGCGAGCCGCAGCAATGGCAATCGGAGCCATTAGCACTGCAGTTGCGGTATTAGAAATAAATAACCCAATAGAGGCGCACAGAATAAACAGGCACAATAGCATCACATGTGGCCCTAACCCACCAGCAACTTTCATTAACGCATCAACGGCAAGGGCAATCCCTCCCGTTTCTTGCAGTGCTAGTGCAAAAGGCATCATCCCAACAATTAATATAATACTCGGCCAGTGAATTGACTTATAGGCACTTTCCATATCAATACAGCGAAATTTCCCCATTAACAAGCAGGCAATAAGTGCTGCAATAAAGTTAGGAATTTCATTGGTCACCATCATTGCGACCATTAATGCCAAACAAAATAAGGCATGAGGAGCCTGAGATGCAGCAGGTGCCACCGCCTCTACTTCAGCAGCCAGATTCAATACAATGAAGTTCCGTGGCTTAGTCGATAAAATGCGAATTAATTTCCAATCCCCAATGACTAATAAAATATCACCCAATCGAAGCGGTTCATCTACCAACTTGCCGTCCAACGCCCCGCCATCTCGACGAATACCAACCACGTTCAAGCCATAACGAGTACGGAATTTAATGTCTCTTAAAGATTTACCCAAGAGTTCAGAATCTGGATTCATCGATACTTCAGCCATTCCCACATCACGTGATTGGTCTGAAAAATAATCTCCCCGTAAAATCATCGGTTCAAGGAGTTGTTCGCTACAAAATTGGCGTAAATCGTCATCACTCACCGAAATATCGACTAATAAGACATCTCGCTCGCGTAACTCTGTTCCCCCAGTTGCACTCACCATCACTCGACGAAATTTACGCCAACGCTCAATCCCTACCACGTTGGCCTCATAACGGGAACGCAAGTGCAGTTCGTCAAGTGTATGGCCAATGAGTGGTGACCCCTTGCGGATAGCAAGACGGCGAGCTCTACCTGTCAATTTATAATCACGAATTAAGTCACGGAAAGTGCGTCGATAGCGCTCAGGGAGTTTGTCTGGTTCGTTACTGCCTAGCCAACGCCTTGTCAGCCACATGTAGGCAATACCTGCGAATAAAATTAAAATACCAATCGGGGTAATAGAGAAAAATTGGAAGCCTTTGATCCCTTCACGTACCAATTCACTGTTCACCACCATATTAGGTGGCGTGGCCACTAGTGTCATCATCCCACTGATGAGCCCCGCGAAGCCTAGTGGCATCATTAACCGACTAGGCGATGTTTTCATCCGTGATGCGACACTTAAAACGACGGGAATAAAAATAGCCACCACGCCAGTGGAGCTCATAAAAGCGCCTAACCCAGCGACGGTGAGCATTAGGAAAACCAGCATTTTGCTTTCGCTGCTTCCTGCAACGCGAACAAGCCAGTCTCCCATTTGGTAAGCGATGCCTGTGCGAACAAGCCCATCACCAATAACAAATAATGCTGCAATTAGCAGAACGTTAGGATCTGCAAAACCTGCGGTAGCTTGCTCTAATGTTAAGGTATCACTCAACACAAACGCGACAATGACAAGCAATGCGACCACATCCATGCGAATCTTATTTGTGGTAAACAGAACTATCGCAATTAATAGGAGGGTTAAGACCCACAGCAATTCTCCGTTCAAAATATCCCCTTTCGACGAAAAAAAACATTGCTAAGAATTTTATTCAGTTAAGCATGTTTTACGGAGAATTTCTTTGATTAAATCACCATTAAGTCAAATTAGACACGAAAAGTTCATAATCACCATTATTGTCAGGCCCCATAACAGAAATTTGAGCCAATGAACTTACAATTACTTGAATTTCATCACGACGTGGCATGCCTTCTGGTGCATGGACTGCGACCACTTGGCAACCTGCCGTTAATGCAGAATGGATACCTGCCTGCGCATCTTCAAAGGCAATACAGGATTTTGCAGGAAGCGAAAGTGCTTGGGCTCCAAGCAAGAACGGTTCTGGGTCCGGCTTTCCTTTCGTAACTTTTTCAAATGTCACCCAATGTTTAGGTTCTGGTAAACCCGCCGCTTGCTGGCGTCCATGGGCAATCGGTACGGTGCCAGAAGTGACAATTGCCCACGGTGCCCCAATTTCATTTAAACGTGACAGCAAGGCAATCGCGCCAGGCAGGGCAACCACGCCCTCCACATCTTCGCTTTCCATTTTTTCTAACCAGCGAAAATACCCCATAATTTCTTCATCACTCGCCTCGGGTAAAAAGTGACGCAAACTGGTTAACGCGGGTTTTCCATGAATAAAATTAATGACTTCGGCTGAGTCTACACCAATTCGTTCGCCAAACTTACACCAACAGCGCTCAACCACAGCCAAGGAATCTGCCAATGTGCCATCTAAATCAAATAGAAACCCTTTTGCCTTTAATTTCACGTCTACCCCTTTATTTGCTATTCACGTAATAATTGAATCGATTCTGGCCCACTAGTTAACGCTAAATAGACGCCAATGCGCAACCTCAATAACAAAAATAATCAAGATTTGCGTTAATAACTTAGATTTGAATGCACTTGAGAGTTAAAACAGGAAAGGAATGTTGATTTAAAATTGGGATTTTTTAAAACTTTATTTACTTTTTATACTCTATTTGCTCTAAATAATTCGCGTTGTCGCTAAGCGACTAGAGAGGATATCTCGGGGAGCATACAAAAGTATGTGACCCGAGTAGCCGAACGCAGCCAACAACGAGACAAGGTGAAGTATGACGAGCAAACTTGCTCTAAATTATTCGCGTTGTCGCTAGGCGACTAGAGAGGATATCTCGGGGAGCATACAAAAGTATGTGACCCGAGTAGCCGAACGCAGTCAACAACGCGACAGCGCGAAGAATGACGAGCATTAGGCGTTTAAGATCTGGGAAATCTCCACCGCTGATAAATGATACTGACGCGGGCACGCATGCCAAATCGCTAACATACGATTGTATTTTTCCCACATCGGTGTTTGCGAATTAAAGCCATGCGTTCCACTGTCGAAGTGGGTATAACGCCCTTCTGTGTTAACCATAAAGCGAACGTAGCTCAAATAACGTGCTTCTGTTGCAGCATCAAAACCTAAAAATTGCACGCGTCGGCCATCAATGTCTTCCTTGTTAGCCATGTTACTGTAGGAGACTTGCAGTGCATGGTACATTTCCATGATATCAATAACAGTACGGCAGGTGTCTTCACTTAAATGACCGAAGTCTCTGTCTAACTCACGCATTTGTAAACCAAAGCCACGTTCAATAATGGTTTGTAGGCGGCGATAACGTTCTGCATTATCGGGGTCAAGCATGGTCATCATTTTATATTGATTAGATAAGATCAAGCGTTGTGCGTTAGTCATTTCCATCATGGTTCTCCCACTAAAAAGTATGGCTTATCTTCGCATTCAACACCAATCATAGACAGTGAAAACATCGCTTTTATTGATCTAAACATGCTTTTTGCATTACTTATTGTTAAATCTACCTTTTAGTGGAAATCATCCCTTAGATATCTTCCATAAAAGAGCGGTCTAACTGGTTAAATGCACGTTTTAGCAAGTCAGCTAACGCCATATAATCGGGTTGGTGCTCAACCGGCGCCATAGCGATCCCCGCCTCTGTAAACTTATCACGGATCTCATAAAACCAGCTCAATAAGCTAGATGGCAGAGGCGTCGAAGCACGCTTTCCTAACCACCATAGACCTTGCATTGGCAAACTACAGGCAAAAAGTGCCGTAGCAATGGCGGGTCCCAATTGCCCACCTAACGCGATTTGCCATGCTAATGTGAAAATTGCAATCGGTGGCATAAAACGAATACCAAAGCGGACAGCTTTGTTGATGCGAATTTCGGGGAAGATTGGCGACAGTTTTTTCTCCATAGGAAAGGTCTTCAGATAGCGGTTACCTAATCTAAAGCGTTTAAAAAAACCGGGCGGTGTACTTTGTAATGTACTCATGAAACGTTTCCTATCGACTTCTTAAAAACTGAGGCAATAATTTATAGATTGCGCCATAGTAAAATGATAGCACATTTAAGATAACGAAATTATTTCATTACATTTACCTTAAGTTAAGTCACTTTACTAAATATCAGCTATTCTAATAGCAATGTAACCCTGTGCTATAACACCACTTTATACGTCACTTATGATTTTAATCAATCAAAGTCCCTATTTTTAAAAAAAACGTATAAAATATAAAATATTTTTAGTAGAATCTGCCACATTTAGAATTGCTGTTGCATTTGTTACTTTGTAGCTTTATCCATTTTCGAAACTGAAGATAGACAACAGTTATATATATTGGGGTTTTTGGTCGTTATTTCAACACTAGGTGCGAAGGTTTACTTTTATATACCTTGGCAAAAAAGATAGCGCCTGTTTTATCAAACCCCTAGAGGTCTCACGATCTTTAACTTTTTCGCCTTTAACATGATATCAATCATGATGTTTCAGGTCATAAATACGCTAGGCTCTAGCAGTATATTTTTAATCTGAGTCTTTTCATGTTGTTTAAAAGGCTTCACAACAACAATTAACGATAGGTATTTCCATGTCAAGTAAGCTGGTACTGGTTCTAAACTGCGGTAGCTCCTCACTGAAATTCGCCATCATCGACCCAACTAATGGCGATGAATTTTTATCTGGATTAGCTGAGTGCTTTAACCTCCCGGAAGCCCGTATTAAGTGGAAAATGGATGGTGCTAAGAAAGAAGCGCCTTTAGGTGCTGGTGCAGCGCATAGCGAAGCATTGGATTTCATTGTTAACACTATTCTTGCTGAAAAACCTGAGCTATCAGAGCAAATCACCTCCATTGGTCACCGTATTGTTCATGGTGGTGAGAAGTTTACCTCCTCTGTATTAATTACAGACGAAGTGATCGAAGGCATTGAAGCGGCTATTCCATTCGCGCCATTGCATAACCCTGCTCATCTCATCGGTATTGAAGAAGCAAGAAAATCCTTCCCGCATCTGGTCAACAAAAATGTCGCTGTCTTTGATACCGCATTCCATCAGACCATGCCTCAGGAAGCTTATCTGTATGCACTGCCATACGAATTATATTCAGAGCATAGTATCCGTCGCTATGGTGCGCATGGTACAAGCCATTACTATGTTTCCCGTGAAGCTGCGAAAAAGCTTAACAAACCTGTTGATGAGCTCAATGTTATCACTTGCCACTTAGGCAACGGTGGTTCTGTTACTGCCATTGTTAACGGTAAATGTGTTGATACTTCAATGGGCTTAACGCCATTAGAAGGCCTGGTAATGGGAACACGTAGCGGTGATATCGACCCTGCAATTATTTTCCATTTACATGATTCTTTAGGTATGAGCGTTGATCAAATCAACAAAATGCTAACCAAAGAATCGGGGTTATTAGGCTTAACTGGTGTAACAAGCGACTGCCGTTATGTTGAAGATAACTACGGCGCTAAAGAAGACGCAACTCGCGCAATGGATGTTTTCTGCCATCGTTTAGCGAAATACGTTGGTGCATATAGTGCACTGATGGAAGGCCGTCTTGATGCTATCATCTTCACCGGTGGTATTGGTGAAAACTCAGCACAAGTTCGTGAAATCACCTTGAAGAAACTGGCTATCCTTGGTTTCGAATATGACCACGAACGTAACTTAGCGGCACGCTTCGGTAAAGAAGGTTTAATCACTACCGATAATAGCCGTCCAGCGCTGGTTATCGCAACCAATGAAGAGTTGGTTATCGCCCAAGATACTGCGCGCTTAACCGCATAAGTAACTTCTACCGCCAGCAACTTGCTGGCGGTATCGTTTTGTCATTAGAGTAACCGAAAGAAAGAGGTTCCCGTGTCCCGTACAATTATGTTAATACCTACTGGCACCAGCGTTGGCTTAACTAGCGTTAGCCTAGGTGTCGTTCGCTCAATGGAACAAAAAGGTGTTCAATTAAGCGTTTTCAAACCTATCGCACAGCCACGCGTCTCTGGCAATAAAGACCAAACCACTGAAGTCCTGCGTTCTCATTCAAGTATTACCACCATTGTTGAACCACTGACAATGGAATACGTTGAATCGCTACTGACCTCTTCTAAAAAAGATGTGTTAATGGAAGAAATCGTAGCTCGCTATCATGACCACACAAAAAATGCGGAAGTAATTTTAATTGAAGGTTTAGTGCCAACGCGTAAACACTCATTTGCTCAATCATTAAACTATGAAATTGCCAAAACATTAGGTGCAGAAATTGTTTTCGTCACTGCACCAGGCAACAGCTCTATCCCACAAATGCAAGAGCGTTTAGAGTTAGTACGTAACGAATTTGGTGGCCAACGTAATAAAAATATTATTGGTGTGATCATCAACAAGGTGAATGCCCCTGTTGATGAACAAGGTCGTACTCGCCCTGACCTATCTGAAATTTTTGACGATTCAACTAAAGCGACTGTGGCTAACCTCGATACTAAGCAACTTTCTGCGCTGAATCTGCCGGTTCTGGCATCTATTCCATGGAACTTCGATTTAATTGCCACCCGTGCAATTGACATGGCAAAACACTTAGGTGCAGAGATTGTTAATGAAGGCGAAATCAAAACTCGTCGCGTTAAATCTGTGACTTTCTGCGCACGTAGCATCCCGCACATGCTTGAACACTTCCGTCCAGGCTCATTATTAGTGACCTCAGCGGATCGTCCTGATGTATTAGTTTCTGCATCACTGGCGGCAATGAACGGAGTTGAAATCGGTGCAGTTCTACTAACTGGTGGCTATAACATCGATGCGCCTATTCGCCAACTTTGTGAACAAGCCTTCGAAACTGGCTTGCCTGTTTTCATGGTGAAAAGCAATACATGGCAAACATCGCTGAATTTACAAAGCTTTAGCTTAGAAGTTCCAGCGGATGACCATGAGCGTATTGAAAAAATTCAAAACTATGTCGCTCGTCATATTAGTAGCGACTGGATTGAATCATTGGTTGCAGACTCTGAGCGCCCTAACCGCTTATCACCTCCTGCATTCCGTTATCAGTTAACAGAGTTAGCTCGTAAAGCGGGCAAGCGTATTGTTCTTCCTGAAGGCGATGAACCACGCACAGTTAAAGCTGCATCTATCTGTGCAGAGCGCGGCATTGCAACTTGCGTACTGTTAGGTAACCCAGAAGATATTCGTCGTGTTGCTTCCGCACAAGGTATTGAACTCGGTACCGGCATTGAAATTGTTGACCCAGTTAAAGTACGCGAAGAATACGTTGCTCGCCTTGTTGAATTACGTAAGAGCAAAGGAATGACAGAGGTTGTTGCTCGTGAGCAGTTAGAAGATAACGTCGTATTAGGGACATTAATGCTGGAAAAAGGCGAAGTTGATGGCCTAGTTTCTGGTGCTGTTCATACGACAGCAAATACCATCCGTCCACCGCTGCAATTAATTAAAACAGCGCCGGGCAGCTCATTAGTTTCTTCCGTCTTCTTTATGCTATTACCTGAACAAGTATTTGTTTATGGTGACTGTGCTATCAATCCAGACCCAACTGCAGAGCAATTATCAGAAATCGCTATCCAATCTGCTGATTCTGCAAAAGCATTCGGTATTGACCCACGCGTTGCGATGATTTCTTACTCTACAGGTGATTCAGGTGCTGGTAGTGATGTTGAGAAAGTGCGTGAAGCAACCCGTTTAGCGCAAGAAAAACGCCCAGATCTGATGATTGATGGCCCATTACAGTACGATGCCGCGGTAATGGCTGATGTGGCTAAATCCAAAGCGCCTAATTCGCCAGTTGCAGGTAAAGCGACCGTATTTATCTTCCCAGACTTAAATACTGGTAACACCACGTATAAAGCCGTACAACGTTCTGCTGACCTTGTCTCCATCGGTCCAATGTTGCAAGGTATGCGTAAACCAGTCAATGACTTGTCTCGTGGTGCGTTAGTTGATGACATCGTTTATACCGTTGCGTTAACCGCTATCCAAGCAGTACAAAACGAAAACGCTTAACTAAAATTTCATTTATCTTTTATAAGTAAAAAATGCCAACCAGTTCAAACTGATTGGCATTTTTTTTATGATGATAAAGACTGAATTATCACTTAAAAATATTATCCTATTTGTCGAAGGTGCAAGTCATAGATGTACTCATTCACCTTTGCCTGCTCAAGATAAACCACCTGTATTTGCAATGGAAGTTCAATACCCGGGTCGATAGTATGTCCACTCGTATTACCTAAAATAACATTTCCACCCACTTCTTCCTTCGTCAACCAGTTTTTTTGACTTTCATACCAGTTTTCAGAAACTTTAGCACCAGCTGGTAATTGGAATGTGAGTTGCCATTTATTAACGCGTGTATTTTGTGATTTTAATGTCAACATGTAGCTGTAAAGATAACCACCTTCCCCAGCCCAACTAGCTTGATACTGTTGTAAAACTTCTAATTCTCTTTCTGCTGTCACCGTAATCGCAGAAATTGCATTATTATTACCTTCATTTTCATAGCCTTTCGGTAGTGTCAGGCTACAGGCTAATTGCGTATCACCTACTGTCGTTAAGCTTGCATTTAATGGAATATTAACAACCTTTGAACTATTTCGGTCTATATCAACCGTTGAGCCAAATTCACCCACTATAACAAGAGAGCTATTCCCTGAATTCGCATTTATAATCGCACTACGAACCAATGTATCACTGTTATTCGTGATCTTAAGTGGGACTGACTTTGACTCTCCGGTTAATAACGTAACTTGTGTATCTATCGTTAAATTTAATTCAACCCTAGCTTTTACCTCGACTTTTACATCATAAGTATTACTTCCCTGATTAATAACACCAATCGGAGTGTGGATCCGAACACTTAATAGTGTTTCACCCGTATTCTTCCCTTCAAGAGATACAGGGATTGTGGTGATCATATTTGAGTGAAGATCAATTAATTCAGGGTATGAAATGACATTGGCTACATCACTATTTTTTGTGGTTATCTCTAATGTGACACCATAAACAGCAACATTGCCTTTATTAACTATATCAATTTCAATATTATTAACTTTACCTAATGTACTTTGGAGAGGGCTTTCAAAAGATATTTCTAAAGTAACTAACTCAACGGGGGCAGCAACAACAGAACGTGTTAGATCATTCCAACCTAAACCAACCAGTGACGCGATTGAAGACAATGCAGGGACTCGTAATATTTCACCATCAAGATTAAGACCTGCGACAAGCGTAGCTGCTTTAGACATATTGTTAACAACACAGGAAACGCCATCATGATGCCCCACATCAAATCCATATGATTCAAGTTCCTTCTGATCAAGTTGAATATCTGGAGATATTAAAAGAATATCGCCAATTTCTGAATTGTTATAATCAATATTTGTATAGAGTGCTAATTTATTAGGTGGGCATTTATCTTTTCCTTTCTGATTTTTCAATAATTCAACTGACTCATTTTTTTTCATAATAAGAATCCTTCATATCAAATAATATTTAAGCGTGTAAAAACTTAAGAAATCCACCTTTTAAAACAGTAAGAAATTAGCCTAAAGGAAGATTCATATAAGTAGCTTAAATTACTATAAGGTTAAATTTATTGCTGACAAGATAAATAAGATAATAATATTCATCAATTGATTGTTAATTATTAAATGAATTTAAATTCAAACTAATCAAATAAAAAATACACCCTGCGATATAATCACAAGGTGCAATATTAATAAAAAATTAAAATATCACTTGTTACTTTGTTTTGCTAAATAATGAAATTATTACCGCCACAATAATATTCAGAATAAATGCAGCAATACCGATATTCATGAAACTTAAACTTTCCCCTAACCAAGGGAACAATTGCGCTAAAGAAATTTTCTCGATATAGGTTACCGCGAGAAATAAAACCCCCGCGGAAATCCCACAAATAGCGCCCGCAGGGGTCATTGGATTTTTCTGTTTAAAACTCATCAACAAAGCTGGGAAAAACTGCGCAACAATATTGACCCCGAGTAACATAATAGCCACCAAGGTATCGTTACTGTGGAAAATAAAATACAAGCTGACTAACGCAACGACAGGCACCATAAAGCGTGCATAAACACCAGACTGGCGTTTTTCTTCACTCACCCCCATCGCTTTTTGTACAACTCCCGCTAACATATTAGAGGTGGTTAGTAGCAACATTGAACCAGGGACGAGTGCCGTTAACATTCCAGCAGCACCAATAAAACCGACCACAATAGGTGAGAAGGTGCTTTTAGATATCTCAAACAACGATAAATCCACAGCTGAACCTTCAAGATGCGGAATTTGTAATATAGACGCATAACCCACAAAAAATGCAAATAACATAATTAAGCTATAGGCAGGAATTAAAATACTATTGCGTTTTAAGGATTTTTCATCTTTAGCCGTAAATACCGCAGCCATATAATGTGGCCAACAGAAATAGGCAACCACAGATAAGAATATTGTGGAAATATACCAAGGGATATTTAGACCCGTTTCGGAGAATGTTAAAAAGCTTGGCATCGCCGTATCTATCGCTTTAAACATCTCCCCAAAGCTACCGTAATAATGAAGTGGGATATAAATACCAATAAATACGACCACAATTAAAATCATTAAATCTTTCAGTGCTGATGTCCAAGCTGACCCATGAATACCGGAGATCATCACAAACAACGTCACTGCAATAATTCCAATCCATATGGCAATATCTGCAGGAATTGCGCCATAAGACGCTTGTGAAACAATAATGCCTAATCCTTTAAGCTGCAAAACAAATAAAGGCACCATCGCAGCAATAGAAATCAAGCTAATTAATAAACCTAACCCCGGGCTTTGGTATTTCTTGGTAAATAACTCAGAAATCGTTCTGACATCATTATCTTTTGCAAAGCGCCATACTCTTGGGTGTACCCAGTATAAAAAGATCCCCATAAAAGCATTGACCGCTAAGGTATATAAAATTGCAGGTCCTTTACCGTAAGCCCAGCCGCTTCCACCAAGAAAAGTAAACGTGGTATATATTTCCCCTGCACTTAGAAGGAAAACCAGCAATGCACCATAGCTGCGCCCACCGACAGACCACCCTTCGTGATCCATCGTTTTGCCCTTTTTAGCACGGATAGCAAGATAAATGCTAAATAGGAAAAAAATTGTAATAATAATTAATGCGGAACTCATGATGTTTCCTTCGTATTTTTATTATCTAATACATTGATTAATAACATAACTAAGGCTGTAACAATCACCCATGAGACAATCCAGAACATTAAAAATGGCAAGCCCATAACAAAAGGCTCTACTTGATTGGCATAATAGATACCTACGGTTAATGCGAGGATTGGAAAAATAACTAAATAATGATACCACTTCATATACCACCCCTTATTCCACTGGCCCGAAAGAAATTAATTCACGAGGCAAATGACTTAACATTTCTACTCCGTCTTCAGTAATAAGCAGCATATCTTCAATCATAATGCCACCAACACCAATCCCGTAATACGGCGTTTCTAAACTCATCACCATCCCAGCTCTAAATATTTCTGTCGTCGCAGCGCTCACAAAAGGGGCTTCTTCTAACCCAACGAACACCCCATCACCATGGCCTAGGTGCCCACGATTATAATGAGGCAAACCTGAAGAACGAATGAGAGCCATTGTTTCATTAAAAACATCACTTAATGCAACGCCAGGTGCAACTCGGCTTAACATATATTGATGACCTTTTAAGATAGTTTGATAAATATCAGCGACTTTTTCATTCGGTTGACCAACCACAAATGTCCTTGCAATATCTGCACCGTAACCAGCCACATCAACACCACAATCAAATTTAATTAAGTCACCTTCTTTTGCTGGTTGATCATCTGGGATCATTTTGGGTGAAAAATTACTGCCCACTGAAATTAAATTGAAGCGACTATAGTTCGTTTCAGGGAATTCCATCACTTTAGCTTTAAAAGCAGCGGTTAATTCCGCTGAAGTACAGCCAACCCTGATTAATTTACTCGCAGCAGCGATACCGGCTTCTGTAATTTGTGCGGATTTTCTGAGATGAGCAATTTCCCACTCACTTTTAATCATGCGTAATTCATTAAATAACGGCGAAGAATCAACCAAATTTAAACCAGGAATAATCCTATCCAACCATACCTTACCAGTATGTGTAATTTGGTTTAATTCAATCGCAACCGGTTTTCCATAAACCCCCGCTTCAGACAACGCTTCTTTGAGTAAATTGAAAATTGTTTCTATTGGGCTATTAATTGGCCTTGGTTTTACCACTTTGCCATTTTCCGGGTTGTAAGGGTCGTCTACATCCACCCAAATTGGAAATGTTTTAATCTTTGCATTAGGCATTTGAAGTGACAAGTTTGCTGCTTCAAATTCATTCATAATAACCAATGATTCTATGGAAGGATCGCGAAAAATAACCGCAATCGCAGAGCCTGTTTGCCTGAAAGTATACATAAAGAAGCTCGCAAAACCGGTTAGGTGATAGAAGTTATCACCCACGGTTGCGATTAATGCTTCAATTCCTTCACGCTCCATAATCTCGCGAGCTTTATTGGTTACGTTCTCAAGGTGTTGTTGTT
The DNA here is from genome assembly GCF_028478065.1 of Providencia sp. PROV255. NCBI lineage: Bacteria > Pseudomonadati > Pseudomonadota > Gammaproteobacteria > Enterobacterales > Morganellaceae > Providencia > Providencia sp. PROV255. The sequence continues at coordinate 232,666 of NZ_JAMPMI010000005.1, read as the reverse complement.
TCAAAAAAGTATTCTGTTTATCAATTGTCATTTTTATTCTCTCGAAGCGTTATATATACATCAAGCAGTGCATCATATCGCAAACGATAAATGTTAAGTTCTGTCACATTATATCTAGTGTGGAAATGAATACATCGTTTAGCATGCAAGTTGGTTATAACTAATCGTTATATATTAGCCAGAAATTAACTTTGCTAGAGATTTGATTTTGGGAGAAAAAAATTAAAGGGCTAAATAAAACAGCCCTTTAATAATTTAAATCTGATCGGTTATGAATTTTCAGCACAAGTGATGGTTTTTTCTAACTCATTATTGCGAGTTAACCATAAGGAAAGTGCTTTGAGTGAATCTGGCGTAAATTCATCACAGCGCGCGCTGATCTCTTTAGGGGTCAACCAACTGACTTCAACAACTTCAGATTCTTGTAAAGCAAATGGACCATGACTCACACAGCTAAACAACCCACCCCATACACGACAATGCGCATCTTCAAAATAAAAATGGCCATGTTCCGCAAAAGGAACGCCTGCAATACCCAGCTCTTCTTCAGCTTCGCGCTTTGCAGAATCAAGGATGTTTTCCCCTTTTGTCACGACTCCACCTGCTGTTGCGTCGAGGAAACCAGGGTGAAAATCTTTAATATCAGTGCGTCGTTGAACCAATATTTTGCCCATTCCGTCATGAACAACAATGTAAGTTGCACGGTGGCGTAGGTTTTCTGCCCGCATTTGGCTACGTGTTGCCTGAGCAATCACCGTATTGTCTTCATCAACAATATCGACCCATTCAACGACTTCGGTTGGTTGTTCCATCCTGTAAACCTTTTATTTTTAAGCTAAAAATGCTTATATCATTAGACTGATTATTATTGTATGCCAGACAATACCAATCCGCATTGATCCGCACCTATGGAGATGATCCTAGCTGAATTTGTAATTAGTTGCCATCATAAAAAGCACTTCTTTATTGCAATGATAATGAAGCCAGGTTTCTTTATGATACTCCAAGCAAATCATACAAATTGTATTCACAAATGCTATAGTTAAATCATAATGCTGTAGTTTGTTACTGATCTCAGGGATATCCCCTAAATAGTTCAAATTGCAGCTAGGCGCTAAGAGATGGCATCTTTAGGAGCATACACAAGTATGTGACTAAGGTGATAGAACGCAAGCAACAACGCTGCGGTTTGAAATATAACGGGGATGGCGATGAAAATACTCATAACAGGCGGCACCGGGCTAATCGGAACACCACTTATCCAAAAACTGATTTCTCTTGGGCATCAGGTTACTGTGTTAAGCCGTTCTCCGCAAAAAGTTTATAGCCATTTTTGTAAGGCTGTTGAGTGCTGGACGTCTCTTAATGAGCAAACTCACCTGAATGACTTTGATGCTGTTATTAATCTTGCTGGCGAACCGATCGCTGATAAGCGCTGGACCGAAGAACAAAAAAAGTTATTGTGTGATAGTCGTTGGAAATTGACACAAAAGCTAAGCGAATTAATCCTCGCCAGTGAAACGCCACCACAGGTATTTTTATCGGGTTCTGCTGTTGGTTATTATGGTAACCAAGGCCAGTCAGTCGTAACTGAAGACGAACAACCCCACGATGAATTTACTCACCAACTCACACAGCATTGGGAAGCATTAGCCGTTAATGCACAATCGGAAAAAACTCGCGTTTGTTTACTACGCACTGGCCTAGTGCTATCGGCGAATGGCGGTTTACTGGCTAAAATTCTCCCCATTTTCAAAATGGGAGCGGGAGGTCCAATAGGTGACGGAAAACAATACATGCCATGGATACATATCAACGATATGGTTCGGGCAATTTGTTTTCTATTGGATAGCCCTACTCTTTCTGGGCCCTTTAATATGACCTCACCTTATCCAGTCCATAATGACTTATTTTCTGCCACGTTAGGTGATGTTCTCAATCGCCCTTCATTTGTGCGAACACCCGCTTTTGTGATTAAGGCCATCATGGGGGAATCTGCAGCGTTGGTATTGGGTGGTCAACAGGCAATTCCCAAAAGGTTGGAAGAAGCAGGATTCCAGTTTGAACATATAGAATTAAAAGAAGCACTTACTGACTTGCTTATTCCACATACAGATGAATAAGGGTTATTTCACCCCTTGCCAGCGGTGAAATAGGTCTTGTTCCAGTTCGATATCAAACTGATCAAGGATGCGATTCACCGTTTGGTCTACAATATCTTGGATTGTTTCAGGTTGGTGATAAAACGCTGGCATCGGAGGCATGATCACGGCTCCCATCTCTGCCGCTTGTACCATTAAACGCAAATGGCCAACATGCAAAGGCGTTTCACGCACACCCAGCACTAGCTTTTTGCCTTCTTTGAGGACCACATCGGCAGCTCTTGTGACTAATGTATCCGTGTAGCTATGAACAATGCCAGACAGTGTCTTCATGGTGCAGGGCATGATCACCATTCCAGCAGTGCGAAACGAACCTGAAGAAATTGCAGCGGCGATATCGCGACTATCATAGTTATGGTCAGCTAACTGCTGAACCTCTTTTACACTGTAGTCAGTTTCTAATGCTAATGTTTGGCGGGCAGCTGCACTCATCACCAAATGGGTTTCTACCTCTTTGACAGGCTTCAACACTTCAAGCAAACGGACGCCATAAATAGCCCCACTCGCCCCTGTTAACCCAATGATCAGTTTTTTCATTTCGCTGCCCTATTCACGATAACTCAGCGCATTATATACAATATTCACTGAAATTGCAGATACCAACAATGCTGCAATCCTATCTATAACGAAAATTTAAGCCATCAGCCACAATCCCAATTATACACGACTCGACTAAAATCTCTTTTCTTCAGGTCATCAGGGTGAATAAAGAAATTACCCACTCCCATATCTCCCCACATAATCCCTATTTCATAATCGGTATTTATTTGGAGAAGTAATTCATATTGTTGAATATCTTTTTCGTATTCTCTTGGGTCGGTTTGAGTGAAGAACGGATAACCGCCTATGCAATGTGCCCCTGATTCAAAAGTATCACTGTAAGGCTCAACCTATTCGTCGTAAAAGTCTTCACCGTCAAATTGGTCCTCATAATCATAGAGGTTATCAACCCCTAATATTTTCTGACCAAATTGGAAATCATCGATGCTGATGAACTGTTCCGCAGGCGTATATTCAATACTGTATTGGTGATCTATAGGGGTATAGTAATCATCGGAATGAGCCACAATCACGGCAGAAAAATCTTGAGTTAATTGGCTGGCATCTTCAATAATATCTTCCCAATAAATAATGCGGAAATCTTCCTGTTTTTGCCTTTGTTCAAAGTCAGCTCCATATAAGTCATCACCACCAATAAAAAACTGTAAAATACCCTTTTCAGGGTAATTTTCTAATTTAGGCATTTGTGCAAAGTTAATTTGGGCAAGTAACTTGAGCGGCGTTCCTGCGCTATTCGTCGGATACTTTTCATTTATTGGCAAATACGGCATTCCCCCGACACGACTATCCCATAAAATATAGTCTTCAACTGGGGTTAACGTCATTTCAACAAGGGATTTTTTAGTGGATTTGATTTTATCTACAAAAGGTTTAATCACATCAGGAAGGGAGTTGAAATCAGCCATATATCGCTCCAAATAGGCAGTTAATGTCCCTCTAGCTTACTCGATTTTTACGTATTTTAAATCAGATATAACTGTAACTTAGGCCTTCATTTGACGTCATAGTTTTCTTGATATTTTAGGCTACAGATTAAAGATGGGAAAAATCAGAATCACTGTGGATTTTCTATATAGTTAGGGTTACAGCTAGGCGGCTAGCAAAGAGACCCTAGGAGCGTAGAAAACTACGTGACTAGGGCGAATTTGTGAAGCCAACAACGCTGTAGCCCAAACTATGACGAAAATTGACGAAAATTTAGCCTTCGTTATAAATCTCTAGGTCTTCAACCTCACTCTGATCCTTCAACTTTAACTCATCGTCCTTACGTAGGTTTTCCAAATAATCTAAATAACTTTGGTCGATATCTTTGGTCACATATATGCCATCAAATACGGAGCACTCAAATTCGGTGATTTCAGGGTTTTCTTCACGGACGGCAGCGACTAAATCGGTTAAATCTTGGAAAATTAGCCCATCTGCACCGATAAGTTTGCGAATTTCATCCACTTCTCGACCGTGTGCTATTAACTCATTTGCATTTGGCATATCAATGCCATATACGTTCGGAAAACGCACTTCCGGTGCCGCTGAAGCAAAGTAAACATTTTTTGCTCCCGCTTCCCGCGCGAGTTCAACGATTTGCTCAGATGTTGTGCCGCGAACAATGGAGTCATCAATGAGTAAAACGTTTTTATCACGAAACTCTGCACGGTTCGCATTGAGCTTACGACGGACTGATTTGCGACGCTCTTGTTGACCCGGCATGATAAACGTACGACCAACATAACGATTTTTCACAAAACCTTGGCGGTAAGGTTTATCCAGAATATGTGCGATTTCTAGTGCGATATCACACGATGTTTCTGGAATAGGAATTACCACATCGATGTTTAAATCTTCCCATTCTCGAGCAATTTTGGCGCCCAATTTTTGCCCCATGCGTAATCTTGCGTTATACACAGACACTTTATCAATAAAGGAGTCTTGGCGAGCAAAATATACATATTCAAAGATACATGGGGTCAATTGCGGGTTATCAGAACATTGGCGTGTAAATAATTGCCCTTTTTCTGTCACATAGACCGCTTCACCTGGAGCAACATCGCGTAAAAATTCGAACCCTAAAGTATCAAGCGCAACACTTTCTGAAGCGACCATATATTCATGCTCACCGCTTTCAGTAATGCGGCGCCCTAGTACTAATGGGCGAATACCATGAGGGTCACGGAAAGCTAACATTCCATGACCGATAATTAGTGCCACACAAGCATATGCGCCACGTAGTTTTTTGTGCATGGCTGACACCGCACTGAAAACATTGTCTGGCTCAAGAGGGAAATGATCAAACCTATCAAGCTCATGCGCTAATACGTTCAGTAATATCTCAGAATCAGAAGTAGTATTCACATGGCGACGCGCTGTTTCAAATAAACTCCGAGTGAGCTCATGAGCGTTTGTCAGATTACCATTATGTGCAAGTGTAATACCAAAAGGTGAGTTTACGTAGAAAGGCTGCGCCTCAGAAGCGCTCGAGCTACCGGCTGTTGGATAACGGACATGCCCTAACCCCATGCAGCCTTGTAATCTCAACATATGACGTGTTTCAAACACATCTTTAACAAGACCATTTGCTTTGCGTAAACGAATGTTGTTTTTGCCATCAATCGTGGCAATACCTGCTGCATCTTGCCCACGATGCTGAAGCACCGTGAGAGCATCATAAATTGATTGGTTTACCGGTGTAACACCGGCGATACCGACAATACCGCACATTTAGTCTTTCCTCATCAGCCAGACGGAGAAATGTTCTCCGGTAGGAAACTTGACGCATTTTGCAGGTAGTCAAAAAACCACCTGATTATATGACTGAACTGCGGAATAAGTTCCGAACGCTGCCAATCCTCACTTTGAGGTAATGGTGTAAATGTGTCGAGAAAAAACAGTAATGCCGAAACTATTAACACACCACGCAGCGCACCGAAGCAGATCCCCAGAACTCGATCTGTACCTGATAACCCGGTTTTTTGTACTAACGAACTAATCACATAGTTCACCACCGCGCCAACAATTAATGTGGCAATAAACAGTGCAGCGATAGCAATGCCATTTCTAACCAGCACATCCTCAAAACGAGTAAAGTAGCCCGCTAAGTAAGGATAAAACGTACTCGCAACAAAAAAAGCACAGCCCCATGTAACCAGAGAGAGCGCCTCTCGTACAAAACCACGGATCAAGCTAACTAGTGCCGAGAAGCCAATAATGGCGATAATTGTGTAATCTATCCAGACCATATTTCATTCCAAAATTCGCACTCACGACATCAGCGAAGTGCATTCTAACAGAAAACGAAAACGTTTGCGTAACCATTTTTCTATCAAATTTAAAAAAATAGCGGCGAAAAGAAAAAATCATAATCGCCGCAGTAAGTTACTAAATCCCCTTACCTTTTAGGGATTATTTAAATTCTATTTTAAGGTTTATAGCTTTGGATTATCCCTTTCGTCCCCGTAATCTTATTCAGTTCTGGTAAAGCTGCTTCTAGCCTCTGCCTTGAAGCCTCAGGCCCAACGTAGATCCGTGTAAGTTTATTATTCACTGGTTTGGCAGGAACCGTATAAACTTGGTAACCGGACAACCTTAGTTTAGCGACAATCTCTTCAACTTTACTTGCATTGTTCAATGCAATCACTTGCACAACAAACGCTTTGCCCTGTGGTTGAGGCTTAGGTTCTGGCTTAGGCTCGGGTTTTGGTTGTGGTTTCGGCTCAACTTTAGGTTCAGGTTTAGGCTCCGGCTTGACGGGTTCAACTACGCTCGGCGCAGGAGTTGTCGTCGATGGACGGGTTTCAACCTGCTCATTTTGTTGCTGCGTAATGGCTTCTGACAACATGGCTTCAGAAGCACCTTCTGAAGAAGCGGTGGTAGTCGTACTCACAATAGGCGCTATTGCTTCAATATCTTCTTCATCACCCGGTTTAGGGATAATAGGAATGGCCGCAAATTCATTTTCATTGTATTTCTTATCGCCATCAAGCAGAGCAGGAAGCACAATAACTCCCACTGCAACAAGCACAATGGCGCCAGCAAGTCGATTCTGAAATTTACTAGCCACCGGCACTATCCTTCTTGATTTTCCAATAACATCATGACGTGAGCAACGGTATGAAATGACCCGCACACCACAATCACATCTTGCTCGTTTGCATCGATGCAAGCTTGCTGCCACGCTTTTTCTACGCTGTCAAACTGGTTAGCTGTCGGTAAATGTTGACTCAGTTGAGCCACATCAGCCCCCCTAAACTCAGTTAATGGCGCAAGGTACCAATCGGTGACTTGTTGTGATAAACACTCAAGCGTACCTTTGATGTCTTTATCACCTAGCATCCCGACAACCGCACGAATATGACGACCTTTAGTTTCAGGCAAGGCAGCCAATTTACTAACTAAGTACCCTGCTGCATGAGGGTTATGCGCCACATCCAAGATCATCAACGGTTTTTCACCGACAATTTGGAAGCGCCCCGGTAATTGAGCTGATTTCAAACCTTGATGAATAGCGGACTCAGTCACTTTTTGGGCAAAATCAGCATCAATTTCCAATAAGCAACTCACCACACCTAGCGCTGTTGCTGCGTTCGCTAAAGGCACATTCGGTAACGGTAAATTATGCCATTCACGCTGTGAACTTTGCCATGACCAACTATTTGCTTGCTCACTGTATTGCCAATCCGTCCCACGACGAAATAGCTTCGTACCTAAATGCTCAGCCACTTGACTGATTGAAGCTGGCATATCCGGCTCACCAACCACACCATAATGGCCAGCACGGAAGATACCGGCTTTTTCATAACCAATATGTTCACGGTCTGAACCAAGCCAATCAGTGTGATCAAGTGCGATACTGGTGATTGCGGCTATATCTGCATCAACGACATTTGTCGCGTCTAACCGCCCACCTAAACCGACTTCTAAAATCACAATATCGAGTTTAGCTTGTTTAAATAGCTGTAACGCCGCCAAAGTGCCATATTCAAAATAGGTGAGAGAAATATCTGCTCGCTTAGCTTCAATTATGGCAAATGCCTCGCAGAAATCAGACTCGGGAAGTTCTTGGCCTTGAATACGAACGCGTTCGGTATAACGGATAAGATGCGGTGAACTGTATACCCCAACTTTTAACCCAGACGCCATAAATATGGACTCTAGTGTATGACAAGTTGTCCCTTTCCCGTTGGTTCCCGTCACAGTGATAACTTTGGGAGCAGGCTGCGTTAGGTTCATTTTCCTAGCAACTTGACCGACTCGCTCCAACCCCATATCAATATTTTGGCTATGTAAGTCGGTAAGATAAGAAAGCCAAGCCTCCAATGGAGACTTGGCATTAGGAATGATTAGATTACTCATCATCTTTTTTATGCTTTTCAGAATCCTTTTTTGGCTCTTGGGCATCAAGTTCATCAACGGCATCGATGTCGATTTCAACCTTTTCCGCTACGATGATTGGTGTCTCATTAAAGCTTGGTTTATTGGTTAACATCGCCAATATTTCAGCTAAACGGTCACGCATCTCAGGGCGGCGAACTATCATGTCAATCGCGCCTTTCTCAAGTAAGAATTCACTGCGTTGGAAGCCTTGCGGTAATTTTTCGCGAACAGTTTGCTCGATAACACGTGGCCCTGCGAAACCAATTAACGCTTTCGGCTCTGCCACGTTAATATCACCTAACATTGCTAAACTTGCAGACACCCCACCCATGGTTGGGTCAGTTAATACTGAAATGTAAGGTAAGCCACGCTCTTGCAATTTTGCTAATGCGGCACTGGTTTTGGCCATCTGCATTAATGATAACAGTGCTTCTTGCATACGCGCACCGCCACTTGAAGAGAAACATACCAACGGGCAGTTATCTTCCAAAGCTTGTTCGACAGCACGGACAAAACGTGCACCGACAACTGAAGCCATTGAACCGCCCATAAAGGCGAATTCAAACGCTGCAGCCACTACTGGCATGCCTTTCAACGTGCCTTTCATCACGACGATCGCGTCTTTTTCACCCGTTTCTTTTTGTGCTGCAACAATACGATCTTTATATTTTTTTGAATCTTTGAACTTCAGAATATCTTTAGGCTCAAGTTCGCTGCCTAATTCTGTTGTTGAGTTTTCATCAAGGAAGGTTTCTAAGCGCTGACGGGCGTGAATTCGCATATGGTGGTCGCATTTTGGACACACGGATAAATTACGCTCTAATTCAGCACCATATAATACTTGCCCGCAGCTATCGCATTTAGTCCAAACTCCCTCTGGAATGTTGGCTTTGTGTGATTGGGTCAAGTTACCTTTCTTTAAAATTTTTTCAATCCAGCTCATTAATGGACCTTTTTGTCTGATTCACTCTGGTTATCACCAGTATGTAATTTTTTGCCATTAAACCACAATGATATCTCACTGTGGATAAAAACTTGTTAAACCATCTAGTGGTTATCGATTTTTTGCGCTGCCGCACGCTTTTCTTTCGCAGCTATTCGGCGATGACGAATAATTTCAACAACGCCCGGCAAAATTGAAACAAAGATAATCGCGACTATCAGTAATTTCAAATTCTTTTGTACGAACGGTAATTCACCAAAGAAATAACCCGCATAAGTGAATAATAATACCCAAATAAACGCGCCCGTCACATTATAAAAAGCAAAGTGACGATAAGACATTTTACCCATTCCTGCAACGAATGGTGCAAAAGTTCTGACGATCGGCACGAAGCGCGCCAGTATAATCGCTTTACCGCCATGTTTTTCATAAAAAGCATGGGTTTTATCTAAATAAACGCGACGAAAAATCTTCGAGTCCGGATTTTTGAATAATTTTTCACCAAAAATACGCCCAATGGTGTAGTTTACCGCATCACCAATAATCGCCGCCGTAATCATCAACGCGACCATTAAATGAACATTCAGGTCATTGCTGTCTAATGACGAAATCGCGCCAGCAACGAATAATAACGAATCTCCCGGTAAAAATGGTGTGACCACTAACCCTGTTTCACAAAATAGGATCAGAAACAGGATACCATAGACCCACGTACCATAATCTCTGACCAGTTCAGCAAGGTGCACATCGATGTGTAAAATAAAGTCGATAATAAAAGTGATAAATTCCATATAATCCTCATCAATAATAGCATCCATGCTATTTGCAATAATTATGAGATAAATAAAAATTCGCTTTACATCAGTTCATCTGCCAGAAAAAGCGGCCCCATCACATTCTGAGGTAGCTCAAACTTCTCTGGGTAATCGACACTCACCAAATACAACCCTTCAGCTCTCGCAGTTGCAGCTGCCTTTGTACGGTCTTTTAATTCAAGAAGATGTGCCATCCAATCAATGCTTTGGTTGCCACAACCAATCTCCAACAGACTTCCGACAATATTTCTCACCATATGGTGAACAAATGCATTGGCTTTGATGTCTACCACCACATAATTACCGTGGCGGCTGACATTCACATGCATCACATTACGCCATGGCGACGTCGACTGACACTGGACTGCTCTGAATGAGGTAAAATCACGTTCACCCAATAGTGCCTGTGCCGCTTCATGCATTCTTTTTTCATCGAGTGGGTAATGAAAGTGCGTTACACCACTCGATAAAATCGCTGGCCGATAACGATGATTAAAAATCACGTAACGATATCGACGCGCTGTTGCACTAAAACGTGCATGAAACTCTTCAGCCACCGGTTTACACCAGCGAACAGCGATATCCGCGGGTAAATGGGTATTCGCCCCCATGGTCCAAGCCGCTTCTTTACGAATGGCAGAGGTTTCGAAATGCACCACTTGCCCCGTAGCATGGACACCAGCATCAGTACGCCCTGCACAAAACACGCTAATTGGCTCCGCGGCAATTTTTGACAAAGCGTCCTCTAAACAGCCTTGAACACTTTTAACTTCTTGCTGACGTTGCCAACCGAAATAACGACTGCCGTTGTATTCAATACCTAATGCGATTCGATACAACTGTGTAGACTCAGACATTAGTAAAACAGCTCCTGAGCCAGTTTTTCTGCTGTTTCTACCGCCATCAATGCGCCACCGAAACGCACGTTATCAGCCACTGACCAAAATTGTAAAATTTCGGGTATACCGTAGTCATTACGTACACAACCAATGCTTAATTGGTCATGACCTGACGCTTCAGTCACTTGGGTAGGATAATCACCCTCTTCTGAGACCTGAATATCTTCAAAACGTTCAAGTTCTTCGTTAGCTTCTTCTGCGCTCATTGGGCGCAACGTTTCTAAATGAACGACTTGCGCATTCCCATAAAAAACAGGGGATTGAATAAAGCTAACGGCCACTGGTAAGCCATCATCTTGCAGTACCTTACGCACTTGCTCAACCAAGCGACGTTCATGAACGACACTGCCTTCCATGTCAGCCAATAATGGCAACATATTAAAGGCTAATTGCTTACTAAAACGGCCTTCTTCCGCAGGGATACCATTTAATAAACGTGCGCTTTGCCCTGCTAGCTCATCGACAGCGGCTTTACCATAACTGGAAACCGACAACATATTGGTTAAAGTAATACGCCCTAACCCTGCCGCGTCCACCAGCGGTTTGATTGCCGTTAATAATTGGCTCACTGAGCTGTCAGCCAATGAAATAATATTACGGTTGCGATAATCAGCGAGTACTTGCGGATTCACATTTGGGACAATCAGTGGCACATCCGGTTCTTGAGCAAATACGCCGCTAGTATCAATGACAATACACCCTTCCTGCGCCGCTAATTCAGCGTATTGTAGGCTTACACCTTCATTAGCTGCAAAAAAGGCAATTTGTGCCTGTGACCAATCAAAATCAGTCACATTTTCAACTTGAATACTTTTACCATTAAAACGTACGCTCTCCCCTGCACTACGCTCACTGGCCAGTAAATACAGTTCGCCGACTGGGAATTCTCTTTCTTGTAACAGTGAAATAATAGCTTCACCTACAGCACCGGTTGCGCCTAATACTGCAATATTCCAACCTTCAGTCATGGCTATTCCTCTAAAAAATAAAAAATTAAATAGCCCCAATTGGCGCTATTTAACAGGTGATCATTTTAACTCATTTATTTTGTGCTAACTAAACTTGCCTTAAAACCAAGTGCATTGAGTTTTGATGCCGTTTGTTCATCATCACAAATCACTTCAAGGGATGACCATTCACGACGTTCTTGATAATTTTTGCGCAGTTTATCAAATTCGCCTGTTACCCCTGCAACCGCTCTTAATGCTGCATCATCTCGGCGCACATCATACACGAGATGCACTAACCTTTTGAGCTGGTTTTGCGTTAATTTACCATTGAAAGTCAATTGATTGATATCTGGCTTAGGCAGTAAGGATGAAAGGGAAATTTGTGACGATTTGCCGAGAAACTGGCAGTAAGCTTCATAAACTTGCGTCGTTCCTCGTGCTTTACCTTCTAGCGTATAGCCCGCAATATGCGGAGTACCGATATCCACTAATGCTAAAAGTGCGGTGTCTAAATCTGGTTCTGGCTCCCACACATCTAAGATAACGCTCATTTTTTTCCCGCGATTAAGCACAGATAATAATGCTTTATTATCAACCACCTCACCTCGACTTGCGTTAATTAAAATGGTGCCATCTCGTAATTTTGCTAAACCCGTTTCATCCATTAAATGGAAAGTTTGATATTCCCCAGACATATTCAGCGGAGTATGGAAGGTTATCACGTCAGCTTGCTTGAGCACATCTTCAAAAGAAACAAATAGCTCGTCGTCCCCTTTGGCTGCACGCGGTGGGTCACAGAGTAATGTTTTGACTCCCCAAGCCGATAACCTAGCCGCTAAACGCCCTCCGACATTACCAACACCAATAATTCCTACTGTTTTATCACGCAAATCAAAGTTGTCGCGTTCCGCTAGCAGTAATAGTGAGGAAAAGACATATTCAACGACCGCTATCGCATTACAACCCGGTGCTGATGAAAAACCAATATTTGCGGTTGATAACCACTCGGTATCAATGTGGTCAAAACCGGCTGTCGCGGTTCCAACAAATTTAACCGGTGTATTACCGAGCAGTGATTCATTAACCTTAGTGATAGAACGTACCATTAATGCATCTGCATCAATTAATTCTTGTTCTGGTATAGGACGCCCCGGTACCGCTTTCACTTCACCAAGCTCACTAAATAAAGTTTGAGCATATGGCATATTCTCATCGACTAAAATTTTCACGCTGTTATCCCAATCAATCACTTGTTTGTTGTGTGTCGTTATATAGATAAGTGGAGCAATATTTTGCCACGGTTTAAGCCAGATGCCTATGAGAGGTTACCTTCTACTGTAAATTCTTTCGCTCGAAAGCGATCTGGTGTGACACCTGATATTTGTTGGAACATCGCAATAAAGGCGGATGCCGAGCTATATCCGACATCCAATGCAACTTCATGTACACTTTTTCCTTTTTCTAGCCCGGCAACGGCATGTAGGTAGCGTAAACGTTGACGCCATTCACTAAACGACATTCCTAACTCTTGCTGGCAACGCCTTGATAACGTGCGTTCCGATGTATAATAGCGTTTTGCCCATTGTGCTAACGTCGTGTTATCTGCTGGGTCACCTTGTAACTCTAATAAGATGGGAGCAAGAAATTTATCTTTTGAAACAGGCAAATAGGTGTCTTGGCAGGGAGACAATGGAAATTGATCAATAAGCACATGAGCCAAACGCAAGTCTTGCTCTGTTTCGGGCTGAACAATACCGCGTTGATACATGTCCGTCATAATTGATTGAAATATCGGGCTAAGCTTAATCACACACGGCCGTTGAGCCAGCACTTGGTTGTATTCATGAGCAAAATCTATAATTCGAAATTTGACACTTTCTTTATTAAAGCTAGCATGGGGAATATTCGCAGGGATCCAAATGCAAAATTCTGGCGGTGCTAAATAATGTTGACCAGCCACCTCCATTTCCATGATGCCACACACCACATACAGCATTTGACCAAAAGGATGCGAATGGGATTTATACTCAGTGAGGGCGGCAGTTTGCTCATGCCGAAAAGCAACCAATTCAGGCTCTGCGATATTACATTCGCTGATTTGCCAAATGTCTGATTTTAAATTTTCCATGGTACCTGTCTGAAAAGCGTTATCGATTGTCTGGTTATCAGTATATATAAAAAATCGGACAGATGTATACTAGCGCCCATTTAATATGGGAGAGTGTTTTAATGAAAAATCTTCTTTTTCCGCTGATTGCGGTTTTATTATGGTCAATTAATGCCATTGTAAACAAAGCGGCATCAACCGCTATTGACCCTGCGGCAATCTCTTTTTACCGTTGGGCGCTGGCCTTGCTTGTCATGACGCCTTTTGTATTACGTTCTGTGCTTCGAAATTTTAAAATGGTCAGGAAGCATTGGTGGCAACTTGCCATTTTGGGCGCTTTAGGGATGATGCTTTACCAAAGTTTAGCTTATTATGCCGCACACAGCGTGAGCGCTACTTTTATGGGAATTATGAACTCCATGATCCCATTATTAACAGTGATTATTAGTATCTTTGTACTACGCGTTATTCCTACCGTGGGGATTGTGCTAGGTTCAATTCTTTCATTATGTGGGTTAGTGTGGTTAGTGAGCCAAGGAAGCCCAAGCGCATTATTCTCACAAGGCTTAGGCCAAGGGGAAGCCATGATGTTAGTTGCGTCTGCAGCATATGCCCTGTACGGTGTGCTTACTAAGCGTTGGTCAATCCAGTTATCCAGTTGGGACTCACTCTACGTTCAAGTTTTCTTTGGCGTTATCATGCTATTCCCTAATTTCTTATTAGCTGAAGATGTCTCGCTGAACAGCCAAAATATCGGTTTAGTGGTATTTGCTGGTATTGCCGCCTCCATTATGGCTCCTGCATTATGGATCCAAGGAGTTATGCGCCTTGGGGCGAATACAACCTCCATTTTTATGAACCTAGCACCTGTTTTCACCGCCATTATCGCCATTTTCGCCTTAGGTGAAGAACTCAAAAGTTACCATTTAATTGGTGGTGGCGTGGTCTTACTCGGGGTAATGTTAGCGCAACAATTACGTACGCCACTGACAGAATTATTCCGCCGTGAAAAAAAGGTGGTTCAAGAAGATTCTTGCCAGTAGAATAGAATTACAAAAGCAATAAATGCAATGTCGTCACTCATATGCCCCACTTTGTGGGGCTATGTTTGAAATCCTCTTCATTCTTTCGTTTATTTTCCTTTAATATTCCTCATTATTAATACTTTGTGACATTTTAAAATCACTCAATTCACCTTTAGTTCGCCCATCATTGGTATCATTTATCGGATTACCGTTTTTCAGATGAAGGATAATCCGATTGAATCTTCTGGAATTCCAATTAGACTTAAGCAAAATCAAATACCCCTTTAGGAGTATTAACTCCACTCAATAAGCCGTGATAACGCGATAAATCTAAATGGATCGTGGCGATTTAGACGTGCTCGTTGCCATCAACCAATGAGCGATTTGCAGTTACGGACTAGTGGCTAGTTTATAATGTCAACCTGTTATATCGCTAAGCTTCCAGCTTGCCATCATGGATATTACATTCGATTTTCTCTAGATGAAATTCAATTAAATACACTATTTACCCAAATATCTAATGAAACTATTTATCTAAAATAGATATAATTTTGTTTACCCCCTAATCATTATCTAATTTAATTAACCACCTAATTATTTTAATGATACTTATTGCAATTTAATTTCAAATAAAAATTAGTTATTTTGTTTTGGTTGATTTATATTTCATTGTCTGGTACTTACGGGTATTACCCCTAATTAATATGGAGCATTTAATATGAATTTAAACTTAAAAAATAATACATCAATCATACCTATAATGGATGAAAACAAATCAAAAATTAAAAATACAAAAACAGAAAATAATGAAGTTAATAACTTTCGCCAATTAGCTACCCTGCTATTTAATGAAGAAAATATCAATATATCGGATATACAACGTGAAAGAGAATATCTAACAGCGATGAGAGATGATTTTATTTCTAACGTTCATAATTATGTTCCATTAAAGTCCGCTATATCCGACGTCAGCGAAGAATCCTACTATCAAACAATTAGAGATGCATTGTTATACATTATCGAGCAACACTCTCAATTAAATGAAATGAAGGTATTAGAGCAAATTGATACTGGCAATATAAATATACAGGAAGGGAAAATCACCAATTTAAAAAACAATCTCGTAAAATACATTCACGACCACTCAGAAAATAAAGATAATAACTTAATTTCACAAGATATATCAGCTTTACTTAACGAAATATACAACACGGATTTAAAAATAAGATCAATAGATGTATTTATAAAAAAACTAGAAAAAGAAACCGTAGAGGCTCTATATAACATCCTTAAAGACAAGAGTGATGATGTAGACACCGTATCGCTATTATCATCCACAATGGCAAACCTAGAACAAAACACAGCGAATCACAATTTTAATCCGGAGACTTCAAATACAACACTACCACTGGTGTTGATGCCAATACGAAACTAAGTGCATCAAGTTTTATTATTCTTAAACTTTGTCACTAATGGAACGCCCTAATTAGGGCGTTCTTTTCAGTGTGGCGCTTGGCTTGCTTTAAATGCAATTTTAACCAACAATCCATTAAGTAACTCACTTTTTAATAACTGTGGTTCAGAACCATGATAACTGGCAATATCTTTCACTAAAGCGAGACCTAGTCCTGCACCTTCCTTTCCTAACGCGTTATTTAATCGAGTAAAAGCTTCCATAGAACGGCTAATTTTAGCGTCTGGGATCCCAGGGCCTGAATCTTCGACCTCCAAAACCCAATGAAGATGGTCATCACTGCTGACCACCCGAACGGTGACCACCCCATTTGCAGGGGTATATTTAATAGCATTATCAATTAAATTTGCACACATCTCTGCTAATAAAATAGGTTCACCTTTAATCCATGCTGTTTCCGCGCCTTCATAACCTAAGTCAATATTTTGGCTTTCTGCTTGGGGTAACCGAGTAAAACAAGCCTGGTGAACAATATCCACTAAGTTTATAGCACGATACTGTGTAATGGCTTCTTTCTCATGGGCTTTTAAACGTGATAACTGCAAAAGCCTATCCGTCAAATTGATCGTGTTATCAAGAGTTTTATCGATAGCTTGTAAACTCTGTTGCCGTTGGGTTTCATCCTGACTATTAATCGCAACAGAAACCTGTGTTTTGAGGACAGTTAGCGGCGTTTTAAGTTGGTGAGAGGCATCCGCACTAAACCGTTCTTGCCGTCGAACCATCCGCTTTAGGCGGGAAATATAGCGGTTTAATGCATCAATTAATGGTGATAAATCAGACCACGGCAGCAAATCAGGCAAAGGGGTTAAATCATTAGCGGAACGGCTTAACATTAAATGGGACAATTTTTTTAGCGGTGCCAATAACTTACTAAGTAAAATATAGGCAAGTACCAAAGTTAAAAACACCACAGTACCTTGGCTCATCAGGGCAGAAATTAATAATTGATTAGCAAGATCTTGTCGCGAATAAACTGTTTCCGCCACACGGATTTCAACCATCCCAGTGATACCGCCTTCATTAATCGGTTGATAAAATGCAGCAATACGGATAGGCAAGCCTTTGTACTGCGCATCATAAAAATAAACTAGCGCAGTATAATGCTGTGAGCGCATCCAATACGGGGGAATCGGCGGTAAGTCATCATAACCAGAAATAGTTTCACCACCGGGAGAAATAACTTGATAAAAAATTCGGTCATTATTATTTAGCTCGAAGCTATCAAGCACCACATAAGGCACACTGACTGAGAGGTGCCCATCGACAACTTGCAAGCGCTCCGCGACGGTTCGAGCTGAAGCTAATAATGTGCGGTCATAGGCTAAGTTTGCGGCATTTTTTGCACTGTAGTAGTGCGTATAAACCGAAAAACTCCCCAATAAAATGAGGGGGATACCGAAAAAGAGCAGCAACTGATGAAAGAGAGAGCGTGGATGAGAGACTAATTTCATACACTACACTGCTCTAATCGGTATCCCAATCCGCGTAAGGTATTGATATTAACATCCGAACCAGCAAGTTTTTTTCTAACACGGTGAACATATAACTCAATACTTTGTAAATTGGCTTCATCTGACAACGAAAACACCTGCTCAAATAATTGCATTTTAGAAACAGGGCGCCCTCGTCGATGAAATAAGGTGTTTAACACCGCATATTCTCTTGGCGTCAAGCCAAGTGGTTCTTGTCCTAATAAGAAATAACCGTCCTCATGGTAACTAAGCAAACCAAACTGTTGTGATTCATTCACTTGCCCTTGACTACGTCGCAATAAAGCGCGAAGACGTGCTTCTAATTCCGCAATATCAAAAGGTTTAGTCAGGTAGTCATCAGCCCCTGCATTTAGCCCTTGAACTCGATCGGCCACGTCTGAATTCGCCGTTAATAACAAGACTGGGGTTTCTTGATGACGTTTGCGCATTTGCGCTAATACCTCAAGCCCACTCATTCTCGGAAGTGATACATCTAACACGACTAATTCATAGTGCTCAGTTTGTAATAGCTGGTCTGCTATCGCGCCATCACTAGCAACATCAACTGCAAACCCAGATGACGACAAAGCCTTCTGTAACCATAATGACAATTCGTCATGATCTTCAACCAATAAAATTCTCATTCCGCATACTCATTATAATTATTTATCAGTATACGTTGGCATTCCATTGAATGAATGGAAAGCAAATGTGCGCATATTTACTGTATCCATCACAACTATTGTTAATAAACACCATTAACGTGATTAATTTAACATTAAGTTAACATAACAAAAAAGCAAAAATACAAAACAATCTGATATATATCACATAAAAATAATAATATTTGTTAATGAAAGGTAAATGAAAGCTTCGTCGGTCAATGATGCCATACCAACACAACAAGAAGTAAACAATATATACCTCTAATTATTGTCTTAGTAAGGAAAAAAGAATGAAAAAATTCACACTGAAGGCCTTAGCAACAGCAATATTTTTAGTTGGCATCAACCAAGCAAATGCCCTACCTGAGCGCACCGAATGTATTGCTCCCGCCAAACCCGGCGGTGGTTTTGATTTAACCTGTAAATTAGTCCAAGTTTCCCTATTAGAAACCAAAGAAATCGAAAAACCAATGCGAGTGACCTACATGCCTGGCGGTATTGGCGCGGTCGCTTATAACGCCATAGTCGCTCAACGCCCTGCTGAACCCGGCACCATTGTTGCTTTCTCCGGCGGTTCTTTACTCAATCTTGCTCAAGGTAAGTTTGGTCGCTATAACGAAAACGATGTGCGTTGGCTGGCTAGTGTAGGAAGCGATTACGGTATGATTGCCGTGCGTGCAGATTCACCTTATAAGACTCTGAAAGATTTAATGGATACCTTCAAAAAGGATCCGAACAGCATCGTCTTTGGTGCTGGAGGGTCGATTGGTAGCCAAGATTGGATGAAAACGGCCTTGTTAGCCAAAGCCATTGATATTGACCCTCGCAAAATGCGTTACGTAGCTTTTGAAGGGGGCGGTGAAACCTTAACGGCACTACTGGGCAACCATATTCAAGTCCTTTCAGGGGATATCAGCGAAATGACGCCATATATCAATGAAGGTAAAATTCGTATCCTTGCTGTCTACTCAGATAAACGCCTTGAAGATGGTTTATCTGACATCCCAACAGCCAAAGAACAAGGCTATGACATTGTCTGGCCAATCATCCGCGGCTTCTATATGGGCCCCAAAGTGTCTGATGCCGATTATAACCAATGGGTTGAAGCCTTCCAAAAACTGCAACAAACCGACGAATTCAAAAAACAACGCGAACTCCGCGGCTTATTTGAATACAACTTAACCGGGCAAGAACTCGATAGTTATGTCAAAAAAGAAATCGAGCAATACCGTGAACAAGCCCGTGCCTTCGGTTTAGCCAAATAATGGGGTGAACGATGAGCCAACGCATATTTGCCATAGTTTGGCTAATACTGTGTGCTATCGGAATTTATATTGGTTGGGGGATCCAGAGTGAGTTTAGTTATGAACCACTGGGCCCCCGCCCTTTTCCGGTTGTCATACTCTCTTTAATGGCGCTTTGTGCCCTTGCCTTATTATTTGGCAAGCAAGAAGCCGTTGAGTGGCCAAAACCCTATGTATTACGTCGTTTAGTTTTATTAGTCGTTGCACTTGTTATCTATGCATGGGCTTTTGAATGGTTGGGGTTCCCGATTGCCACCAGTTTGCTCACCATTAGTATTGCCCTGCTATTTGGCGCAACACCTATCGCCGCGGTTATTTCCGGCCCCGTCTTAGGTATCTTTCTATTCTATGCCTTTGATAAATGGCTAGATGTAACCTTACCTATTGGTAGCTTGCTTAATTAAGGAACGAAATCATGGAAACTTGGATGTACCTATCACAAGGTTTTGAGGTTGCTCTTGTTCCTCAAAATATCTTGATCGCCTTAATTGGCTGTTTTATCGGTACTATCGTTGGGATGCTTCCCGGCCTCGGCCCAATTAATGGTGTCGCTATTTTGCTACCGCTGGCCTTTGCACTTAAATTACCGGCCGAGTCTGCATTAATCTTACTCGCCACGGTTTATTTAGGTTGTGAATATGGTGGACGTATCTCATCCATATTACTCAATGTCCCTGGTGATGCCGCTGCAATCATGACCACGCTAGATGGTTACCCAATGGCAAAACAAGGTAAAGGTGGTGTTGCACTGTCAATTTCTGCAGTGAGTTCATTCCTTGGCTCAACGATTGCGATTGTGGGTATTATTTTATTTGCTCCTTTATTAGCGCAATGGTCTTTGGCTTTCGGGCCTGCTGAGTATTTCGCTTTGATGGTTTTTGCTATTGCCTGTTTGGGCAGTATGATGAGCCAAAACCCAATCAAATCACTATTGGCGGCATTAATTGGCTTATCACTTGCTACTGTGGGCGTAGATGCCAACTCTGGGGAATATCGTTTTACCTTTGATAGCGTACATTTATCGGATGGCGTGCAATTTATCGTCGTGGTTATTGGTTTGTTCTCTGTTAGCGAAATTTTATTGATGCTCGAAGGCACGGCAACAGGACAAGGGCTGATCCGTAAAACAGGCAGAATGCTGTTTAATCGCAAAGAGGCCAAAGCGTGTGCTGGCCCTGCTTTACGCTCCTCTTTTATTGGGTTCTTTGTTGGCGTCTTACCAGGTGCCGGCGCCACCATTGCCAGTGCCATAACCTATATGACTGAAAAGAAAATCAGTGGCGAAAAAGGCGATTTTGGTAATGGCGATGTTCGCGGTGTCGCTGCACCAGAAGCAGCCAATAATGCCTCTGCCTGTGGCTCATTTATCCCAATGTTAACCCTTGGCGTTCCGGGGTCGGGGACAACTGCAGTAATGATGGGGGCGCTAACGCTCTATAATATCACCCCAGGCCCAGGTATGTTTACTGAGCAACCTGATATTGTGTGGGGGTTAATTGCGGCTTTATTAATTGCTAACGTAGTTCTGCTCATCATGAATATTCCATTAATTGGCTTATTCACACGGATGCTAACGGTTCCATTATGGTTTTTAGTCCCTGCTATTGCTTGCATTTCTGCTGTCGGGGTATATGCCGTTCACAGTACGACATTTGATTTGTTACTCATGATGGGGCTTGGCGTATTTGGGTTTATTCTACGAAAAATGAACTTCCCATTGTCGCCATTAATCTTAGGGTTTGTATTAGGTGAAATGCTAGAACAAAACTTACGCCGTTCATTATCCATCAGTAATGGAAATTTCGATATTCTTTGGAGCAGTACGATTTCTCAAAGTTTATTAATACTGGCAGTATTAGTGCTAATTCTTCCGCCTATTGTAAAGCGTATTCGTAAACGTAAACAGCCAGCTACTTCATAGTTGATTGTTGTTCATAACATCTCTGTAAAACTTTGCCCCAGTGTGATTTTGGGGCATTTTTTTACTTAAATTGTATATTTCGACTTTATTTTGAATATGTTTAGCACAGCGACTCTTGAGAGCGAAGGACTTGGCTAGCACTGGCTAGCACTTCGTTTCGATAGTTAAAATTAGGCAGTACATGGCCGTTTATCTGTGGCCTATTTGTGTGCTTTTTAGTAAATAATGGGCAAGAAATAAAACAATTTCTCACTCTATAAATCATGTTACTAAATTTCGTGGTAATAATTTTAAGTACATGATGAGTTAAAATATTAAAGTCATTTTTCCAATATCTACATCTTGTGAAATTCATATAACCCCCTAATGTCTTTAATCTCGTCGTCATCATGGCATAAACACCCCACCAAAAATTGCATAAAGTGATGATTTATTATTCGAACAATGAACTACAACTGTTTAATCAGACAAAGACGAGTGAAGAAAGACTTTTGATGAATTATTTTGTTAGACTCATTCATTAAAATATTAAACTTTATGTTCGATAGATTATTTTTTGTCCTTTTTAATATCCAGCCGAAACCGTTAGCGTATACACGTACCATTGATGTCTATGGTGACCGTTACACCATTCATAGCCAAAAGCCCGTAACTATCACGGAAAAAGACAGCGGTTATATCCAAATAAAAGCGCTGGGTAAAATGCATATTTTTTGTGGGAAAATGCTGCATATCAGCGTAAAGAAAAATATCACTTTAGTGACTATTGGCTGGTCGAAAGGCAAAAGTCGAATATTTGAAGTGCGTAAAAATGTGAAAGAAACTGCATGTCGAGTGAATTCAAATAATGCGAGTTCAAGCTACACGCCCCCTTATTATGACAGCACATCCAGTGATGGTAACCACCGCTCAAGTAGCCATTATTGTTCTAATGATAACTCAAGTTCTGATTGTTCATCATCCGATTCAGGGGGAAGTGATGGAGATTAGTTAATTTAGTTAAACAGCGTGGTTACCAGTATATTGCTTCTCTTCTAGTACCATATTAATGTCACGATATTGCTCCAAAAAATATTGTTTAATCACTCTGTTTTTTTCAAAATAATCCTTTCTTCCAGCATATGCTTTCGCAAGCATCTTAAATGCTGCTTGTTTAATCCCAAGATATTTATTGTCAATTGTCGATATTGAACTAAAAACACTTTTATAATTGGTGCTATCACTACCAAATAGGCTATTCATAACAGTATCACTCAAATTATCATAATCAATATCTAGAGTTATTTTAGCACCCTTTAAATTAGCATTGGTAAAATTGTAATCAACATCTACCTTAACTGGGATTTTAATCTGTGTATTTTCAGCTATTGCATCAGAAAAATTCGCTCTTAGCAAAGGCATGTTGTTGCTTGTATCCACAACTGTGTTCGATAGATTTGAACCTGAAAAATCAATATTTGCACTACTAATATGAATAGTTCCATCATAGGTACTATTAAGTAAAAGTTTTGACATATCCTCAGCAGTTATTATTTTATTTGAATAATCATAGTATGCTGCAAGCCTATCTAATTTATGTTCTGATTTAATTTGTATAAGGGGACTACTTCTCAACTCTTTGGTATTTGATTTTTCTGTATTAATACTTATAAAGCTATTTATAATATTAATTTGCTTTGTAATTTTCTCTTTATTTTCCGATTCAATATCCCACCCATACTGACTGTATGTATTATTTATTTTAGAAATTACCATGCTAAGTAAATTTTTCTTATTGGCTTCGGATGGATTTTTCTTATAGACTTCAAGCATCTTGCTAGAACTATTGTTGAGTTTATAAATGAGAGTTTTAATACCCATAACTTATTCCTATATCAATTAACTTTATTTATTTGATATATACTCCCATATTAAACATATTAATTATTTAATAAAACAACGATGAAATGATCAATTACTTTCACATAAAAAAACGAGAACCGAAGTTCTCGTTTATTCAATTAGTTAATCTGATACAAATTATGCTTTGTATTTGCTCATCACTAATGTGGCGTTAGTTCCACCGAAACCGAAACTGTTAGACATGACTGTTTCCAGCGCTTGCTCCGTTGGTTTAGTCACGATATTCAGGCCCGCTGCTTTCTCATCTAGATTTTCGACGTTAATGCTTGGTGCAATAAAGCCGTGTTCTAACATCAGCAAGCTGTAAATTGCTTCGTGGACACCCGCAGCACCTAATGAGTGACCGCTCATCGCTTTCGTTGCAGAAATTGCAGGAGAGTTAGCACCAAACACTTCCTGGATAGCTTCTAACTCTTTGGTGTCACCCACTGGCGTTGATGTACCGTGTGTATTGATATAATCAATTTTATCGACACCTTGCATTGCCATTTGCATACAGCGCACAGCACCTTCTCCTGATGGCGCAACCATGTCTGCACCGTCAGATGTAGCACCATAGCCAACGATTTCAGCATAGATATGCGCACCACGTGCTAACGCATGCTCTAACTCTTCAACGACGACGATACCGCCACCACCTGCGATAACGAAACCATCACGGTCTTTATCGTAAGTTCTTGATGCTTTGTCTGGCGTTTCATTATACTTTGTGGACAATGCGCCCATCGCATCAAACTCACAGGTCATTTCCCAGCTCAGTTCTTCACCACCACCCGCAAAAACCACATCCTGTTTGCCTAATTGGATCAATTCAACGGCATGGCCGATGCAGTGCGCTGATGTTGAACAAGCAGAACTAATTGAGTAGTTTACACCTTTGATTTTAAACGGTGTTGCTAAACAAGCAGAAATACCCGATGCCATTGCACGAGTCACCATATATGGGCCTACACCACGTAAACCTTTAGCACGCATACCGTCAGAACCCGCAACTTGATTACGTGGAGAACCACCACCGGAACCAACAACGATACCTGTACGTAAATTTGAAACTTGTTCTTCTGTTAAACCTGAATCCGCAACCGCTTGTTCCATTGATAAATAAGCATAGGCGGAGCAATCACTCATAAAACGGAAAATTTTACGGTCGATTAAGTCTTTCGGGTCTAAATTTTTGACATTACCCCAGACATGGCTACGTAGCCCTGCCTCTTTGAATTCTTCTGAGAAAGTGATCCCGGAACGACCTTCCTTCAAAGAAGCCAGTACTTCTTCCTGGTTATTACCAAGGCTGGAAACAATACCTAGACCAGTGATGACTGCACGCTTCATTCGTTACCTCATGACTATAATTATATGATTGCGGGATTACAGGTTGTCACTTTAGCTTACACTTGTACGCTGAACAAGTCCGATCAGGGTAAATATTTGTATTTTTTTCTTTGTGACGGGAATGAGTCTTTTTTATGACGGTAGCCTTACACCGATATCAGCGGTAAAATTTAGGAATTATATAAACAATGTAGGCTTATCGTGAAAAAGAACGCTGTACAAACCGCACGCCTAAGTTGGAATGACGAAGGCACTCCTATGTCTGAACAGTTTGCAGATATCTATTTTTCTAACCAAAATGGCTTAGAAGAAGCTCGCCATGTTTTTTTGCAAGGAAATCATTTTCCTGACCGCTTTGCGACGCACCCTCTTGCAACCTGTGTGATTGCCGAAACAGGGTTTGGTACGGGTTTGAATTTTTTAGCATTGTGGCAATCTTTTAAGCAGTTTAAAACCGAAAACCCAAACGCAACATTACAGCAATTACATTTCATCAGTTTCGAAAAATACCCTTTAACAAAAACAGATTTAATCGCTGCACATCGCTGCTGGCCTGAACTTGCTGGCTTATCGCAAATCCTTTGTGAAAGTTGGCCGCAAGCCTTACCGGGTAATCAGCGGCTCATTTTAGAAAATGGCCATATCATATTAGATTTATGGTTTGGCGATGTTAATGAGCAAATATCTTTACTAAAAAGCAACTTAAACAATAAGATAGATGCTTGGTTTTTAGATGGTTTCGCACCCTCAAAAAATCCCGAAATGTGGAGTGAACAGCTGTTCACTAACATGACAACATTAGCTCGCCTTAATGGGACTTTTGCGACATTTACCGTGGCAGGTACGGTCAAGAGAGGACTGCAACAAGCTGGTTTCACCCTTAAAAAAGTCAAAGGCTTTGGTAACAAGCGAGAAATGTTAACCGGAGTATTAGCTGAAAAAGAAATTAATATCCCAACCCCTTGGTTCGCAAGACGAAAAGCAGACAACCCAACGGATGTTGCTATCATTGGCGGTGGGCTCGCCAGTTTAACGGCAGCCTACGCACTTCATAAGCGCGGTGCTAAAGTCACCTTATACTGCCAAGATGCCCAAGTTGCACAAAATGCTTCAGGCAATCGCCAAGGGGCTATTTATCCCTTACTCACAGGCAATAACGATCCACTTGAGCGCTTTTTTGTCAGCGCTTTCCCTTTTGCTTCTCGCTTTTACCATCAATTGGCGAAACAGGGGATCGTATTTGAGGGGCAATGGTGCGGTGTCAGCCAATTAGCGTATAACGACAAAGTAGCTCGTAAAATAGCGGGAATGTTAGAAACCAAGTGGCCTGACGATTTTGCTATTGGTAAGAATCGTCTACAACTGAGTGATATTTGCGGTGTTGATGTCAACCATGATGGCATTCATTATGCGTCTGGAGGATGGCTTTGCCCTGCCCAATTTTGTGAGAGTTTGCGGCAATATTTGCAGCAGAAAGGCGTTACCTTCTGTTTTGAACATAATGTGGTGGAATTAAAACAAACTGAACAAGATTGGCAATTATTGATTGAAACCGCGCCGCAAAAAGAGCTAACACGTGTTCACTCAACTGTCATTATTGCCAATGGGCACAAACTGCGCCAATTTGCTCAAACCATCAATTTACCTATCTCACCTGTGCGTGGGCAAGTGAGCCACATTCCTACCAATCACACCCTACAACAACTGAAAAATGTTCTGTGCTTTGAAGGGTATTTAACCCCTGCCGATGCCTCTGGTACACAACATTGCTTAGGTGCTAGCTACCAACGTGAGCGACTCGATTTAGATTATAGTGAGGAAGAGCAACAAGGAAACCGCCAAAAACTGATTGATAACCTACCTGATGTAACTTGGCCTAGGGATATCGACATCTCACAACAACATTCACGCCAAGGTATTCGTTGTGTTATTCGCGACCACTTTCCCTTATTAGGCAATGTGCCTGATTTTGAACAACATCTGGCGCATTACCATGATTTACCCAGCAAAATTGCCAAAGAGCAGCCTATTGCACTAGCGCCTGTGCACCCAAATTTATTTATTTTTGGGGCATTAGGGTCAAGAGGGTTATCCACTGCCCCCCTTTGTGCGGAATTGCTGGCTGCTCAAATTTTTGGGCAAATACTCCCGCTCGACGATGAAACCCTTGCAGAATTGAACCCAAACCGTTTTTGGGTAAGGAAATTATTATTAGGTCGCCCTATTAAACTCCCTTATTAATACCTTATGTTAATGAGATAGCCATTGCACAACGGTCTTCAGCGGCAAACCCCGCCTCGACTTCAGACTGTAAAATAGCCTGTAACTCGGTGGTTAACTCATTAATTGCAAGAATTTTAAAACCTAAGCGTTGGTAATAAGGTGTATTCCAAGGCACATCACGGCAAGTGGTCAATGTCACTACCGTGATATTCCGTGCCAAAGCGGCATCAAGAACCTGCTTAATCAGCTTTTTACCCAAACCCTGCCCTTGCCATTGCTGGCAGACAGAAACCTCACAAATATGTAGGCTAGTATGATGATCTTCAGCATTGATAAAACCAATTGGTTCATCGCAATCATTCACCGCAACCCATTCTAATTGCTCGGAAATAAAATCGAGGTGGTCTTGCTCTGTTTGCCCATCACCTTCGGCAAGCCATTGATATTTTTCGATACTCGTGAATGTCTGCCCTGCAGAAATTTCCACGGCAGGAAGATGTTTGGCATCGAAGGGGGTTGCTAAACGAATATTCGCCATAATTTTTACTCACAACAAAATTTAGCTAACAAAAAAGCGGGTTTCCCCGCTTTCAATGTATAACATTACAAATTAAATTGCGTTATTTAATAAGTTTTTCCACATATCTAATACCAGTACTTGGTCTGGTGGTGTCAATTCGCCAGCTTTGATGGCATTTTGAATACTGACTTCGACACGTTGATATAATGCTTCAGAGCTGGTTTCGTTTTCTTCTTCCAGCTCAGCTACAGCAAGGGTTAAGTGACCACGCAAATAGCCGCCAGCGAAGAGTTCATCATCACTCGCGTGCTCAACCATATCATCAATCTTCGTTAGTATGCGTGTTTCTAAATCCGCAAGCATGCTTAATCCTTACTTAAATGTGTGTTCATTAGGCAAAAATATCTTCCGGATAAGGAAAAGCTTCTGCACAAAGAGGTGGCGTATTGTAAAACAATTGTAACGCATTAATAAAGCGTAATGGGCGTTCAGGGATACCATTTTCTAAATAAAGCATCACTTGCGCATGAACTTTGCGCATAAACGCAATGCGGTCAGGCTCAAAATCCCCTTCTAAGTTGTCACAACTGACATTAAATGGAATGCCAACAGCAACACAAAACAGCCAATCTAGCGCTTGAGGTTTAATCTCTACCACTTCAAACTCACACTGTGTTTTTTCATCTCGACCGTCTGGGCAATACCAATAGCCGTAATCGACTTGCTGGCGCCTTGCTTCCCCTGCGATACACCAATGTGAGATTTCATGCAGCGCACTGGTGAAAAAACCGTGTGCAAATACGATACGGTGATAAGGCACAGCCTCATCAGCAGGTAAATAAATGGGTTCATCATCCCCTTTTACCAGCCTGGTGTTATATGTCACACCAAAACATTCATCAAAGATATTGATTAGATCCTGATAATTATGTGTACTCATGAATAATTTAAATCATCTTAAAATAATGAGAGAAACCAAGCTTTAATCACGTCACCATGGCTATCATGGAGTAACTTAATACTCATCAGTAACGAAATCACCACGATCATTGGCCTGATCAGTTTTTGTCCTTTGGTTAAGACCAAACGCGCACCTAAACGAGCGCCAACCATTTGGCCGATTAGCATAACAAAACCTAAGGCCCAAAGAACATGACCCCCGATAATAAAGAATACTAAAGAGCCAAAATTAGAGGCAAAATTAAGTAACTTCGCGTGGGCGGTGGCTTTAGCAAGATTATAGCCGAGCAGCAGAACATAGCCTAACGCCAAAAATGAACCGGTTCCGGGGCCAAATGCACCATCATAAAAACCCAGTGTCATCCCAATTGCCACCCCGAAAAATGGCATGCTGATACGTTGTTGGCGGTCTTGCACACCGATTGATGGCGTTAATAAAAAGTATAAACCGACACAAATCACCAAGATAGGCAACAGTTGTTTTAAGAACGCGGTATCAATCATTTGAATGACAATCGCACCCAACATGGCACCAATCATGGTCATAATGAACGGAAACAATTGTTCTCGTAAATCTATAGCTTTGCGCCTGACAAAATAGAGTGTTGAAGAAAACGAACCGCCAACAGCTTGCAATTTATTGGTTGCTAACGCTTCAACTGGTGTGATTCCCACGGATAACAGAGCTGGGATCGTTAATAGCCCACCACCACCCGCGATGGAGTCAATAAACCCTGCAAATAGCGCAACAAAGAAGAGTAAAGCGTAAACTTCAGGAGCAACGGCTGTTAGCCAATCCATTTTACTATCCAAAGAGAAGAAATATCATGATGTTGATGTGAATATATCGCCAAACAGCTTTGGTAATATCACAACCTAGATGAGGTATTTTTAGGAGGCTTCATCCGAACCTTCATCATCAACAAAGCGACCTACTAGGCCGCTTTGTTGTCACTACATAAAACACAGTAAAACCGATTATTCAAACGGTTTCATTGCTGGCGTTACATCCGAGCACTGACCACGATGACGTAAATAGTGGTCCATTAGAACAATCGCCATCATTGCTTCTGCTATCGGCACTGCACGAATTCCCACACAAGGGTCATGACGCCCTTTGGTGATCATTTCAACTTCTTCGCCATCACGGTTGAGTGTTTTACCTGAAACGGTAATACTGGATGTCGGTTTTAACGCAATATGCGCAATAATAGGCTGGCTACTGCTAATACCGCCTAAGATACCGCCTGCATGGTTTGATGTGAAACCATTACGGGTAATTTCATCACGGTTTTCACTGCCTTTGAGCGCAATAACACCGAAGCCATCACCAATTTCCACACCTTTCACCGCGTTAATACTCATCAACGCGTGAGCGAGATCGGCATCTAAACGGTCAAATACCGGCTCACCTAAGCCCGCAGGCACATGCTCTGCAATAACGGTAATTTTAGCGCCAATCGAATCACCTTCTTTCTTTAAACCGCGCAATAACTCGTCAAGAGCCTCTAATTTGCTAGGATCTGGACAAAAGAATGGATTTTCTTCGACAATTGACCAGTCTTTAATTTCACATGCGACTGATCCCATTTGTGTTAAGCATCCATGAATTTGCACGCCAAGCTTTTCTTGTAAATACTTTTTCGCAATCGCACCTGCTGCAACACGCATTGCCGTTTCACGTGCTGATGAGCGACCACCACCACGATAATCACGCTGACCATACTTTTGTTCATATGTGTAATCTGCATGGCCGGGCCTAAACACGTCTTTGATTGCACCATAATCTTGCGAACGTTGGTCAGTGTTTTCAATGAGTAAGCCAATGCTAGTTCCGGTTGTCACACCATTAAAGACACCCGATAAAATCTTCACTTGATCAGGTTCACGGCGCGCAGTCGTATAACGTGATGTTCCCGGGCGACGACGGTCTAAATCTTTTTGTAAATCGGCTTCTGTCAATGCTAAACCTGGGGGAACCCCATCGACGATGCAACCTAATGCAATGCCATGTGACTCGCCAAATGTGGTCACACGAAACAGTTGCCCAATTGAATTTCCTGCCATCGGAGTTTCCTATTCTAAGCCATTCTTGTTTTATCAAGAATTTTGGTTGTTAATTATTATATCGTTGTGTCGTTATTATTGATTACATGATCTTAGAACATCACGCAACTGTTGATTAATCGATATAAAGCTCAAAATGTGCGTGATGCTCAACAAGTTGTTCACGAGTTAACATAAACACACCATCACCGCCGTATTCGAAGTCCAGCCAAATAAATGGAATTTCAGGATATTGTTCAATCAGATGAACCATGCTGTTACCCACTTCGCACACTAACACCCCTTCTTCCGTCAGAAAACGCGGTGCATTCGCTAAAATACGACGCACCAGTTTCAAACCATCACTTCCGGCAGCAAGTGCTAATTCAGGTTCGACACGAAACTCTTCTGGTAAATCGTCCATATCTTCCGCATCAACATACGGTGGATTTGTCACGATCAGGTCATATTTGACCTCTGGCATATCACGGAATAAGTCAGAGCGAATCGGTATCACCCGGTGATCT
This sequence comes from Providencia sp. PROV255, assembly GCF_028478065.1. Taxonomy (NCBI): domain Bacteria; kingdom Pseudomonadati; phylum Pseudomonadota; class Gammaproteobacteria; order Enterobacterales; family Morganellaceae; genus Providencia; species Providencia sp. PROV255. Next base: position 201,488 of record NZ_JAMPMI010000005.1, on the reverse strand, counting down.
AAACCATGATTAGCAATATTTTGCTCAGCAACGCTTAGCACATCACTTGAAATATCAACCGCATCGACTTCTGCATCAGGGAATTCATAAGCACAAGCAATCGCAATACAACCACTTCCGGTACATAAATCAAGAATAGTTTGAGGTTCATCCGCCACTAAGCCAACAAAGTGATTATTGATTAATTCACCAATTGGCGAGCGAGGGATAAGCACTCGTTCATCAACATAAAATTCATGGCCACAGAACCATGAGCGATTAGTCAGATATGCAACCGGAATACGATCATTAATACGTCGCAAGACACGCTCAATAATGCGGTGGCGTTCTGTTGGCGTTAAGCGGGATGTTAATAGTTCATCGGGCAGGTCTAGAGGCAAGTAAAGTGTTGGTAACACCAATTGTAGCGCCTCATCCCATGGGTTATCTGTACCGTGACCATAGTACACATTGGCAGCATTAAAGCGGCTCATTGTCCAACGTAAAATATCTTGAATGGTATGAAGTTCTGCAACGGCTTCATCAACGAAAATCTTTTCCAAGAAGGGGTTCTCCAGCCTGTATTTTGAAAGGGAATATATGAATAGCTAAAGTTTGCCACGAAGTGAAAGACAAATCAGCAGATTAATGTAATAAAATTTGCTGAGGAAATCTGGTTATCGCGCTTATTGAAGCATATTTGGTCGTAAAAACGCCCTTTATTTTAGCTAAAGGGCGTGAAGAAAAATAACCAGTTCAGTAAAGAAGTCACGATACTAACTTTCGTTTTGCAGTACCACTTCCGCCTCTTTCGCTGGCTTTTTTACCCAAAGTGCATAGGCGATAGTCAGTAATACTAACCAAACAACGCCGACATATAATGCAATTCGTGTCGATTCAAAATATCCCAAAACACCAAAAACAAATACCATAAATGCGATGGCTAAAATAGGAGCAACAGGCCACATAGGTACAGGAAATTTTAATTGGCTAATTTCTTCTGGCGACATTTTTTTGCGCATTGCAAACTGCGACAGTAAGATCATCAACCATACCCAAATCGTTGCAAACGTCGCAATTGACGCAATCACCACAAACACATCATCAGGGATGACATAGTTCAATACCACACCCACCAGCAATACCGCGACCATCACTAATACCGTCATCCAAGGCACACCATTTTTTGTCAGCTTAGTAAAGGCTTTCGGTGCTTGTCCTTCATGTGCCATGCCATACATCATACGCCCAGCACCAAAGATATCGCTGTTAATTGCCGAAATTGCCGCAGTGATCACCACAATATTTAAGATATTCGCTGCAGATTGAATACCTAAACTATCGAAAATTTGCACAAACGGGCTACCTTGCTGCCCAATTTGGTTCCATGGGTAAATGCACATCAAGACAAATAAAGTCAGGACATAAAACAGTAAGATACGAATTGGCACGGCATTAATCGCTCTTGGAATCGTGGTTTCAGGGTTTTTCGCTTCACTCGCTGTAATGCCAATAACTTCAATTCCCCCGAACGCAAACATCACCACGGCAAAGGACGCAATCACTCCACCAATACCATTTGGCATAAACCCATCGTGAATAAATAAGTTTGATACCCCAACCGCATGATCAGCCGCTTGGCCAAAACCAAACATCATAATAGCGGCACCACCAACAATCATCGCAATAATCGCGATAACTTTAATGATTGACAGCCAAAATTCCATTTCGCCGAAAGTTTTCACATGGCATAGGTTTATTGCACCAATAAAGAAAATAATGCTCAATACCCAGATCCACTGCGCAACCTCAGGAAACCACAGTTTCATATACACACCAAATGCTGTCACGTCCGCCAAGCAAACAATGAGCATTTCAAAAACATAAGTCCAACCCGCAAAAAAACCAGCTCTAGCCCCTAAATAATGGCTAGCGTACTGTGAGAACGATCCCGCAAGTGGCCGGTGGACGGCCATTTCACCCAGTGCTCTCATGACCATAAATACAGCGGCACCGCCGATAATATAAGCGAGTAATACCGCAGGCCCAGCGGTTTCTATTGCTTTAGCTGAACCATAAAATAAACCTGTACCAATCGCAGAACCTAAAGCCATAAATCGAATGTGACGCGCAGAAAGCCCTCGCGCAAGTTGTGATGTGCTTTGCATGATTTATCCTTCGTATTATTTTATTGTCGTGCAGATAAATACTTCAGGTGGCCAGTACATTGCCGACCACCTTTTATTTGCTTGATAAACTAGTTAGGGAAAACAGCGCCAGCCTTGAACAGCGCAGACAGTTTATATTGGTTAATTAAATTAATTGCCGCTTCAATATCAGGGGCAAAATAACGGTCTTTATCATAGTAAGCCACTTGGTCACGCAGTGTTTTACGTGCCTTCTCCAAGGTTTCACTCGACTTCAAACCTTCACGGAAATCCATTCCCTGACACGCTGAAAGCCATTCAATAGCTAAAATACCCGTGACATTTTTTGCCATTTCCCATAAACGACGACCCGCCGCAGGCGCCATCGATACGTGGTCTTCTTGGTTGGCTGATGTCGGCAGGCTATCAACACTCGAAGGGTGGGCTAATGCTTTGTTTTCACTCGCTAATGCAGCCGCAGTGACTTGAGCTATCATAAATCCTGAGTTAACCCCTCCGTTATTCACTAAGAAAGGTGGCAACTGTGACATATGGGTATCCATCAGTAATGCAATGCGACGTTCGGATAACGCACTGATTTCTGCTAATGCCAGCGCAATATTATCGGCTGCCATAGCAACAGGTTCTGCATGGAAGTTACCGCCTGAAATAATATCGCCATTATCGGTAAAGACTAACGGGTTATCCGACACAGCATTCGATTCAATTAATATCACTTCAGCAGCTTGGCGAATTTGGGTTAAACAAGCGCCCATCACTTGCGGCTGACAACGTAATGAATAGGGGTCTTGCACTTTCACACAGTTTTCATGGGACTTCGCCAATTCACTGGTCGGTGATAAAACATCACGGAACATCGCCGCAACATCAATTTGCCCTTTTTGTCCTCGAACCTCTTGAACTCGAGCATCGAAGGGTTTGCGAGAGCCCAGTGTGGCTTCAACACTCAGCGCACCACAAACAATGCCAGATAGCAGCAATTTTTCTGCCTCAAATAACCCTTTCAACGCGAAAGCCGTCGATGTTTGCGTGCCGTTTAATAAGGCTAAACCTTCTTTGGCTTCCAATTTTAGAGGTGCTAACCCCGCTTTTTCTAACGCTTTTTTCGCTGAAATCCATTTGCCTTCATAACGCGCCTTTCCTTCGCCTAACAGAATTAAACTCATATGAGCCAATGGTGCTAAGTCGCCAGAAGCCCCCACTGACCCCTTCGCAGGAATAAATGGATAAACTTGCGCATTCACTAATGCGATCAAGGCATTAATAACTTCAAGGCGGATCCCTGAAAAACCACGAGCTAAGCTATTAATTTTGAGTACCATGATTAAGCGCACGAGGTCATCATCTAACGGTTCACCCACACCAGCAGCGTGAGACATCACAATAGATCGTTGTAATGATTGCAAATCTTTAGTCGCAATACGCGTATTAGCAAGTAAACCAAAGCCGGTATTGATACCATAAGCGGTTCTATCTTCTTCAATAATTTTATTGACCGTCGCAACACTTTTCTCGATAGCACCGTGAGCGCGTTTATCTAATGCCACTGTTACCGATTGTTGGAAAACAATACGCAGGTCTTCGAGTGTCATTTTTCCTGGGTGAATAGTTAACTTAGTCATTAATGGCACTCCTTAACGTGTTTTAATCATCGGTAAATTAAGATTTTTTTCCTGCGCACATGCGATAGCTATGTCATAGCCTGCATCGGCATGGCGCATGACACCAGTTGCAGGGTCATTGTGCAGTACTCGGGCAATGCGCTCTGCTGCTTCATCCGTTCCATCACACACAATTACCACTCCAGAATGCTGAGAGAAGCCCATACCTACGCCACCACCGTGATGTAAAGATACCCACGTCGCCCCACTGGCTGTGTTTAATAACGCATTGAGTAATGGCCAGTCTGAAACTGCATCAGAACCATCTTTCATTGATTCCGTTTCACGATTTGGGCTGGCCACTGAACCTGAATCTAGGTGATCACGGCCGATAACAATCGGCGCTGAAACCTCACCGCTTCTTACCATCTCATTGAATGCCAAACCTAATTTAGCGCGATCCCCAAGGCCAACCCAGCAAATACGCGCTGGCAACCCTTGGAAACTAATACGTTCACGAGCCATATCCAACCAGCGATGCAAGTGCTTATCATCCGGCAGCAGCTCTTTCACTTTCGCATCTGTTTTATAGATATCTTCAGGATCTCCTGATAACGCAACCCAGCGGAATGGACCAACACCGCGACAAAATAGCGGGCGGATATAAGCAGGTACAAAACCGGGGAAATCAAACGCATTTTCTACGCCCATTTCCAGTGCCATTTGGCGGATATTGTTTCCATAATCAAAGGTGGGAATGCCTTGCTGTTTAAATGCCAGCATCGCTTTAACATGTTCAGCCATAGATTTTTTTGCAGCCAATGCAGTGGCTTGCGGGTCTTGAACACTGCGTTCACGGTACTCTTCCCAGCTCATACCAATGGGTAAGTAACCATTCAAAGGGTCATGAGCACTTGTCTGATCGGTCACCATATCCGGTTTCACCCCACGTTTGACAAGCTCAGGAAGAATTTCAGCGGCATTGGCGCATAGTGCAATAGAAATGGCTTTTCCTTCCGATGTGTATTTTTTCAGACGCGCTAACGCATCATCAAGGTCAGTCGCTTGTTCATCCACATAGTGAGTTCTTAAACGGAAATCGATACGGCTTTGTTGGCACTCAATGTTCAATGAGCAGGCCCCCGCCAGTGTGGCAGCAAGAGGTTGGGCTCCCCCCATTCCACCAAGCCCTGCAGTTAAGACCCAACGCCCAGTTAAATCACCGTTAAAGTGCTGGCGAGCGGCTTCCACAAAGGTTTCATACGTTCCTTGAACAATGCCTTGGCTGCCGATATAGATCCAGCTACCTGCGGTCATTTGCCCATACATGGCAAGGCCTTTCGCATCTAATTCATTGAAATGCTCCCAGTTTGCCCAATGTGGTACCAGATTTGAATTGGCGATTAAAACACGTGGCGCATTTTCATGGGTTTTGAAAACACCGACAGGCTTACCTGACTGAACCAGTAGTGTTTCATCGCTCTCGAGCTGCTTCAGGGACTCGACAATTTGGTCATAGCATTGCCAATTACGTGCTGCACGCCCAATACCGCCATATACCACTAATTCATGAGGGTTTTCTGCAACATCTGGGTCAAGGTTATTCATTAACATGCGTAATGGGGCTTCTGTCAGCCAACTTTTGGCATTTAATGTATTCCCTCTCGGTGCCCTAATTTCGATATTTCGATATTTATTATTCAATGCTGTCACTTGTATACCCTCTTTTATCTGTCCATTAGCTACCTTTCTTGTTCCTATAGATATAGTTGTATATACATGTGCGATCAATTAATCTTTTAACATAAAGATTAAAAAAATATGATATAAAAATATTTTTAATCAAATAAAACAATGAAATAAATAAATCACCTGATATTTTGCTGTATTTTCTTTATTCTAAATCTGCATGCTAGATCACATTTGATTTACAATAAATTCACACAAAATAGGTAAAGAAGGCATGCACTCGAGATGATAAGCGGAAAATATGCTTTATATCGTTCCGCCCATACTTTGACGTGGTGAAAAAAACTTATGACGTGAAACTGCCTTTCAGCTTATATCGATGACCCGGGAACAATAATTTTGTACTTGTCACCGTAAAGGACTGAGACCAAGTACGTCTTGTAATTAACAAGCAAGATGCACCTGTATTAATTTGCAATAACCTCGCGGAACGTTCATCTGCCTCCACGGCCTCCACAATATGCTCCCCTTGTGTTAAAGGAGCAACTTGAGACAAATAATCATGTGGTGTAATCGATAAAAAATTTTGCTGTAAGTAATCCGGAGCCGCTAACGCATTGACATATCTGTCTTCAATTTGAACAGGAACATCATTCTCTAAATGGACAATAATCGAATGAAACACCATGGTATCTGGGCTGATATTTAACTCATTTGCGAGCGCAGGTGACGCTTGAATTTCTTCGAGCTTAATTATCCTACAGCTGTATTTGTGGTTTCTTGCCAGTATTTCCGCTTCAATACTGTGTATTTCAAATAGTGCAGATTGCCCTTTTGGCTCAGCCACAAAGGTTCCCACACCTTGCAAGCGAACCAATAACCCTTCAGCGGTTAATTCACGTAATGCCCGGTTAGCCGTCATTCGACTACATTGAAACTGTGTCACGAGCTCAGACTCGGATGGAATACGGTCATTTGCTTGCCATTCTGCGGTGTGGATCTTTTCAATTATTGATTGTTTTACTTGCAAATATAGCGGGAGCGGTGCCCCTTGTTTATCCTTTTTATCGGCTGTCACAGTCATTTCCAATTTAATGATTAAAATCTTAAGTATTAATATGCTATTCGTTGAATAGGATACAACACGACCTTAGTGCTATCGGACATTTTTTATCCTGACAGTCGCGAATAAAAACATCATGCTTAATTATTAAGCATTAACATAATTAAACGATGCAATTTTAATAAAAACAAACAAAAAACAGCAAACTTTTAGGGTCAAAAGCGGCAAACAACCTCATTCACCGCTATTCATTATTGTTATAGTTAAAACAGCGACTCACCCATTTCACCCATTACGATGGGTAATTTTGCCTTCATGTACTCTGATGAACAGTGGGTTACTCCCTTGTTCATAAATCATTTCTACGGGCTCTTGCGCATTCCACACAACAAAATCCGCAATAAAGCCCGCTTTCAATTGTCCATGGCTATTTTCACGGCCTAACGCTTTAGCCGCGTTACGTGTCACCCCAGCCCATATCTCTTCAGGTGTCAGTTTAAATAATACGGCCGCCATATTCATAATAATACGCAATGAGGCAAAAGGACTGGTTCCTGGGTTAAAATCTGTTGAAACCGCCATAGGAACGTCATGTTCCCGTAACAGCTCAATTGGTGGTAGTTTGGTTTCCCGTAAAAAATAAAATGCCCCCGGTAATAAGACGGCTACGGTTCCGCTCGCTTTAAGTGCTTTAATCCCTTCTAGGTCCAAATATTCAATATGGTCAACCGACAAACCTTTGTAGCGGGCAACCAGTTCGCTCCCACCTAAGTTTGATAACTGCTCCACATGCCCTTTTACTGGGATCCCTAATTTCTGAGCCGCTGAAAATAACTTTTCACTTTGAGCGAGGGAAAACCCCACACTTTCACAGAAGACATCTACTGCCTCAAACAAGCCTTTTTCCCATAATTCAGGCATGATTTTTTGGCAAATCAAATCAATATATTCATCAGGTTTATCTTTATATTCAGCGGGGACGGTGTGAGCAGAAAGCAATGTTGAACTGACTGAAATAGGATATTGTGCAGATAACTGCTTTGCGACTAATAATTGTTTCTCTTCATTTTCATAGTCGAGCCCATAGCCTGATTTCATTTCAATACTTGTGACACCTTCTTGAATTAATGCTTCGAGCCTTGGCTTTGCCCGCTCAAATAATTCGTTCTCGCTCATTTTGCGGGTTTCACGTACAGTCGAATTAATTCCGCCACCTTGCGCACTAATAGTTTCATAAGAAACCCCATTCATTCGCTGTTCCCATTCAGAAGCTCGGTCACCGCCAAAAACTAAATGTGTATGGCAATCGATTAATCCAGGGGTTATTAATTTACCTTCAACATCAATAAGTTCGCAGTCATTCAATTCAATATTTTGAGTAGGAACAATTGCAACTATTTTATTATCACGAACAACTAAATCATGGTGATTAATCAGTCCATAAGGAGCTGATAGTACTGGGTCCATAGTGGCAATACGGCCATTACGCCAAACGACATCCCGAGAGTGTGTTTTGAATACCATCGTTTTTCCTATTGTTGTTGAATTCAGTTTTATTCATTGCATTAATAAATCGTATAGATATGTATATACAATTAGACTAGCAAGTCCCCTTTTGTCAATGCTTACCTGTAAAAAGGTTATAAATATGTTACTTCGCACGAACAATCTACGATTATGACCATTCATCAAAAATGAGTTACACTACCAACCAGAAAAATTAATCACAAAAACATATTAGTAAAATTATGAAGAAAAAATTTGGTCTAGAAGATGAAGATATTCGTCTTTTCAAAGAAGCCATTAATGGAGCAAAAAAAATCCGTCAGGACCAAGTCCTGCACGCACCTGTCCGCGCCAAAGTGACACAACCATCTAATAAAAAAGTCATACAGGAACAGGTTGACGCCTCCTTTTATTTTTCAGATGAATTTCAACCTCAACTTGAAAATGAAGGCCCAACGCGTTATTTAAGGCCCGATGCTAACCCTTATGAATTAAAAAAACTTCGCCGCGGCGATTACGCTCCGGAGTTGTTTTTAGATTTACATGGCTTAACACAAATGGAAGCAAAGCAAGAAATTGGCGCGCTCATTGCGGCCTGTAAGCGTGAAAATGTCTATTGCGCCTGCATTATGCACGGCCATGGTAAACATGTTTTAAAGCAGCAAACACCACTTTGGCTTGCCCAACATCCTGATATTATTGCTTTTCACCAAGCACCTAAAGAATGGGGCGGTAATGCAGCCTTATTGCTGCTTATAGAAACTGCTGAGAGCGCTCGCCGCTAAGCGCTCATGTTGTTCTGTATTATTTAGCAAATAGCAATTGAGATGGGCTCAACATCCATTCAAACTGACTTTTTTGATGAGCCACATCAATGTCAACACATGCCACTGTTGATGTCGTGAACATTGGTGGTTCTTTATGTGGGCACAACTCCGACACTAAATAGCCAACCAGTGGCAAATGAGATACAACCAATATCGCATTTGCGCCTAGCACAGCAATATCCCGAATATGGTCAGCCACAAATGCGGCATTCCCTCCTGGCGTTAATTGCCCTAAAACTTCTGACTTTGCTGGCAAATCAAGGTGCTGGCTCACAACTTGCCGAGTTTGTTCTGCTCTTAAATAGGGGCTCACTAACACCGAATCAATTTTAATACCTTGATTCTGTAGCCATTGAGCCATCAATACTGAGTCGTCTTTTCCCTTTTGTGTCAATGGGCGCTCAGCATCGCTAGGCGCGTGTATCGCTGCATCACCGTGACGCATAATATAAACTTGCATAATCCACCATCTGAGTAACCTACCTGATTAAGGAGGTTATTCTTTTGTTGTTAAGCTAATTGTTGTAAAAGTAACCATCAGTTGGGTGAAATGTGATTCTGCATGAAATGATCAACAAAGAAAATGATTTGAGTAAATTTTTGTGTATGTTTTTTTAGCAGTCCATGTCGCATGTTAAATTTTAGTATTTATTATCAATTAGTTAAATTTAATATAATGATTTATTCTAATCATACGAGCTTTACGTAAAAGAGCCTGATAACCAAAAATATGTTTGGTATCAGGCATTGATTGGTTTTATTAAAAAAGCAACAAACAGCTAATAGGCTAGCTTACCGCGCCATTATTGTTCATTACTTGGTTTTATTACATCAACCCCACCTTCTACCTTGGTAGAAAAAAAGGTTCGATTATTCTCTGCCATGTCACATAGCAATTCACAAGGCTGGAATTTATCACCATATTTCACGGCGAGGTTATTCAGAGTTTCCACCGTTTTTGCAATCCCTAGGCTATCCATATACCTAAACGGACCACCAAAGAAGGGCGGGAAACCGATACCAAATACCGCTCCCACATCCCCATCACGAGCATTTCTAATGATGTTTTCATCAAGGCAGCGGGCAGCTTCGTTAAGCATCATCATGACACAGCGCTGTGCAATATCCGCTTTAGTCAGTTTATTGTTGGGAACCATTTCAATTAGTGAATAAATGGTTTTATCAACTTGACGTTTACTGGCTTTTTTCCAAAACCACAACTTATTGGTGTGATGACCATATTCATAAAAACCTTTGCCGTTTTTCTTACCTTTACGGTCATCTTTAACCACTTTGTCGAGGATATCAGGCGCCTTAAAACGCTCACCAAAACGTTCAACTAAAATCGGTAAAATTTTTGTTCCTACATCAATGCCCACTTCATCCAACAAATTAAATGGCCCAACAGGGAAGCCAAATTCAACTAAAGCACGATCAATGTGTTCTATTGATTCACCTTCAACAAGGCATTGCGCTGCTTCACATAAGAATGGCGCTAAAATGCGATTTACATAGAAACCTGCATCATCCCCCACAACAATCGCTGTTTTACCTTGGCGTTTTGCTAAAGCAACCACTGTCGCAATTGTAGTTTCATCTGTTTGTTGATGAGGGATCACTTCAACTAAAGGCATTTTATCGACGGGACTAAAATAGTGTAAGCCAATCACTTTTTCGGGATGAATCGCTTTCTGTGCAATTTGGTGAATAGGTAAAGATGATGTATTAGAAGCAAAAATAACTTGCTGTTTCGACATCTTCTCAACTTCAGCAACCATTTTTTGTTTCAGTGCTAAATCTTCAAATACCGCTTCAATCACGATGTCCGCATTTTCAAGCCCTTGATAATTTAATGTGCCTGATACCTTAGCCATAACAGCTGCACGTTCTCGGGCTAATAACCGCCGCTTGATAACTCGCTGGGTCAGTAGATCCCAGCTATAGCGCAAGGCCTGTGTGACGCCTTTGTCTGAAATATCTTTTATACGGACGGGTAATTTACCTTGAAAAGCGGTGACATAAGCAATTCCACCGCCCATCAACCCGCCACCAAGCACACCAACTTGATTAATCTTCAATGGCGTTGCTTGTGCCCCTGTGTCATTTTTTAATGCGGTAACCGCAAAAAATAAATTACGTAATGCAGCAGACTCTGGTGTCATCACGAGCTCACCGAAAGCTTTCACTTCTTCCGCATAGCCTGCTTGCAAACCTTTATTCATACCTGTTTTTACGATATGAATAATTTTTTCTGGGGCTGGATAATGGCCTTTAGTTTTGCTGAGTGTTTTTTGTTTGGCACTCTCAAACACTTTATTACGTAGTAATTTGCTGCTTAATAAACGCTGTTGCCAATGGATAGCTGGACGCTGAACGCCCCCTTTTTTCACCATTTTCACCGCAACGTCGAGTAAAATAGGCTCTGGAACCACATCATCAACCAACCCTATTTTCAGCGCCTGTTTAGCTTTTAGCTGGCGGCCTGTCAGCATTAAATCCAATGCATGCGGAATACCAATCAACCGAGGTAAACGCTGAGTTCCCCCGGAGCCAGGTAATAGCCCCAATTGTACTTCAGGCAAGCCTAATTTCGTTTTATCATCATTGGAGCAAACCCGCGCATGACATGCCAAAGCAAGCTCTAGCCCACCCCCTAAACACGCACCATGTATCGCAGCAATAATAGGCAATGGGTAGTTATCGATTTTATCAAACAGTACATGACCTGCTTTTGACAATTCACTGGCTTGGGACTTATTTTCACAGCCTGCTATCATGCTAATGTCAGCGCCTGCAATAAAATTGTCTTTTTTTCCTGAGGTAATAACTAGCCCTTTCAAACCAGAGGTAGACTGCGCTTGTTGTAAAATCGCCAGAAATTGTTCCGCAAACTCCGCTTTTAGTGTATTTACTTTTTCATTGGGGACATCAATGAAGATAACCCCCACATTCTCGTCATAAATTTCTAAGCTAAAGGCCTGTTGTGTTTTTTCTCTTGTAACTTCTATAGCAGAATTTTGAGCCATTATTCCACCTCTAAAATCATTGCTGCACCTAAACCACCCGCAGCACAAGCTGTTGTTAACCCAAACCCACCACCGCGTCTACGTAACTCATTTAAAGTTTGTGTCACCATTCGTGCGCCTGTAGCCGCAAATGGGTGCCCATAAGCAATAGAACCGCCTAAGACATTAAATTTGTCCATATCCACTTCGCCAATGGCGTGATCCATTCCCAGTTTCTCTTGTGCGAATTTACGGCTACCAAACATATTTAAATTAGCAAGTGTTTGCGCAGCAAAGGCCTCATGCATGTCAATCAGGGATAGATCTTGCAACGATAACCCTGCACGTTTTAAAGCGAGTGGAGTGGCATAAGAAGGCCCTAATAGCATATCTTCCCATACGTCTATTGCGGAAAACGCATAACTTCGAATATAGCCAAGCGGTGTATAACCCAGTGATTTCGCTCGAGACTCTGTCATCATCAATACCGCAGCGGCGCCATCCGTCAACGGCGTGCTGTTTGCTGCAGTAACGCTACCGTGCTTGCGGTCAAATGCGGGTTTTAATTTCGCATAAGAAGACAAAACTGAGTTTGTACGCACATTGTTATCTTGGGAAAATGCTTGCTTAAAGGGAGGCATATAGGCAGTCATAACTTCATCATTTAAAGCGCCATTTTCCCAAGCTTTTGCCGCTAACATATGCGAACGATGAGCGAGTTCATCTTGCTGGGCTCGGCTGATCTGATAACTTTTCGCCATTTGCTCCGCGGTATCCCCCATGCGTAGCCCCGTAGAGTATTCCGCAACACCCGGTGCGACAGGCGCTAAATCCTTCAAGCGTAATTTCGTTAACAGTGATAATTTTTGCCCAACAGACTTTGCTTTACTTAAAGCTAACAATGTCTCTGCCAATTTTTTTGATACGCCAATAGGAAGCACAGAAGATGAATCCGCCCCGCCAGCAATACCGATAGAAATATCACCTACCATCATGCTTTGTGCAACATTAACAATTGCTTGAAAACTAGTTGCACACGCTCGAGATACACTATAAGCATCCGTCGAAACGCTCATACCTGTTCCGAGAACAATTTCCCTCGCAATATTAGGCGCTTCTGGCATTTGTACCACTTGCCCAAATACCAGTTGCTCAATGAGGTTTTTGTCTAAATCACTACGGGCTAATAACTCAGCAACTACCGCTTTACCTAAATCGACTGCTGGAATTCCTGCATATGCCGTAGATTGCTTTGCAAAAGGCAAGCGTAGACCACTGACAATGGCGATCCTTTCATTTGTTTTATCTGTATTTTCACCATGGTGGAGATGTTGATTCATGGTCGCTCCTGCTAAAGCAAAAATGAAAATTATAGTTAACTCACTCACTAACCGGATAAAGAGGTCTGACCTGTAATGATTGTTAACATAAAATTCACAATTATCAATGGGTATTAATAAAAAATGCGAGCAGGTACGCAACTTAGAGTAAAAATGCAACAAATTGCAGTAAGGGAAAACGAGGGGGATGAAGGAAGCCTTTTATCACTGAGTGTTAATCAGACCACCGTTTTAGCGATAAAAGGCAAATCAGAGCAAATTCAAACGTTTGATTAACGAAGGCCTAACTGAAAAATTAAGCTTTCTGCTTCACAGCTAAAACTAAATTCAGCCGTCAGCTCAACACCACCCTCTACAGGCTTAATAGAATGGGTTATGACACAAGGATCAGACTCAACAGATTTTGCTTTTTCTGTGAGTGTTTTCAGCATGGTTTCAGCTTCACCTTGTGTAGCGAAAACATGCTGATACGACGCAGTACAGTCTTTATTATCCAATACTGTTCCCACATCTACACAGCAGCAGGCTGCGGTTTCATCCGCGCTACAACGGTTAATCGCATCAGTCATTTTACTCTCCAAATAAACAAACTGTTAAGTCACTATCATAACGCTGAAAAAGTGCTAAAAACTAGTGTGTATCAAAATATATCGCTAATAATTAAACATAAGTTTGATCTTACCCCGTATTCGCATACTTATTGTTCTCAATTTATCCGCTCATGTTGCCATTTTGTTAAATATGTCGCATTTTTGAAAACAATATCACAATAATAGCAAAACAAGCTTGCAACATATCAGGTGGTCAGACCTATACTCTAGTAACTGGTCTGATTTGTCATAACGGCAAGGGACCCTACAATTCTGCGCTTCTTGCGATAGAAGTCGCTTTATTCAAAATAAAACATAAGAGGGTTTTGGTCATGAGCCAGAAAAACCTGTTCTCTAGATCAGCTTTAGCAATAGCAGTGGCAATTGTATCATCCAACGCAGGCGCGGCTGGTTTTTTGCTTAATGAATATTCTACATCCGCACTGGGACGCGCGTTTTCGGGAGCTGGTGCGATGGGCGACAACGCAAGTGAGGGAAGTCGAAACCCTGCTGCCATGATGTTGTTTGATCGCCCTTCTCTTTCTATTGGTGCCGTTTATATTGACCCAAGTGTTGATATTAAAGGCAAAGGCGGTTCACTTCTCGGTAGCAATACCACCGCAAATGACATTGCACCAAGTGCTGTTGTACCCAATGCACACTTTATATTCCCAGTTAATGACAAATGGGCAGTCGGTACGTCAATGACCACCAACTTTGGTTTAGCCACTGATTTTAATAAAAATTATGCAGCAGGCCCTATAGGCGGTAAGACAGACTTAAAAACAGTTAATCTAAACTTAAGTGGAGCATACCGTGTAAATAATAATTTTAGTTTTGGCTTGGGCGTGAATGCCGTGTATGCCGATGCTGAAATTACCCGTCATGCGGGAGATCTAGGTACTTTAGCACCTAAATTAGGTTTACCTCAATTCCCAGCTAGCACTACCATGGCCAAATTAACAGGCGATGACTGGGGTTATGGTTGGAATGCGGGTATTTTATATGAAATCAATGATGATAACCGTTTAAGCCTAAGTTACCGTTCAAAAGTTAAAGTTAAGTTTGAAGATGGCAAATATTCCAATGACATACCAAAAGCAATAACTCAATTAAATGGTACAGGTGGTGAAAAAATCAAAGGTAAGTTAGACCTTAATTTACCTGATATCTGGGAATTCTCTGGCTACCATAAAGTTGCACCTAAGTGGGCTCTACACTACAGCGTTGCCTATACTGGCTGGAGTGAATTTAAAGAATTAACCGCCTACAGAAAAAGTAACGGTGAGCAGTTATTCCATAAACCTGAACACTTTAAAGATGCATGGCGTTTAGCACTGGGTACCACTTATTTCTATGATGAAAACTGGACATTCCGTACAGGTATTGCCTACGACCAAACACCTGTACGCTCTGATTACCGTTCAATTTCTATACCTGACCAAGATCGTTACTGGTTAAGTGCTGGTACCACTTATGCATTCAATGAAAATGCTTCTGTTGATGTCGGTATCTCCTACATGCACGGTAAGAAAGTTGATATCAAGGAACGGTTAAGTGAAGATATTCCTGAAAGTGTTCTTCCTGCATATCATTTCAAATCTGAAGGTTCCGCTTGGTTATATGGTGTGAACTTCAACTATACATTCTAATTAATTGAATTTTCAGTATCAGGGAGTTCCCTCCCTGATACTATTTTCAACTTCAACTATCTCATCCCACTAATTTTCAAAACTTAACATAAATTTTCTTGACCCTAACCCACATCATATGTAAATTAAATGTTAAGCATATAATTCACTTTACCATTTCTTTATAAAATAGATACAACCTCATTTTTGAGATAATTTGCTTTATATTTCATTAGATTATCATTCATTCTCTGAATGTTCTTATTTGCAACTACAACCCAATAGCATAATTTATACTGATGACACCCACTAATATATGGCTTTTCATCAAACTATATTAATCACGCTATATTCTATTATTGACTACGGCCGTGAAGGCATGTAAAAGAGGCAACAATGACGAAAACTTAGGAGGTTTTATGGGAACACTGTTTACTGTAGGTTTTATTGGTGTATTAGGGGTAATCGCCCTGATTGACACTATCTCCCAACGAGGAAAAAGAGACAATGATTAGCTTTCTATTTATCACTCTCTAGTATTGTTCTAATGCAAGAGAGTGATAAACCTTCCAAAACAATTCAATTTACTAATCTATCGAATCAAGCTGGTCTTCAATCGCTGCTGCATTTGGGTTTTCTGTTGCTTTTAACGCACCACCACTTGATAAGAAGTCATTACGTTGGAAATAGGCTTCTCGCATCATTAAGTACGGATCTGAAGAGTTTTTCAGCAATCCATCTGAATCTAACAACCTTGCACGAGTTTCAATTCCTTCCAGTGCCCACTTACCTGCTGACATCCAGAATGTGAGATAGCTTAACATTGGATATAAATCATCAACTAAATCACCACCTTGTTCCCTTGGTGTTGCACTACCATATCCCGGTAGCACCACATAGGGACCATAGCCCACATCGTAATAACCCAAGGTATTACCAAAGCGTTTGGGTTCTTCTTTAACTAGCTGAGGATTGGCCATTGATGCAACATCAATCAAGCCTCCCATACCAAAGACGGTATTAAGGAAAAAGCGGTTAAAATGTTTGAAACCTTGAGTCACTTCACCACGCAAAAAACTATTTAACATACTTGCAGGTTCTTCAAGGTTAACGAAAAAATTGGTTAATCCATTTCGGGCAGGCATCGGGACATAATCATTCCAAGCAACCGCTACAGGCCTCAAGACATAAGGGTCAAGGACGTTATAGTTGAAATTAAACATTGCTCGGTTGAACCCCTCTAAAGGGTCTGAACGCTCATGTGTTTCTGGGTCAATGCTACTAGCACAACCTGCAATCAGCACCCCTGCCAGAAAAACACCCGTCATGCGAAACTTCATAACATTTCTCCATTCCCTGCACCGTCCTACTACGGTACTTTCCACTGTAATAAATATTTTGCTTATAGTAAGGCTAAAAAAAGAATTATGTTAATCCTTTTGAGTTATTTGATTATCTTAAAGACTAATTATAAGCCATTTAATCATATTCTTATTATAAGAAAATTGAACAATTAGTACAAAACAGAAATACTCCCTCACTCAATTTTAAAAATGACAACCTCCCTACTTTCGAATAAAAAACAGTCAAAAAAAAATTTATGGCAGATAAATTCGATTATTTGCCCGTAACAACTTGATTCAATTAGGTCTGAACAGTAAAATGCCCTCGCTGTCGTAATTTTGACACCAAAAGTCCCCTTAGTTAAATGGATATAACGAGCCCCTCCTAAGGGCTAGTTGCAGGTTCGATTCCTGCAGGGGACACCATCACCACTTCTAAAGACCTCTCAAGACTTCCAATTTTTCAAATAAAAACAAACAATTAATTATTTTGACTTCCAAGAAGGTCTAGTAACTTCTAGTGGAATCTAAGTACTAATGTGTATAGTATTGTGTATAGGTCTAGGTTCGATAAAAAAACTATACACATTATGCTGCTCACTGATATCCAAATTCGTAAAGCTAAGCCTAAAGATAAGGCTTACACCCTAAATGATGGCAATGGCTTATCCCTTCTCATTGAGCCCAATGGTTCCAAGGGTTGGCGGTTTCGTTATCGCTTTGCTGGCAAGCCTAAAATGATCTCATTTGGTGTGTATGGACAAATTTCTTTAGCCGATGCCAGAAGAAAAAGAGATGAAGCAAAAAAACAGCTTTCAGATGGCATAGACCCAAGTGATGCCCGCAAATCGGAAAAGATCACACAAAAATACGCTGCTGAAAATACGTTTAAAGCCGTTGCGATGGAATGGCATGCATCAAAATGTTCTACATGGTCAAAAGGCTATGCGAGCGAGATATTGCGTTGTTTTGAAAATGATGTTTTTCCTTTCATTGGTAGTCGACCTATTGACCAATTAGCGCCATTAGAATTACTTGCCGTATTGCAGAAGATAGAAAAACGTGGGGCATTAGAGCAAGCAAGTAAAATTCGCCGTCGTTGTGGTGAAGTGTTTAGGTATGCAGTTATTACAGGCCGAGCAAAATATAACCCTGCCCCTGATTTGTCTGGTGCAATGAATAAGCCTGAAACCAAACATTTTCCATTCCTACAAGAAAGTGAAATCCCTGATTTTGTGAAGGCACTTAATAACTATCAAGGCAGTAAAATCACGAAATATGCCACTCAGCTATTAATGCTAACAGGTGTTAGAACTGTTGAGTTAAGATTCGCGGAATGGTCAGAATTTGATTTTGAAAATGCACTTTGGGAAATACCTAAAGAACGAATGAAAAAGCGTCGCCCTCATTTAGTTCCTCTCTCACCACAGATATTAGAGATCCTTGATGAGCTAAAAGTTATTTCAGGGAACTATTCACTACTTTTCCCAGGGCGTAATGACGCACGAAAACCCATCAGTGATGCGAGTATGAATAAAGTTATCGCCAAAATTGGCTATAAAGGTAGGCTGACAGGTCACGGATTTCGACACATGATGAGCACAATCTTGCATGAAAAAGGCTTTGATAGCGCGTGGATTGAGTTGCAGCTTGCACATGTTGATAAAAATTCCATCCGTGGAATTTATAATCATGCATTGTATTTAGAAGGAAGAAGGTCTATGCTTATTTTTTATAATAAACTATTTCAAGTATAATCCCTCTTAATCTTTGATAATTCATCCAATTTAACACTTGAAAAAGCTGAATTAATATTATCGATAAATGAAAAAATCTCAGTTTCAACAATAATAAAATTATTCTTTGGTCCATTACTTAATATAATTCCGACCTCACTCAACTTTTCTATCATAGCTCTTTGATGCCTTTTATATTCGTAATTTCCCGTTTCTGTAGTTATTGAAGAATTAGCATCCTCAATAATTCCTTTAATACTAGATATAAATTTCTGATAAGTATCAGAAAGCTCTAGATTCCCATCCCTTGAGTTCGGAAACATCAAATTGTAAAAGCAAAAAACATTTATTTTACCCGCATTCAACATATCTCTCTTGTCAATTTCAGAATTAATATAATCCCTAAACATTTCGAAGTGAGAAATATGATTAGTTATTGCATTATTTTTAATATTCAAATTATATGTTTTTAATGCAACGATAATTCCACTAACAGTAACAATGGAAGTTATAGCCCAGACAGCAGAAGTAATTATAGATGTAGAGCCCTGTATTTTTTTATAAAAAAAATCTATTCCATTGCTTGATAAATTCCATTTCTCTTTATACAAACCTTCTAGGTATATAGTGTAACCAACTGATATAAAAAAGAATAAAATCGAAACTCCTGCTATTATCGAAATTATTACAACTGTTGTCTTCATGCTGTTATTTTTTTTATCTTTCATCTGGTTTTATTCCATTCAATTTATTTCGAATGTAAATAACTAGCTTATTAAAGGCTGGACTTCTATTTAATATAGCTGTTCTATGGTATGTTAAATCATACTTTCTTATATACCAAGATTTATTTTTATTTCCTTTTGAATAAGAGGACTCTAGGCTTTTTAAAGCAGCTTTTGTTTTTAATACATCTCGCCATGAAGGCAAAGGAATTATCTTTTTTATAGACTCTAAAAATATAGGATATTTATTATGCCCTAATCTACCCAACCTATTTATTCGGCCTAAACAACGATTATATTCTTTTCTATATGCAGCTGATGTTCGAGAGTTACTTTTTTTAGCTAGCATATTTAAATTATGTAATGAAGCCCTAATTCGTTTTACTTCATCCGAAGGAACCCTAGGAGAAATAAAATCAACTCTCAAACCATGAACGGTTAGAGGTTCCATTGAAACCTTAGTAACTTTACTTTTACTCTTATTTATTGGTAGATCTTTACTCGCAAGCATATTATCTATATGCATCTGTATGTGAGAAAAATCAAAATTAGACAATTTTGATGAGACGGTTATGTCATCAACTAGCCTTGTATAAACTAGACCATTTCTTCTTGTACGGGTAACAATTTCGTGTTCTTGGTCAAATAAGCATAAAGTTGCAATATAGCTTGATGTTAGAGCGCCTTGGACAATAAAATCGTCTTTACAACATAAATTAGTAATAAGCTCTAGTGCATCATTATGAATATTTAGAACATTCTCAAATATTTGTTTTACCAAGTCACGATGAATATGATCAAAAAAATCCTTGATATCTACCTTTAATATAGACTTAGCGCCACAATGTAGTTCTGCACAAGCTACATAATCTCGTCTTATTGAGTCATCATTATCATTTTCATTCGGAACAGAGCCAAATAGGTAATCGGGCCAGATGATTAGTTCACGAAAAATTCTCTTATTAATCCTACTTTGAATTTTTCTTAAATCAGCACTCAACGAATAAACTATACGCTTTGACCCATCAATTTTGGCTAATGTAATTTGTTTATACTTTTCATCAGAAGGTAAAGAGTCAACTCTTAGAAGCTCAACTTTATCTATTGATAATGTTGCAGATAAGACATCTAAGTTTAAGATAGGCTTTTTTGATTTACTTATTGGCTTATTACTTGTCATTTTAATTTATACTTAGAATGCAAAGTCACATGTGGTCAACCCATAATCAAGGGTGCGAAAGAATGGCGAAATTTTCACCAACTACTGTTAGCAACAGCCGCCATTCAATACGACCACATGCAATATGCCGTTGGCTACGGTATGTGTTCGCCGTTGCCAGCGATGGTCGAGCCCACGGAACATGCCTTATGCTAATAAGGCGCTCCAAATCCTGATCTGATTTAAAGCATAAGCTAACAGCATTATCAATTGTTGGTTGCAATTAATCAGCGGAACGCTGACGCAAACAAACTATAACAAAAAATATTATTAGTTCAAGCTTAAGCAAAACATAACTAACGTAAAATTCACTACACCGCACCCGCCTGCACAATTTAGATCATAAAATTATTTCAGTTTTAAAATTCTACAAAACATATCGCCAAGCCGTACCAATACTAGGTTGTTGCCGAAAATCTCAAACTGAAATCTGTGAAAAGATTTTCAATAAATTTCAGTTTTCAAGTGAATCACACCTAGTGAATTGGTTTATAATTAATTGAATATAAATAACTTTTCTATTTTACGTGAGATTTTTACTTGAAAGTATGAGCCGCATAAAAACTGAAAACCCAGTATCTACGCGGATTGAGAGGAAATAGAAAACTGAAATATGAACGAATTACTTTTTTATTTTAGTGTTTGTTTTTTGAACTAATAAATCTTTATTTAACCACGTATCAATCAAACGGTGGGCTTCTTTTTCTGTATATCCCCTTAGCTCTATGACTTTTTTATTGTCACTCACTTCTATTCGAATATTACGCTTTTCATTAAACATATTTAATTCCCCTTAGTAATAATCGCTACTTGGTTATATATCAAAATTACCTTTATACCATTCACCTTAATTTACATTTTGTTAGGCTCTATTTTCGATAACATCAAAACATAGCTGCTTTGGCTGATCTTCGGGCTTTTTATGATAAATAGAATGTGAAAACGTCAGCGTTAGTCTATAAGTGTGTCCACACTCAAAATCAGAGCACGAACAATAAATATAATGAGCATTATCCCTACCCTGCCTATCAATTTTCTTAATTTTGGCTTCCTGACCACACTCAGGGCAGTATATTTTCATCACTCGCATTGCTAATCCCCCTTTGCCTTATATGCCTTCCAGAATAAAGCTTATTAAATACATCCATTTTCAATTTCACTGGTAACAGTGGTAACACTGGTTACATCATTGATTTTAAATAATTTAACTTGTTACCTTTTCTTAAAAATCACGTGTAACACAAGGTAACGCCCTATTTTCGTTACCTCTTGTTACCACTCATATTAATTTACAGGTAACAGCTATAAGCCTTGATATCCCTAACTGTTACCTTTGTTACCACTGTTACACTTCAAATATAAGATGGTCAGTTTCATTACTATTATTCGGCAGAGCCCAGCACGTCACTATTGAACAAATAAACACGTTTAAGCCCTATTTCTGGTAGGCGTATGCTGTTTTGTGACCTACCGTCCTTACCTGCTTCTAACCAACCTTTATCAATACATAAACGCGCAACCTTCCTTGAGTCATAACCTTTACATATTTCTTTCCATGCGGAAGATAGAACATAAAACTGCACCGTAGGTTCTTGGCTGTTCGTACCTTTTTCAACACGACGAAAACCCATCATATTGAGCGGTCGGCTATTCTCATCATACCAATCCGCAAAACGGCTAAATTGATTACGTGAGATAAAATCAGTCACTTGCTCTAAGGCAGTGATATCTTCCTGATTTGCTGTATGCCCCCGCTCTTTCATCCAAGCCACTAGGCACTTTTCAGCCGCAATATAGGCTTCGCCCTCCTGCCAGCCTGTGATCCCTGCAATTGTGGCAATCTCCCCCGCCATCGCAACAAGGGCAAAACGGGTGATAGCCCGACCAACTTGGTTACCTGCATTTTCAGGCATCATTTTAGCGGTATACTCTTTTAATAATGTTTTTGCTGTACCTGAGATGAACGTGAGATCATTTGTAAGATATTTTAGCCAGTCACGGAATGGGGTACCGTGGTATTTAGTGACTGCATGCTCTAGGTATTCCGCTAAGGCTTTGCCGCTAGCAAATTGATGTAAGTCCTCAAATACACCGTGTTTACCTGAATCACTTGGGATTTGTATCATACGGACTTCAACCCCTGCATAAGTGCGTTCGCCTGCATTGGCCGCATGTTCAACCAATGACAATTCACCCGTTGAGAGAAACAGTAAATTCCATCGATTCGTTTCCCTGACGCTGCCATCCGTTTTTGCACGGGCTTTACCTTGGCCATTTGCCAACATGTAAGCAATGTTACCCGCTTCGCGTCCGTCCACTTCTCGGATTTCATCCAGCATTAGCGTAGCGTCATTACGACGGCAAGCCGTTCCCTCAAGCGCGTTACCTGTTGCCCGCCATGTGTACCAGTAATCGGTACCACCACAAACAGAAGCGGCCACTTTCATGGTGGTCGTCTTACCGTCTGTTGATTCACCTTTTAAATGGTAACCACCGCCACCCACACCGACTAACTTTAATAATGATGACGCAAAGGCAAGGCTTACGGAAAACGCCAGCCTAGCGTTTCCCACGCAATATTTACCAATGTGCTCCCGCCATTCGTCACTAGTGCCTGCTACCCTAAAATCTTTGCCTTGCACACTGGAAGTTTGCAAAATAACAGAATCTGCCCCTGTTCCAACAACTTCATCCTGCAACACATACACGTTGCCATGCCAGCCCGTTTTATTTACGCAAGTGACTTTTTTCTCTGGTCGGCACAATGAAATATATTCCATTAAATGAGCCCGAGCCTGCCCCGAAATATTGATATATGAAAGCCCGTTCACCAAAAGAACACGGCGCAATTCTTCACCGCTGCCGCTTAACATTTCCATTGGCATTGCCCATTTACGGCAATTTCCGTAGGTATCATCCCATTCCAATAAACGACCGTAATTACTGCCGTCTGCATCGCAGGTGATCGCGGTGACTTTTATCGGGCTGCTGATTTTGATATTTCTGACCTCGGTGTCACCATCCGATTTATTGACTAGTTTGTCATACCACAAATATTCTTGGGTCAGCCTAAAGCCTTGGGGCAAATAGGCTTTATCCTTACCGCAGTATGTCATTTCTTCAAAGAATGCTTCTTTGACTTTGACCGTGCTATTTTCTTGTCGGTAATCATCCCAATCCGCTTTGTAATGAGTTGGCGGTAAGGTGATCCAACCATCAACTGCTTTGGCGGCTTTCTCCGCCCACACCTTACCCGTATTCTCTTTACCATCTATAAAATCGTTATCACCCGCAATAATGATTTTTACCGATGGATAACGTTCCCGTAGCTGCTGAGCGGCTTTCACAAGATTAGTAGCCGCAACAGCGGCCACAATAAAGGTATCAATTACCTTCGATAGGCTTAACCCCGTAGCAAAGCCCTCTGTAATCACAATTTGCTCAAGTGTGTCTTGTGCATCCCCCGACACAACAATAAATGAACCTGAAAGCCCAGAACCTGATAACAATGCCTTATCACCTTCTGGGCTGATAAGTTGCCCACCTTTAACCTGAAATTGATTATCGACCAATGGCAATAAAATTGAGCCAATTGGGAACGTTAATTCACCTTGTTTATAGGAATTCTGGGTAATTAAACATTGATGGTTAATTAAGCCCTTATTTGTTAAGTATTGGCTTTCCCCTAGGCATGACGATGCTTTCAGCTTTTCAAATAATTCGATGCCCCGAGTCACATTTAATTTTCTTACTTTGGTAGGCGTGATCATACTAAACTCAGGTAAAAGCAATATTTTATTGATTTCAAAACAAGCGGTTTTCGTATCTTTTCCTGTCACTAGTTTGAGCAAATCCAGCCCATCACCACTGCCACACTGATTACAAAACCATGTACCTTTCCCATTTTTATCATCAAAACGAAAACGGTCTTTACCACCACATTTCGGGCAAGCGCCATGTTTATGATTATCAGGAACGCAAACACCCAAACTCGTTAAAATATAGTGCCAGCGCCCATTTGCAGAGCGCATAATCTCGGTAACGGATGGTAACTGAATAGGGAGAGTTGATGAATTAGAACTATTTAGTAAACTCATCGTTTTATGTCCTTATTCATTAAACTACTTTCGCTGATCACAAACTCAACCTGCTCCGCTAAACATTCCATCATTGCAGCCATTCCCTCACTTGAGACATGGCGCTGGCCATTAATAGAGCTAGCAATAAGTAATTCAGATAGAAAGCTCGTCATTTGCGCGGCTCTTAATAATTGTTTTTCGCCCGATGCAGAAATAACTGCATTGATATGATTTGTATTTTTCATGATTAACATTCCCCTGTCTGACTTACAGGTAAACGACCTGCAAAAAGCAAAATGAAATCATGAACAAGCAGCATTCGTGCATCATTTTCAGTTGACGCAATAGCAGCCCGACGGCAAGGTTTTGCTGTGATGTCAGCACGTTTAATGCTCAAGAATAAGAATTTAAATTGAGTTTGGGTAGGGGTTGCCATCATGACGATGATCTCCAGTAACTTAGTTAAGGAGTCACCACCTGAAACGCCAATTTCGGGGGTGGTGACGTTGACAGGGTTGGCGTAACTGGAGTTACTGGAATCCAGCCAGCCCGAAGGCTGCCCCGCCAACGCCACCATAGAATCAGGGCGATACAAAACCGCATTTAATAGGTGCGCGTAGGCATAGACACAAAAAAAGACGCAAGGCGCGTCATGTGTCGCCAGTAACTGATTCAGGACGCCAATCCCGACGTTAGATTTTGCTAACGTGCGATCAATATAGCCCAACCGTTTAGACGGATGCAACCCTTTTATTTTCATAATTAACATGTCTTAAATTGGGAAGAATAGATATTTGAGGCTATGCCCAGAGTAATCTGGGCATAGGGTTTACCCCGCAGAGATAGCAGAAAACCAGTTATTTTTAGATTTGGTTAAACCATCTGATAGATTAAAATGCATTGGTGCACTAAATAAATACCTATAATTTTTATTAGCAAAATATAAGTTGTTAATTCTTAGACGTAATCTATCCGTACCTATGCTTGCTGGGTTATCCGTCACAGCTAATCCACCAAGGTAAAAAATACTCGTTCCTTGAAAGTCTTCCTCTATCTCAATTGAGCAAAATAATTTTTGACCTTCTTCATTGTATTTAATTAGTTTTTTGGTTGGTTTTAATCGCAAAAACAGCTGCATTTTGCCATTCATCATGTCGGCTTTTGCATCAATAACCTCACCTAAATTCTCAAGATTACGATTATGTTCTTCCCAAATTAAAGCCGTGTAATACTTAGGGTCATAGGTATCAGCCATTTCCTGTAACCATTCAGATTTAATGGTACGCTCATCGACTGTTTGCCCTTCTGTAGCAACACAAATCCAATTAGTTATTAATTGAGGGTCACTCATAATGAAAATACCCCTTCTTCAATTTGGATGGCATTTTCATCAATCGCAGCATAGAGATTTCCATCGCCAAGGCCATAACCTTCATTTCTAATATAACTGTGCTCATAGACTTTTCTGTCATCCACAAACTCAGCACGAAAACGACGTGTATTTTTCTGGGTATAGATATGCAAATTATCTAATGTGGTAACCACTAAGCGACGACCAGGCATAAACGGAGGAATAATCGCAAATCGCCCCGCAACCGTACTTAATGCCATTTGACTTGCCTGAATATCTGCGGCGTTATCTGCCCCTCTAAATAATTTTTCACGGTATAAAGCAGCAAGTTCTGAGCCAACCAATACGACTAATCTAGGGTCTTCACGGAACTCTTCGGGTATTTTTTTGATAATAAGAAAGTTGGCCATGGCATCTAAGTTAGGGAAATCACCGTCTTTACCTAAAACAATTTGATCCGTTACAATTTGAGAGCCGTTATTAAATGATTTTGCTATGGTGTGCCAACCACAGTTAACATCTTGCCCTCGTTTATATTTTTCTGGCTTTGTTGGAAATCCACAAAACTCGCCATTAAAGCCAATACGTATCATGTCTAGCGATACTGTTTTAGAGAACAAATCAGACATCACTTTAGTAAAGTGCTCATCATCACCACTACGGCTATTTGCAATTATCGAAAGCTGTTCGTAGGTAAGAGCCGTACAGGTATCCGTTTCCTCTAGCGTATAAGAAATAGCATCCATGCTTAAACGCTTATGAAAACGCTCCTCAATTGAACGACCAGTATGAAGGCTACTATCACCAAGGTTAACTGTATCCCCTTTGATTTCACTTACATCGGCTATTGTTAATTTATTTAAGAACCAATTTGAGTCTGATATTGCTACGCGCAATAAAGTTTCAGATGCATTAGTAATTGAAAATGTTTTACTATTTTTAGAAAAGTAATTTGCACCGCGTGTAAAATTGGCGTGAAAATCCCTTGCCACATTTGGTACTGTAGTAGCATACATAATATATTCCTTTTATATTTATTACATTAGATCTAATTTATTTTTAATTCTTTTTTGAATAGAAACCATTTTAGAAACATATTCATCAGCAGTTAACACTGTATTCACTGACTTATTATTAATACCATAATACTCTTTATAATAATTTATTTGATTATCAGAGGTGTTTCTTCTCACATATTTATCAGTTGATAGATGGCAATCACCAACGATTTTATTTATGTGGTTTTTTAAGTTATCACATTCATCTAATATTAAATTACATTCATTTGAATAAGCCCAATTCATATTAGACCTTAATGAATGAGTAGTTATTTTCTCGTTCGGTATTGAAATTAAAAACTCCGATTTATAACCAGTTACGTTTTCTTTTAGTAACTGTTCAACCACTGGCCTTAACAGTCCATATACCCCACTTATCTTATTTAACTTGTTCTGAGCATTTCCTAAGCATTCTCTCGCTCTTTCAACGTTATCGTAGGAGTCTGATGCCCATGCATGCGCAGTTCTATAGTTATTTGGCTTTCTCAGTCGCCCTTCACTTAAATTTTCCAAGTAGGTTTCTGCATCTTCTAGTTTCTGAACCTGTACATTACAATCTGCTATATATTTTTCTAACAGTTGATTACCTTTATCAATGAGCAGCTTCACTTCTTTTGCAGTTGGCATTGAATTATCAAAGCTAAACCCTATGATTTCACCTAATGCGTTAACCTTATTTCTTAACATAAATAGATGATTTATTTCTATAGCACGAATAATAAACCCTGTATCTTTACCGTTAGCTTCAAATGGGATTGCTTTATAATTTAAAACAAAACTTAATGACTCATCTTTATAGAAAGATATATTTTCTGTCATTCTCTTCTCCTTGCATTATTGATTATCCATTCATTTATTTCAGACTCTAGCCATGCAACAGAACGTGACCCTATTTTCATTTGCTTAGGAAAATCGTTCGATTTCATTTTTAAATAAATTGTGGAAGTTGGTAGACCTGTTAATAAAGTTACTTCTGGTAGCCTTAACAACCTATTTTCGGTGTTAAGTTCCCCCAAAGGTAATAAGCTCATAGTTATTCCCTTATAATTAAATTCTGTTTTTGAATCTTATTAGATGTTACTAGATGTCGTTGGATGTCTTTATATTTACACAGACATTAAGAATGGTAAAGAGAGAGGCTAAGGCATGATTTTTAGAATTATTATCTATGTCTAATTTTTGAACAACTCAAATAGCAACAAATAGTTATCAGTATTACTAGTCATTATCATTCATAACTAATCGTTCCCAATATAAAATTGCGAATTTAACAAACGGTTAAACAACCCTCTTTTGTAAAGAATTTTAATTATTTGTAAATTTACGCAATCAAATTATAATGCATTGAAATTTAACACATTTAAATTTCAGGAAAATACTCAAAATAAACCACACATTATTTGTGTAATATTTACTCTAAAACAAATTCCTGAAATTGAGGTTCTATAGCAAAAAGTTTATGTATAACAATGTGTATAGGAAATAAAGAAAGAAAATAATATTTATTAAAAATCAACACATTGAATTAACTAGTCGATTCCTGCAGGGGACACCATGCCTAACTCTCCCGAAGTCTACCTGACTCAATAAAAATCCTTTCTAATCAATTAAATCTCTTTATATCCTTCTTTTAAAGCTTTCCGCAAGCTTGATGTATTTACCTTTTCATCCTCACACCAAAATAGCTTTTTAGATTGATGACAACCCAATTTTTGCGTTTGTATTCAAATGGCCGTGGCTGTTTTGCAATATCCCTTTTTTACTGCGGTCGTAATAATGCCCGATGTCACACATTTCTTTCAAAGACCATTAAAAACGATGATTTTTCATAGGGTTCATCAATTCCTTTTCATAAAGTAATTTCCTATTTCAAAATCAGGGTCCCTACACAATAAACGAGTAAATATTCTTATGAATCACTCTGTAACAACTTGAAATAAAGTGTTACAAAAAGGTTTTGTTGACACAGAAAAATCATAACAATAAGAAAATAAAGTCATTAGATGTTGATATTATTGGTTTTTAAAATTACAAAACTAAGATAACTCAAAAAAATACATTAATTTGCACTCACACTTATTGATAAGAAAAGTTGATTTATTCATTTAGTGAAGATATAAATAAAATAACTACATAAGTTAAATATATCAAATTCAATTGTAACCATTTAACAATAACCAAGAAATATACCTGTTAAAATTCAAGGAAATTCACTCATGTCAGATAGCTTTCAAAATGAAGTCCCTAAAGCGCGGGTTAATATTAAATTAGATCTGCACACGGGGGGGGCTCAGAAAAAAGTCGAGTTACCCCTGAAGCTGTTAGCGGTTGGTGATTATAGTCATGGGCAAGATGATCGTGCGCTATCTGAACGTGAAAAAGTAAATATCAATAAAAATAACTTTGACAGCGTCCTCAATGAATTCTCACCGTCAGTCAATCTAACTGTTAAAAACACCTTAGCAGGGGATGGAAGTGAAGAAAGTATCGCATTAACGTTTAAAAACATGGCGGACTTTGAACCCGAGCAAGTGGCTCGTCAAATCCCACAACTGCGCGCAATGTTAGCCATGCGTAATCTGTTACGCGACCTAAAATCTAATCTCCTCGATAACGCCACATTTCGCCGTGAATTGGAAAATATCCTTAAGGATCCAACACTCAGTGATGAACTGCGCGAAGAGCTAGCCCAACTTGCACCGAAGAAAGATTAATTTGGATTACTAAAGGATTATGCTGATGTCTGTAAAAACTGAATCAACCCAAGGTGCAACGACTGTACTTGATGATACGTCTAATCATGGTGTTTATGCTTCTTTATTTGAAAAAATTAATTTAACCCCTGTTGCTACAATCAGTGATATTAATGAATTCCAAGATAATGCTGCACTAGCGGATGCAACTGCGGATGAACGGGTCACGGTTGCTGTTCAAGTCTTTTTAGACCGTTTAAAATCATCCGGTCAAAAAGTGGAACGTTTAGACCGCAACTTACTTGATCATCATATTGCTGAACTTGATAAGCAAATTAGTCAACAACTTGACGAAGTGATGCACCATCAAGACTTCCAAAAAGTTGAATCTACTTGGCGTGGTTTAAAATTCCTCGTTGATCGCACTGACTTTCGTCAAAACGTCAAAATTGAGCTACTGGATATCGCCAAAGATGACCTACGCCAAGATTTCGAAGATAGCCCGGAAATTATCCAAAGTGGCCTTTACCACCATACCTACATTGCGGAATATGACACTCCAGGTGGTGAGCCTATTGCAGCGATGATTTCTAACTATGAATTTGATCGCAGCCCTCAAGATATCGCCTTATTACGTAGTATCTCTAAAGTCTCCGCATCTGCCCATATGCCATTTATTGGCTCTGTTGGACCAAAATTCTTTGGCAAAGAAACCATGGAAGAAGTGGCTGCAATCAAAGATATTGGTAACTACTTTGACCGTGCTGAATACATCAAATGGAAAGCCTTCCGTGACTCGGATGATGCCCGTTATATTGGTTTAACCATGCCGCGTGTATTGGGTCGCCTACCTTATGGTCCAGATACTGTACCTGTTCGTAGCTTCAATTACGTCGAAGAAGTAAAAGGGCCAGATCACGAGAAATATTTGTGGACGAATGCCACATTTGCCTTTGCTGCCAATATGGTAAAAAGCTTTATCAATAATGGCTGGTGTGTGCAAATTCGTGGCCCGCAGGCAGGTGGCGCAGTGAAAGATTTACCTATTCATTTATTTGATTTAGGAACAGGTAGTCAGGTCAAAATCCCATCTGAGGTGATGATCCCAGAAACCCGCGAGTTTGAGTTTGCGAACCTTGGTTTTATCCCGCTGTCTTACTACAAAAACCGTGATTACTCCTGTTTCTTTTCTGCCAACTCAGCCCAGA
Organism: Providencia sp. PROV255; assembly: GCF_028478065.1. Lineage (NCBI taxonomy): Bacteria > Pseudomonadati > Pseudomonadota > Gammaproteobacteria > Enterobacterales > Morganellaceae > Providencia > Providencia sp. PROV255. The sequence goes on along the minus strand of NZ_JAMPMI010000005.1, from coordinate 170,677 downwards.
AACCAGCACTGTATGACACCGCTGACGCAACTGCAAACAGCCGTATCAACGCCCGCTTACCGTATATTTTCTTACTGTCTCGTATCGCCCATTACTTGAAGCTTATTCAACGCGAAAACATTGGTACCACCAAAGATAGACGCCTCCTTGAATTAGAACTCAACAACTGGGTGCGTGGTTTAGTGACTGAAATGACCGATCCGGGGGATGATTTACAAGCCTCTCATCCTTTACGCGATGCAAAAGTGGTTGTCGAAGATATTGAAGATAACCCTGGCTTCTTCCGCGTGAAACTGTATGCCGTCCCACACTTCCAAGTCGAAGGTATGGATGTTGATTTATCGTTAGTTTCACAAATGCCTAAAGCCAAAGCCTAACGGTTCATAAAGGTCATTCAGGATGAAAATCTACCGTCCCCTATGGACAGACGGGGCCTTTTTGGCCCCTCAGCAATTTCAACAACAAGCCCGTTGGGACAGCCATGTCGCTGAAGTCGTTGCTCAAATGGGCATTGCCTCAACGTGGGGGGTGATTAGCGCGGAATTTGATGCCAGTGCTTTAACCTTATCTCGCGTTAGCGCACAAAAAATGGTTGTGCGTTTCCATGATGGCACACTTATTGATACCACTCTAGCTGATGCGCTTCCTCCTGTGTTATCCCTTGCTGACTACGCAGACCGCCAGTCGTTAGACATCGTTTTAGCATTACCTTTAATGCTAGCAAATGGTGGCAACTTAGCCTCTGAAGCGGGTACCGATCGCCCTCGTCGATTTAGTCAAGAGTGGGTTAAAGTTCAAGATCTGCTCGGACATGAGGAAACGGATATTGCCGTATTGCGTCATGTGGCAACGCTACGTTTTGCCCATGATGAGAATGAAGCCTATATGACCTGTCCGGTTGCACGGCTTATCCGCAACGCTCAAGGGATGTGGGAATTCGACAACCGTTTTATTCCCCCCTTGCTTGCTTGTCAGGGTAGCCTTGAATTACGTTCATTACTCTCGGAGTTTATGCATAGATTAGTAGCTAAACGCCGCCGTTTAATGGCGCTACGTCGCGAAAGTAATGAAAAAATGGCCGACTTTGTGGTTGCTGATGTCTCATTATTTTGGCTATTGAATTCACTAAACAGCGCTGAACCCGTACTCAATGAACTCGGGTCTGCATTACATCGTCATCCTGAATTACTCTACCGAGAACTTGCTCGTTTAGCAGGGAGCTTATTAACCTTCTCTTTAGAACATAAATTGGAAGATATACCACTATACAAACATGAGCAGCCTGAGCAGGTTTTTCCACCGCTTTTTTCTTTATTAAATACGCTACTTGAAGCCAGCTTACCTTCGCGTGTTATCAGTATTGAATTAGTAAAAGAAGGTCCATTCTGGAAAGGTCAACTCCATGACGGTCGATTACGTGAAGAAGCCGATTTTTACTTATCGGTTCGCTCATCATTACCGGCTCACTTATTAATCGCTCAATTTCCACTCCTTTGCAAAGCGGGTAGTAGTGATGATGTGGCTGACGTCGTTAATGTGGCACTCAATGGTATTCCATTGAAACCGCTCAGTCATGTCCCAACGGCGGTTCCTCTTCGCTTAGAAAATCAATATTTTGCGCTAGATATTGAAACACCTGCGGGTCAAGCCATGCTCTCTTCTGGGCAGTGTGCGTTCTATGTTCCAAGCACGTTAGGTGACATTCAATTAGAGCTGTTTGCGGTACTTCGCTCATGAACAATACAACATCGCACCATACTATCGACATGATCTTCGCTCAAACTTGGCTGATGGTTTGCCAATTACATCAAGGCACTGCCATCACTCAAGGGGATAGTTTTTATCGTCGTGTTTGCCAACTCATTGATGAAACACGCCAAAAATTACTCGAACATGGCTACCCTGAATCCGCCATTGAACATATGCAATATGCCCAATGTGCGCTAATTGATGAAAGCGTGATGAATCGCCAGCACCAAGATGATGGGTACAACACTTGGATCCAATCTCCTTTGCAAGCCCGCTACTTCAATACATTAGAAGCGGGAGACAAACTTTGGGATCGCCTACGCAGCATTTTAAACGAAACCGCCCCGAATCCTGACGTTTTGCTCTGTTTTCATCGTGTGCTTACCCTCGGGTTTGTCGGTAAGTTTCGTCAAAAAGAAGCGCCAGAACGTGAGCGGATCGTCGCTCAACTCAATGTTCAACTTCCGGACTATCTGGTCACTTCAGAATTACCTCTCGTCGTAAAACCTAAATTACGGTTTAGCCGTCGCAGACTTTACTGGTTTGGTTGGATAGGCGGCATTCTCATACTCGCCGCCATGTGGTGGGGGTTCAGTGCTTCGCTAGAACATTTACTACAACAGTGGATGACACAAGGATAGGCATGCAAAATCCAATCAAACCGTGTCTGACGCTTTTTGCTACGGGACTTTTCTTGTGGCTACTTTGGGGGTTTTGGTCTCTAGGGCAAAGTGTCTCCATTTTTGTTTCCGTCTTCGTCTTAGTACTGACGGGTGGAATGTTGTTTTGGCAATATAAACAACGACGCCAAGTGTTATCCACTGAACATGATTATACAGGTGCATTTCCTGCTGATAATTATCAGGGGCCTGTCATTTTAGTTTGTGGTCAATCTCAAGCGCTATTTCTGGATGCCCAATTACACAGAGAAACAAATCAAGGTTGGTATATTCGTGTATCCGCGCCCACTGAGCTCGTTAAATTGATTGCCGCATTGGTGGAATATGCCCCATCGCTATCTGGGCACTTATCCTTACTATACGTTGTATTACCCGAGCAACTGACACAACAAGAAACCCTAACACAAGCGCTACTCAATTGGCGTCGAGCTATTGGGGAAGGTCGTCAAAAAATCGGTGCTAAATTGCCATTTTGGGTAACGGTATACCTTTCTAAACCTCATTACGCTGATACCGCTATGCATGTTGATGATGAACATACCCCTTGGATGACGTTACTCAGCCACCAAACTGAATTTCAGGTGGAGCAAGAAGGTACAATGTCAGTCCCTTACTCTGTGTGGCTACCCACGCATATCGGTCAGTCAGAACAAAGCCTGCAATTTTCTCTATGGCTAGATACCTTACAAAGCTGGCTAAACCAAGTTTTAGTTCCTCAATTCATACTACCTCAAGCTGGAGCACCGAAACAAATCCCTTCAGCATGGGCTATTCAGTGGATTGATATCACTAGCCAACCAAACAATTTATGGCAGCAATTTATTCAAGAAAAAACCATGCTGCCTCTATATTCATCAATTCAAACTACTGATTTGCTACCTTTGCCCGATGTAATGTTGCGTCGCTTACACCATGATATTAGCTTAAGCCGTACAGAAAGAACCCTCGGCGCTATCGGAATTATTTTTGGTGTTTTCTTAATAGGCACATTAATCGGAAGTTACTACCATAATCAGCAACTCATTCGTCATATTGGTGAAGATATTGCGCGTTTTTCGCAACTGTCAGATACACCACTTGCACCAAAACAGACTGCTTACCAGCAACTGCAAGATGATGCAGCTCAATTAGCGCGCTGGGAACGCGAAGGAGTCCCAACCTCTCATTCTTTAGCGTTATATCAAGGAGCGAGAATATTACCCTACTTGCACACACTATTAAATGGTTGGGCGCCCCCACCGCCTCCTGCGCCTATCATTGTTCAAAATGCCCCCGAAATAGTCAGCCTTGACAGCTTATCGCTATTCGATGTGGGACAATCGTCGCTAAAAGCAGGTGCCACCAAGGTTTTGGTCGACGCCTTACTCAATATTAAAGCGAAACCCGGTTGGTTGATTGTCGTCTCAGGCTATACCGATAACACCGGAAACCCAGCACTCAACCAAACACTATCCCTGAAACGCGCCGAATCGGTCAGAGATTGGATGATAAAGACCAGTGATATCAGTCCAGCCTGTTTTGCCGTTCGAGGAGATGGCCAGAATAACCCTGTTGCCGATAATCAAACCGCTGAAGGCCGAGCGAAGAATCGGCGCGTTGAAATACGACTCATCCCTCAGGCAGATGCTTGCCAAGAGACAGATAATCAAACCGTGTCACCGATGGACGATGACACACATTCGACCCGAAAGGAGAAGTAACAATGGCTATTCCTGTTTATTTATGGCTAAAAGATGACGGCGGCGCAGATATCAAGGGCTCTGTTAATGTACAAGACCGTGAAGGCAGTATTGAAGTGGTCGCACAAGACCATAACCTGTACATCCCAACCGATAACAATACCGGTAAGTTAACGGGTACACGTATTCATACCCCGTTTATTTTCGTGAAAGAAATTGATGCATCAAGCCCTTATTTGTACAAAGCGGTAACGACTGGCCAAACCTTGAAAGAAGCCGAATTCAAATGGTACCGCATTGATGATGCAGGACAAGAAGTCGAATATTTCAATACCAAGCTCGAAAACGTCAAAGTGGTCAAAGTCGCGCCAAAAATGCACGACATTAAAGACCCTAATAAAGAGAAGCACAACCATCTCGAAGAGATTGAGCTGCGCTATGAAAAAATCACTTGGACATACAAAGACGGCAACATCATTCATTCCGACTCGTGGAATGAGCGTGCTACCGCTTAATTAAGACAAGCAGGCGTTTCGGCGTCTGCTTTTTTGTACGTATTCGTACGCCGATGACACACAACACACAATTTATCTTGATACCTAATGAACCTCGGTTAACGGTTAGGGGCGGTAGCGTTCCTTGCTGTCTCTAACCATTTTCCCCCCAATACAAGAGAGAGAATATGGACAATTCATCCGTGATGCTATTACGTCGCCTAAACCCTTACTGTGCCAGCGCATTAGAAGCGGCAGCTTCACTCTGCCAGACACGAGCGCATGCGGAAATTACCATTGAACATTGGTTGCTCAAATTATTGGAAATAGGGGAAAGCGATATCACGGTGTTAGCTCGCCGCTATGAATGGGATATGTCAGCCCTTTGGCAGAGCTTATTGGCTAAAATCGATAGCTTACCGCGCTCTATCCATAGCCGCCCCTCCCTCTCAAAATCACTCCTCAACTTAATTCAAAACGCTTGGGTGATAGCCTCATTGGATGAAGATATCGAGCACATTCGCAGCGTCCATATTCTTGCGGCGATTGTGAAGCAACCCTCTTTAGTTCCGAACGACGCCCTTTGGCCATTAATGACCTTAAGCATCACACAATTACAACGCTTAAGACCGATGCTTGATGCGCAATCCGATGAGCGCCCTGAAGTGCAGCAACTTGCGGTACATAATCAATCTTTACCGGCAGAAGCGCCACTTGAAACGCAATCAACAAACGAAACTCCAGCACCGAATGTCATCGGTAACACACTGAACGATGCCTTACTGGCAGTGCTGAATAAATTTACGGTGGATGTCACCGATAAAGCACGCGAAGGCGCGATTGACCCTGTCTTTGGACGTGATGACGAAATTCGCCAAATGGTGGATATCCTCTCCCGCCGTCGCAAAAACAACCCCATTCTCGTGGGCGAACCGGGGGTGGGTAAAACCGCCTTAGTAGAAGGTTTAGCTCTACGCATCGTTGAAGGCAACGTTCCTGTCAGCCTGCAAACCACATCATTACGCACATTAGATTTAGGGCTACTGCAAGCGGGAGCTGGCGTAAAAGGCGAATTTGAACAGCGCCTAAAAAATGTGATTGAAGCCGTACAACAATCCCCGACTCCGATTTTACTGTTTATTGATGAAGCTCATACCATCATTGGCGCAGGCAACCAAGCGGGTGGCGCGGATGCCGCTAACTTGCTCAAACCCGCTCTTGCCCGTGGTGAATTACGCACGATTGCCGCAACCACTTGGTCTGAATATAAGCAATATTTCGAGCGTGACGCCGCTTTAGAACGCCGCTTCCAAGTGGTCAAAGTCGATGAGCCCGATGATGAAAAAGCCTGTTTAATGCTGCGTGGATTAAAACCTCGCTATGCAAAATATCACGGTGTTCACATTACCGATGATGCGGTCAAAGCCGCTGTCACCTTATCTCGCCGTTACTTAACTGGTCGCCAACTCCCCGATAAAGCTGTGGATTTACTCGATACCGCCAGCGCTCGTATCCGCATGAGCCTCGATACACTCCCTGAAGAACTGACGCGTTTAAAAGCCAAGCGTAATGCCTTAGAACTTGAGCAGCAAGCGATCCTTGATGACTTAGCCATTGGCAACACCACCAACCAATCCCTGCTGAGCGAATTAGTCACTCAAGATGCGCAAATCGCCCTACAGCTGACTGAGTTAGAACAGCGTTTTGAGCAAGAAAAAAATCTTATCAGTGAGCTCTTAGAACAACGCCGTCAATCCCAAGATGTCAGCAATATCCAATCACAGTTAGAACTCGTACAACAAAATGAACCGCTGATCACTCCGGATGTGGATGTCAGAACCGTTGCCACCGTCATCGCGGATTGGACAGGCGTGCCATTATCCAGCCTCTTAAAAGATGAACAAACCGAGCTACTTGAGTTAGAAGATTCGCTTAGCAAGCGTGTCGTGGGTCAAGAAAATCCATTATTGGCGCTTGGACAACGGTTACGTGCGGCGCGTACAGGACTCGCTTCAGAAAATGGCCCGCAAGGGGTATTTTTACTGGTTGGCCCGAGTGGTGTAGGGAAAACCGAAACTGCCTTAGCCTTGGCAGATGTCCTATTTGGTGGCGAAAAATCCTTAATTACTATCAACATGTCTGAGTATCAAGAAGCCCATACCGTCAGCCAATTAAAAGGCTCGCCTCCAGGTTATGTGGGTTATGGTCAAGGCGGGATTTTAACGGAAGCTGTTCGCAAGCGTCCTTATAGCGTCGTATTACTCGATGAAGTGGAAAAAGCCCACCGTGATGTACTTAACCTGTTTTATCAAGTCTTTGACCGTGGTTTCATGCGCGATGGCGAAGGCCGTGAAATTGATTTTCGCAATACCGTGATCTTAATGACAGCCAACTTGGGCAGTGACTTGATCATGCAACAACTCGAAGAATTCCCTGAGTCGACCGACGGCGAGTTACAAGAACTGCTGCGCCCAACCTTGCGTGACCACTTCCAACCTGCATTACTTGCCCGCTTCCAAACCCTAATTTATCGCCCATTAGGCCCTGTGGCACTGCGCCAAATTGTTGAAATGAAACTGGGTAGCGTCATTAAGCGTCTCTACACCCACTACAAGCTTGAGGGTATTATCGAAGAAGCGCTGTATGACACCCTCGTGAGCGCCTGTTTATTACCTGACACCGGCGCCCGTAATATAGACAGCCTGCTTAACCAACAAATTTTGCCAGTACTTAGCCAACAATTACTCATGCGCCAAGCCAACCACCAGCAAGCACAAAGCCTGACTTTGGGGTATAGCGAAGAAGATGGAATAATCCTAACGTTTGAAGATATTAACCGTGTTGACTAAATACTCTTAATCTCAAAGGGTTCCAATGAAAAAAACCTTAGTCACCAGTGTACTTTGCATTGCCCTATTCAGCATAATGGGCTGTTTTCCCGAGAAGAAAACAAAAATGCTACCTGCCAATATTTGGGGTTTTAACCATGTCAAAGACACAGCGGTTAATTGGTATACAGTGAATGGTGCCTATGGGCGAGGCGCAACGGGTGCCTGCTGTGTAATGGTGCCGGAAAAATGGACGCCTAACCAAACTGTGGTCGTGGAATGGGAGGTAGACCCAAATCCTTATCCAACTGATTCTCCGGGTGTGACTGACCCTAAATTTGAAGCCTATATGGAAAAACATAAAGCCAATTACCGCCGCTACCGCAAGGAAGTGCCCATCCCCCAATATGATGACGCCTGTGATGTACATGTGCATTTTTTACCTTGCCAAGAGGTAAAAATCACCTTGTCTTGTTTGGCTACTCGTCACCCTGACTACCCAATAAAAGAACCGAATCATATGGAGGAGCCTGCCGAATGCCCAACCAACGTGACCACGCCACTTCCTCAATGAGGTTAGTATGAAAAAAATAGCCCTTATCGGTACCGTTTTAATGGTGATACTGGCCTTAACCGCCTGCTCACCGGAGAAAAAAACCAACATGTTGCCCGCCAATATTTGGGGCTTTAACCATGTGAAAGACACTGCCGTTAACTGGTATAAAGTCAATGGCGCCCGAGGTCGCGGGGCAACTGCATCCTGCTGCATCATGGTGCCAGAAAAATGGACGCCAGACCAGACCGTATTAGTGGAATGGGAAGTTGACCCCAATGCCTACGTTAGCTCTCCCCCTATGGGAACAAAAGAATTTAGCGATTTTGTTAAACAACATGAGGCCAATTATCGCCATTACAGCAAAGTCGTTCCGGTTCCGCAGTATGATGAGGCCTGCGATGTCAAAGTCCATTTTCTGCCCTGCCAAGAAGTGAAAGTCACTTTGTCCTGTTTAGCCACTCGTCATCCGGATTACCCAATAAAAGAACCGAATCAAATGGAGGAACCCGCTGAATGTCCATCACAAACCTCAAACTGATCGCTTTAATTAGTGGTGCTAAAAGCATAATTGCTAGAAAGCAGGTTACTCATGGAGATCCTTGCTGGGCTCCGCCTCTATTTCCTAAGCAAGGTCGTTTGCCTCTCTCTAGAAAAACACTCGAAGCCAATATCGGAAAAATTGAAGATAAAGAGCTTGATCACCGCCAAAACTTTCCTCAAAAAAACCGTAACCCGTGCTGCAAAACAGTGCATGTTAGTTTGTTTTTTGATGGTACTAATAATAATGAAAACAATGATACAGCAGCCAAGCACCCTTCCAATGTGGCTAAACTGTACCACGCCAGCGCACCTAATGATGATGAGGCTATCAACAATGGTTTCTTTGCTTATTATTTACCTGGCGTTGGAACACCGTTTCCTGAAGTCCACACTAATGAGTATTACAGTAACGGGCTAACCTTTGCCACAGGGGGGGAAGCTCGAGTAAGTTGGGCATTAATGAATGTTTGCAATGCGTTACATTATGAAGTGACTAAAACTGAGATAACTATTGCGGAACGGCGCCGTGTGTTAGACAACATCAGTACCCGCACGGCTGAAGGAACCTATACTAACGGTACCTATGATACGAGCCTACCCTCATTTAATCATTACAACCCTATATATGGAATTTTTGAGCTACTTAAACCAATTAAAGATAAATTATTAACTCACACCCCTAAACTAGTGGCACTAAAACTGTATGTTTATGGCTTTTCCCGCGGATCTGCTGAGGCTAGAACCTTTGTCTATTGGTTAGATAGACTACTCGGTAACGCTCATCATTCTGCAAAGCAGATAGACCCACAACATGTTAGAGGGTATTTATACGGCATTCCCGTTTCAGTGGAGTTTTTAGGGTTATACGACACCGTCGCTGCTGTGGGGATTGCCAACGTAGTACCGATGATGACAGGGCATAATGGTTGGGCTGGTGGTACTCAGCAGTTACCAAAATCTGATTTAGTTAAATGTTGTTATCACATGACTGCCGCCCACGAACAGCGCCAATCCTTTTGTTTGGATTCAGTTCGAACTCCTGAAGGAAATTACCCTCCCAATACTTATGAAATAATTTACCCTGGTATGCACTCAGATGTGGGAGGTGCGTACCCTGTAGGCGATCAAGGAAAATCACGAGATAGCGCTAGTGATATACTCTCCCAAATAGCTCTTCATGATATGTATGCTGCTGCCATTGATGCCGGTGCTCCATTGGCGATTTCGCCTGAAATCTTTGCATTATTACCTCAACAGCGGCAAGAATCTTATCTTTTTAGAAAAATGACTAATGCCTCATATATCGAATTTGAATTTTCTGCCAATCTCGTTGATAAGTTCAATTCTTGGCTAGCCCATACTTTGCCAGAAACAATAGATACCCCACCACGCCAAGCTGAGCAATGTTTTCTGCCACCGCGCTTTGCCACTGCGAGCCTTGAAAGCGTCATTGAAGATCAGTTAATCCTCATCACCGCTTGGCGTATTGGCCGCTACGCTTCAGAGCCTCATTCGGCCATCAATTTAACGCAGCAGGCTTTTTTCCAACAGGCACCTCAGCACGCTAAAATTACTGCACAGCCTTTTGAACCAGACTTCGGTCACCAAGCCGTTGATGCACTGACGGAGGAGTACCACGATACTCAGCAAAAAATTCAAAAAAGAGCGGACAAAAGGAAAAAGGAAAAAGAGATACAATCCGATTTAAAAAATTGGGTTGCCACCAACGTAGGAACGCCAACCTTTGATGCCACCAATGCTCGAGGGCAATTATGGGAGGCATCACTAGAATTTGCTGCTGACTATGCAGGGAAACAACGCCCTGACCCTTTAATTGATATTTCACGTCGCCGAACGCAAGCAGATTGCATACGGGATGTACAAACCTATATAGGAGCAGCTGCAAACTGTGAATTATTACCCAAACATAGTTTTCCTATTTCCGTTTCAAGTCAATCCTACTTATTACAGCTCCTTGATGGCAAAGTTGAAGAGTTCGCCTTTATCCTCACCAATCAATTTGAACATGAAGAATATGAGCAGCTCAAAATCGCGAGCCAAAAGCTGTTTGCAGATATCATTTCACCTCAACTTTATGGCGTAATACAACAGCCTGAATTAACCAAAATAATTTCATTATTTGATGACTATATCCACGACTCTCGAGCTTGGTTTATGCATTCAGAAAGTGGCGTGAGAGAGCCCTTTTCCAGCTACTTTTTATCACGAATGATTTACTTTGGTGACCATTGGAATAAATCCCTAAAGATTATCACTCAAGAACAAACAACGGGTATTCCCGTAACGCTGACTTCAGCGCTCGCGTTCTATTATATTCCTACATATGGGATTCGGTTATACAACCAAAAAACCAACCAAGAAGTGCCCTTTGATGACAGCCGTTTTCCACCTGCTAGCAATAAAATCATCGTATTTATCCGCGAAATTATTAAAAAACGCCAAGAACAAGCCTACCGAAATACCGCCGAACAAATGCGAATCATCGCAGTAGCTAAATAACCGATATCTTTTCGTTATTGGTTTATTGCATTGATAAATAACTTAGGGAGCCACATCATGAGCTTAATGGATACCAGTACAGCTTTACTCCAGGGTCAAAACCGCTATCGCCTAGAAGTGCAAGGCTGCTCAGATTTACTGGACGTTGAACATTTTACAGGGCGTGAAGCCGTAAGCGACACCTATCGCTACCAAATTACGTTTACTTGTTCTGCCCAAGACCTTTTGCCACAACAACTGCTGCGCCGCAATGCTAGCCTGACCTTTTCGGCACCGATAAATAACCTAATGGGGCTCGCCACTCAGCCTAGTGTTGCCAAGCGCGTTCATGGGGTGGTTACGGATTTTCGTCGTCTCTCTGGCTCTGCGGATGAAGCGCGCTATCAGTTAATTATCGAACCTTTTTTTGCGCTGCTGCGCCATCAAATTCGCAGCCACCGTTTCTTTATCAACCAATCTGTGCCGCAAGTAGTTGAACAAATTTTACGCGAACACAATTTCAAAGGCTGGGAGTTCGAGTTTCATCTCGAAAAAGCGTACCCAAAACGCGAACAAATCAACCAAATTAACGAAAGCGACCGCCAATTTATTGAGCGCTTACTCAGTGAAGTGGGGATTTTTTATCGCTTTGGTTTACAAGATGATACCCAAACCGAGGTACTTCACTTTACCGATAGCCAGCGCGGCTATGTGTATGACAAAACGCTGCCATTGAATAGCCCATCTGGGCTGAGCGATAACCATGTCGACAGTGTTTGGGGATTATCTTTACGTCATCAAGTGGTTGAAAGCAGCGTGTTTACCAAAGACTATAACCACCGACTGGCAGAAGATACCTTGATATCCACCGTTGCCGATATGACACGCGGTGATGGGGAGAAAACTAATTACGGCGATGTGTATCATTACAAAGGCCGCCACCTCACCCGTGGTGATAAAATTCGCCCTGAAACTGAAACCGCTAACTTCTGGGCAAGACTCGATCACGAGCGCTTTTTAGCGAGACAAACCTTGCTACGCGGGCAAAGTAGCGCGGCAGACCTGACGCCATTATTGGTATTAAACATTCAAGATAACCCGCTCAGTTCGACCTTACCGGCCGTCTTTAAATCACCGATTTTAATTACGCGATTACGCTTTACCGCCAGCCGAGATAAAGCGCTGACTGTTCGCTTTGACGCCGTGCCATACACTGAATCACTGTGTTGGCGTCCTGCTCTAAAACCACGCCCTGTCATTGCCGGAACATTAATGGCACGCGTCACCAGCGCAAAAGACCACGACATTTATGCCCACCAAAATGAACATGGTTTTTATTGGGTCAAATTCGACGCGGATCGTGATGATAAAACCAAGGGCTATGAAAGTATGCCCGTACGTTTGGCAAAACCTTACGCTGGCGATACGTATGGGATGCATTTCCCTCTAATTCAAGGGACTGAAGTCGCCATCGCCTTCCATGAGGGTGACCCAGATCGACCTTATATTGCCCATGCACTGCATGACTCCCGCCACCCCGACCACGTGACGGATAAAAATAACACCCGTAATGTGATCCGAACGCCTGCAAATAACAAACTGCGCATGGAGGATAAACGCGGGCAAGAGCATATTAAGCTCAGCACCGAATATGGTGGAAAAACCCAGTTAAATCTGGGGTATTTGGTGAATGCCGAACGCGAACAACGCGGTGACGGTTTTGAGCTGCGCACCGACAGCTGGGGCGCGATTCGCGCGGGTAAAGGGTTGTTTATTACCACCGATAAGCAGGATAAAGCTGGTGGTGATGTGTTGGCGATGGCCCCTGCAATATCACTCGTAAAAAGTGCAAACAATCAATTGGCCAGTTGGGGAGAAATCACCAAACAGCATAAAAACGTATCTCCAGAGCAGTACAGTTTAAAAGCACTCCAAAAAAATACAGAAAACTTGACCGCTCCTGCTGCGTTAATGCATGCGACAGACGGAATTGGGCTGGTTACTGAGCAGTCAATTTTGCTGCAAAGTGCGCAAGCACATTATTCTCAAAGTATGGGCGAAATGCATATTGCCAGTGGCGAGCATGTCAGTGTGAATGCTAGTCAAAAATTATCGATGCTCTCGCAAAAAGAAGGAGTTCGTCTCGTCTCGGGTAATGGCCCTTTAGAAATAGAATCACACGGCGATAAGCTTGATGCGATTGCACTGAAAGATATCACAGTGCAATCAACCCAAGGGCATATCCAGCTCACTGCAAAAAATGGCATAACTTTAGGTAGTGGCGGTGGGTATATCCACATTTCCCCTGATGGGCAAATAGAAATACATAGTCCAAACCGTATCAGCCTAAAAGGTCAGCATGTCTGGGATGCCCCTCAGGCTAAAAATTTCCCATTACCTGACTTGCCACAGTCTGTTTGTAAAGAATGTTTGCAAAAGGCACATGAAAATGCAGCAGGAGTGATGATCCGTGAATAATATGAAAAATAATATGTCTCTAGAGTTAGCCAACTCTTGGTTAGAAAAATTACACGCCATGAGCGCCCAAGCCAAAAATACTTATATTGATATTATCATTGACCAAGCGGGTATGCAGTCCCCACTAATTCCAGCGTTGAGAACATTAGGTACTGACATAAATTGGTTCTCCCTATTCTCCGGTATGCCTGAGGACGCTTTCCTTGATGATTCCCCTTTACTGATTCGTTTCAAATGGGATAACGATGTACATGTAATTCTCTTAACAGAAATTTTGGCCCACCACTATCATTCATCACGAATTTTGGTGGTTATTTCTTTATTACCTTTCGATACTCTTGCGAGGTTTTTACAGGCATTGGTTGAGTTCAATTGGGAAAATCAAACCGGAATTTTACGCTTTTATGATCCCCGTATTTTCCCTGAACTGATTAAGCACGTTTTAAATGTTCAAGAAGGTCGTTATTTCAGTCAACTCGCCTATATGTGGAGCTGGATAGATAAAGATGGAGAAATGAGCTGGTTACAAGGTGATTTCTTTACTGATATTGAAGAAGTAGATCCACCCGCACTGACAATTGATAGCAAACAGCTTACTAAGATAGGCTGTATTAGTGATGCTCTCCAATCAATGTCTTTATCTGAATTTGAAAATCCCCATTTAACTCGAGAAGAAAATTTTACACTACTCTACACGCTTTCATTGCAAGCTTATGAAAGCGATTTTATTGGCAATACAAATGATTATATTCTTCAACACCTTCCTAAATTACCGACATCATAGTTGTAATAAAACTGGTGAATTTTATTTTCCATAGAATGAACAAACTAATGAACCACTTTCCTTACATTAAGTGCAATTCCTCGGCTTATAACGCACTATTAATAAATATCTAAAAATGAAGGAGCCTGTCGTATGTCCGAAATAAATCACTTTCGCTCATTTGTCCTACACGGAACGATTCCCACCATTCTCTATACGCTGGTTTTAATACTATCGGGTTGCTCTCTCGCTGATAGCAAAAACCAGCCCATGGCAGCGGGTTTAAGTGGCTTTAACCATACACAAGGCAGCATTACTTCATTTTCGGTGAATGGCTCAAGTGCCAGCGTCGGTGGAGTTCAATGCTGCGTTCTACTCCCCGCAAAATGGGCGCCCGGTCTTCACGCCAGAATAAAATGGGAAAGTTTGGATAAAAGTAAACTGTCGCCAATGCCTAAATTTAGTCAAGTAGAAGCCTATAAGCGGTGGGAGGCTGAACTAGAACGCTACAGTACCCAACATGAAGTCAGTGTGCCGATCCCAGAATATGACAGTAAAACGGCCTGCGGCTTAGATGTACATTTTTTGCCCTGTAACCAAGTTAAAGTGACCACATCTTGTAAAAGCTATGGTTCTGATGATTACCCCATTAACGAACCGGTTGATATGAAGGAGCCTGCCGTATGTCCGAAATAACCAACGCACAACCTGTTTGGGGTCCTCCTGAGTTCCCTTTGGATGGTAGATTAGAGCTTTCACGTAAACAACTAGAGGCTAACTATCTACTGCGCCAAAAAGAACAAATCACTTTTAACATCGAAAATAACCAACGCCATAATGTCAACTTAGGCCCAAGCTGTAGCAAAACCTTGCATATTAGTTTCTTTTTTGATGGCACTAACAATAACAAAAAAAATGACCTTGATATTGCCAGTCCCCCCCATCCTACTAATATTTCAAGACTGTTTGAAGCCACTTACAGCGATGATAAAAAACCTAAAATCAAAATGCGTGAATATTTTAAATATTATATGCCCGGCGTAGGCACTGCATTTCCCGAAATTGGCGAATATAACTATTCCAGTAGTGGTCTAACCTATGCTACGGGGGGAGAAAACCGCATTAATTGGGCCTTATTGATGTTGATCAATACCCTTTACCTTTCCGCGGGCAAAGAACAAATACCTAATGGCACCCTAAAGAAGTCCTTAGAGAAAATGGCGACTACCTGGCCTTTAGATGGCAAGAGTGGCCGAAAACAGGTGATTGCTAATCTGTTAGAGACCGAGAAAATTGACGCATTGTTAAGTCAAAAACCGAAAGCGCTAGCTATTAAATTATATGTTTACGGTTTTTCACGGGGAGCAGCTGAAGCGCGGGCATTTATCCATTGGGTTTCGCAGTTATTTGACTTAGATACCGAGAAAAATGCGTTGTTACCTCAACAAACTCTAGCTAACGTACCATTATCCATCGAGTTTTTAGGCATTTTAGATACAGTACCCTCCGTCGGTATTGTACATTTAGTTCCCGCATTTACGGGACATTTTGATTGGGCAAATGATACTCAACAATTACCCGATGAAAAACGCTACCCTGAGTTTGTACGTTGCTGCCGTCATTTTGTTGCTGCTCATGAGCAACGACTATGTTTTCCACTTGATACGGTACGTCGGCCGCAAGTTAAAGAAGGCTTTAGCAAAGGGCACCGAGCCTACCCACCCCATACACTGGAAGTGGTATACCCAGGAATGCATTCTGACGTGGGTGGTGGTTACCCACAGAATGACCAAGGAAAAGCCCGTGAAGGGGACGATTACCTGCTGTCACAGATTGTTCTGCACGATATGTATGCAGAAGCTTTTAAGGCCGGAGCCCCCCTGTGCACTGCCACTACAGAGGCTCTTCCCCTCCAAATTGATAACACTCCGCAAGTTCCTCCCATGGAGCCTAAAACAGCACAGTTATTTAAAATTAACCCTGTCCTAGTCGCCCGATTTAACGCATGGCGCACTATTACATTAAAGCTAGGTAATACGGGAAATCCCCCAATTGAATATACCGCTGAAAAACTGGGCTCCCATTTAGAACAAATCATTGAAAACCAAATGGCTTGGATGACTGCATGGCGCATTGATCGCTATGCAAAAGGACGCTACCTCGGTTTACCTTTTTACCAAAGTTCAGAAGAGTGGCCAATAGAAAGCGATAGTTCAGTAAAAAATATTAAAGATGAGAAAGCCAAAAACTCAACTGAACAGAAACACAAAATTGATTTACAAAAGAAAGCCAAAGCCATGGGTAAAGAAGGGTTTTCTTCTCCAGTGACTGATGATAGAGGTAATATCATTACACACGAAGTGATAGATGTAGAGACGAACGAAAAACGTTTGGAGCCTGTTGATTTTGGATTTGATAATTTAACTGGTCC
The DNA here is from genome assembly GCF_028478065.1 of Providencia sp. PROV255. Classification (NCBI taxonomy): domain Bacteria; kingdom Pseudomonadati; phylum Pseudomonadota; class Gammaproteobacteria; order Enterobacterales; family Morganellaceae; genus Providencia; species Providencia sp. PROV255. The sequence goes on along the minus strand of NZ_JAMPMI010000005.1, from coordinate 153,980 downwards.
ACCTCTTTTCGAAAGCAAACGCGATAAAACCCAAATATCAGAAGCAGCTACCGAATTTAAACACGATTATGACGGAAAAATTCGCCAACATACCGGCACATTCGACTTCCCTATTGATACATTATTTAAATACACAATGTATTTACTCAATTCCGATGATGAACGCCTTGAATATGATCGAATGAAAAAGTCAGGGGATAGTATTTATGATAGCGGACACGGTTTCCCTGTTAAAACATCACCTGATTTACTCCTTGTTAGTGCATTATTTGACGACCAAATTCACGATTCTCGTGCTTGGTTTATGCATTTTGAGCTAGGCACTCGTGAGCCGTGGGCTGGATATTTTCGCTATAGAATGATCTATTCTGGTAATGAAACCAATAAATCACTGTCACCCATTGCGCTTGCCGGGCAATTAATTGGGGTTGCTACTCTTGTTGGCGGTGTCATTTATACGGTTAGACAAAAAGATGTCAAAGGTGTACTTGGCGGCGTTAGCGGCACCGTCGGACTACTTTCATTGGAATATGAGGTGGTTGATATAGCTACTGGCTTAAGCATTCCTTTTATTGATAATGCCTCTGAATTATTTCAGCCAACTCAAGATACCAGTGACGTATTTAAAATTACACAAGCTCAAACTGCTTATAACTATTCACGAGGGATCATTGATGTCCTTAGTCAATCCGTTGAACCTAATAAACTATTAAAGGTAGGGTCATTGTAATGAAAAACATTATTCGTGTTGGTGATACATTAAAGCCTTATGGCGGAAGCGTGCTATCAGGTAAATACCTTGCCTTTGGTAAACCCGTTGCCTGTGTTGGCGATAGCGCGGTATGCAACCGTCATGGGCACACCACTATCGTAGAAGGAACATCAGGCTCATCCATGAATGGCAATCCCGTCGCATTAGACGGTCATCGCTGTGCATGCGGTTGCACGCTGGTCAGCTCCCTTGCAATGATGAACATTAAACCATGAGAATGCCCCCTTACTACCCTGCCCCCCCCAATGTCCCTCCGATCAATTGGAAACGGTGGGGACAAGGTATCCTTATTATCATTTCTTTATTCTTACTCATCACTAATATTTTTTGGCCTGAAGGCACACCAAATAAAACCACACTTTTTTGGTTTACTGGTTTAATTTTACCTGCTCTTGTTTATCTACTGATATTTTCTATTTATTACTTTATTTACCAAATACGCACCTATCATAAAAATATTCACCTTGAATCAATTGAAAAAGATGAAAGTATGTGGTGGGAATATCAATCAAAATACTTACCTATTATAGATACTATCATTATTGGTTGCTTGGGTAGCAATCAAATGACTTGGCAGATGTTAATCCATAATAGAATAGACCCTCCGCCTCCAGAAATTAATGGTGAAAAACAAATTATTCGATGCCCCATTTTAATAGGTCATCAAAAAAACAAAGATGAAATGCTCGCCAAACTATTATTTAATGAATTTAAGTTTAAACACATGAACTCAAATTTAAATATTAAGCGTATTTACTGGCTCGGAACCGAATCAACGCTAGCGATTTTCTTGAATTTATTTAATGGGCTATATAGTAATACTCCTATCGATAGGAATATCATCCATTCCATTGATGACCTCGATGATATTATAGACAATCATTATGAGCATTATGGTGATAACGAACAGCTAATCATTGCTGGAACAAATCTGTTTGATAAATCAGAGCATGTGATTCAATCCGAAAGCGGTTTTCTTTGGTTAATTGGAAATATGGGAAATTACGCTATTCATCGCTGTGAAACCATTGATGCTCATCATGAAGATATTACTAATCTAACAACCCACTTGAAGCGATATGCAAACTTAACAACGGCTCCTAACCTGACCATTTCCATGGATAGTGAGAGTGCCATTGCATTCGCTTCTACCGATTGGAACTGTATCGATAATGTTCTTTTTTCATACTACGGTGGAGTCACTCGGTCTTCTCCTTTTCTAGCTATTTCTCAATCAACAATCCATTGCATACAGAATAATGTCGACTCTTGTGGATGGACGTCGAACATCATTGACAATAGACACCTTGCTGGAGTTATTTCCCGTCATGAGCAAAGATAAAATAAGCCCCAAAACCCCAATAAGTGCATTAATTATTGGCTATTTGCTTGCAATCACTGTAATCGTGATTTTAGCTGGCACTTTTTATTCCTTATCCGGAAATGACTATTTTGCGACCCAATATTCTGATAAATCCATTTTTCTATATTCAATTATTTCTTGGTTCATTCTACTATTAATTGCCCCTGTCTATTTGTTCTTCATTCGCCGAATATCGCTTTCATCAATAGCGCCATTTTTGCATAAATATAAATGGTTAAAAAAAGCCAATGATAATAATACGTCGAATGAAATGTTGCAGACTCTAATACAAGTATATGGTCGATTTGGTTTACATAAAATTTCTGTTATTTATCTCCTCGGCTCCCATTCCGCCGTCGAAAAACTGGCCCCTAGCCTGACTCAAGAAATCTGGCAAGAGTGTGATGGCACCCTACTCATCTACGGTGGCGATATTGGCAGCTCCATCGACTCAGAGCGACTAGAGACCCTCAAACACCTACGCCGACGTCGTCCGCTCGATGGTGTGATTTGGGTGACAGAAAACAGCATTTCTTCCCAGCTTTTAGACAACAGCGTCACTTTCACTAACCTCAATACCGCAACAGCCCATAACGCAGGGCGTGCAATCCAAAACCTCTTCCAAGCATTAGGTTGGCGTGCACCAGTTTGGGTATGGAGTGTCAGTGACCAACAATCCCTCAGTGCGGTTGAAACGCCCTCTATCCTCTGCATGATAGAGCAAAATATGCCAGCCGAGGCGTTATCACCTAGCTTGTTAAGCCTGATCCCCGCACTTGTGATCAACGGAACCCAAGCATTACTTCGCGAACAGAAACACACCTATCTACTCGCCTTAGCCCAATTTCTACAAAACGGGGGCAGCCAGCAGCTTGCGACCGCATTAGCGCCACTCAATACCCAATTACGTACGCTGCCTTTTTCCGGCATCGCATTTAGCCCTTCTATCAATCCGTTAAATCAGCAACGTTTACCCAATAGTTGGCACCCCGATACGCGCTGGCAAAGCTGGTTAAATGTGCAATCTGAACTGGCATCCGGTTTACAGCCTGCCTCTTTAGGCTTTGACAAAAAACGTCTCGTTCAATATGGTGCTGCTACCGCCATGACCTTGTGGGGTGCAGGCATGATTGTCTCTTATTTCGCCAATCGCCAGCTTATCGAAGAGAGCTACCAAAGCGCGAGCGTCGCCGCTAACAGCCAATTGCCGGAAACTGAACGCCTCAAAGCTCAGTATGATTTTCAGCAAACTCTTGGGCTGTTAACTCATCGGGAACAGAACTCAGTGCCTTTTTGGCTGCATTTTGGCTTGAATAGCAATGAGCCGCTATTAGCGCATTTATGGCCGTTGTATCAGCAGACGGTACTCCCTCCTCTGCGAGATAATATCCGTCAACAACTTGAGCAACGATTGCAAGCCTATACACAATTATCGCCAAACAGTGATGAGCGTCGCCAAGCGACACAACGTGCATATCAAGATTTAAAAACTTATCTCATGATGAGTACCCCTGAACGCATGGATCCGGCGTTTTTTACTGATAGCGTGCTCACGACCCTCCCCGTCCCACAAGGAATGAACGAAGGTGAATGGCAAACCCTCGGCAAAGAGTTGCTCATGTTCTACGCGCAGCAGCTACCAAAGCACCCTGGCTGGCAATTATCGGCTAACAATAACCTGATTAATCAAAGCCGTACCTTACTCATTCGACAAATCGGCCAACGCAGCGAAAGTGCTTCGTTATACCAAAAAGTGCTTTTGCAGGCACAGAACCAATTTCCGGATATGACCCTCAATGACATGACAAACGATACTGATGTTAGCTTTTTATTGACGACAGAAGAGTTTGTACCGGGCATTTTTACCCGCAAAGCGTGGGAAGAGTCCATTCAACCCGCCATCAAAAAAGTGGTTGAATCCCGTCGCAATGAAATTGACTGGGTATTGAGCGACAACCAGCATGAACTTAGCCAAGAGATTTCGCCTGACGTACTTAAACAGCAACTCACCGAGCGTTATTTTGCCGATTTTTCAAGTAGCTGGTTAAATTTTTTAAACAGCCTGCAATGGCGACAGACCGACAGCCTGTCCGATACTATTGACCAGCTCACATTAATGAGCGATGTTCGCCAGTCCCCGGTCATTGCCCTGATGAATACCCTCGCCTACCAAGGGAAAACCGGACGTCAGGCAGAAAAACTGGCCGACTCGTTTGTTAATTCGGCAAAAGAGCTGCTCAACAAAGAACAAAAACCGGTGATTAACCAAAAAGCCGATTTTACGGGGCCATTGGAAGAGACGTTTGGTCCTATCCTAAACTTTGTTGATCCTCAAGCCACCTCACAAACCGGTGATAATCTGAGTTTACAAGCGTATTTAACCCGTATTACTCGTGTGCGCTTAAAACTTCAGCAAGTGGTGAATGCCCCCGACCCACAAGCCATGTCCCAAGCCTTCGCACAAAGTATTCTAGAAGGTAAAAGTGTCGATTTTGCCGAAACGCGGGATATGGGGAGCTTGATTGCCGCCAGTTTTGGGCAAGAGTGGCAACCTTTTGGCGATGCACTGTTGGTGGAGCCCATGACTCAGGCATGGCAACAGCTACTCACACCTACCGCTCAAGGGATCAATAGCGAATGGCAAAATGCGATTGTCAATGAATGGAATAATGCCTTTGGTGGTCGCTATCCCTTGAAAGATACGCAAAGCGATATTTCTTTGCCTCTGATGGCACAATATCTTCGCCCTGATAGTGGACGTATTCAGCGTTTCTTAGAAACACGCTTGCAAGGTGTCTTACGCAAAGAAGGCAACCATTGGGTACCCAATAGCACGAATGCTCAAGGCTTACGCTTTAACCCTGAGTTTATTCAGGCGATGAATACCTTGAGTGAGCTAGGCGATGTTGCGTTCGCAAACGGAGAAGCTCGCCTATACTTCGAAATGCGCCCAGGCACCAGTAAACAAGTGATGCAAACGATACTGGTGATCGATAAGCAAAACCTCACCTACGATAACCAATTCCCTCAATGGCAACGGTTTGTATGGCCTGCCGATACCGTCGCGTCAGGCGCCTCATTGTCTTGGATGACGACCTCCACCGGTACCCGACTCTATGGCGATCATCCTGGTGTCTGGGGGTTAATCCGTTTACTCGAGATAGCCAATGTCGCGCCTTATGCAGGAAGCACCAGTAGCTATACCGTGTCATGGACCACGCCAGCTGGCAATACACTCAATTACCAACTGCGTACTGAAATGGGCCAAGGCCCACTGGCGCTATTAAAACTACGTAACTTTGTGCTACCTGAAAAAATCTTCTTGGATTAGCCTCGATAGGACATCACCTATGCCTTTATTAACTGCCTTACGCACAGCCTGTTTTACCGGAAATCCGCTTGTCGCTAATCAATTAGTGGAACAACAAGTCGTGTTATGGGAACGCTGGTTATTGCCAATCACAGCTGAAAATCCGGTTGGGGAAGACCCTGGCTATGACGATGACTTCGAACGCATGAAAGAAGAAGTCAACAAGCTATCAGGCTCAGATACACAATTAATCTGTACACTTGCCGAAAATCTCTTAACTCATGTCTGTAAAGACGCACGCGTGATCACTTACTACGTTTGGGCACGCTTGCATCAAGAAGGTGAAACGGGCCTAGCCGATGGATTAGGATTACTGGCAGGGTTACTCCACCGTTACCATGATGACTTGCTACCAAATCGCCCAAATAGCCGAAAGTCGGCCATTGAATGGTTGGCGGGTCAACGGGTTATCGACAGTTTATCCCTTTATCCTGAAGTGGATAGTAACGAATTCGCACGTATCGTGGCGTTACTTAGTTCGATTGTGGATGAATTTAGTACATGGGATGAAGCAAACCGTCCTAATCTTGCACCACTACTACGCGCATTAGAAAATCGACTTGCACAATCTGGTGGTGCGAATAGTGTTGTTCCACAAAATATTAAATCAACAGAAAATATCTCAACGAAACAGATATCATCGGGTATCAGCGCTATCACGCCTATTCAGTCTGGTCGAGAATTACTTGATCAAGCCAAAGTACTCGCCAATTATCTGCGTAATCAACCGAACGGCTGGCTGTCGGGTCACCGGCTGATGAAATCTGTCCGTTGGGATACCCTGCACCAATCGCCACCACAAAATCAGCAAGGTTGTACTCGATTAGCCCCACCACGCTCAGATGCCAAAGCGCAGCTAAAACGTTTATATCTGCAACAAAATTGGCTCGAACTCACCGAGCAAGCTGATCGATTGTTTGCAGAAGGCGTTAACCATTTTTGGTTAGATGTGCAGTGGTATTTGCATCAGGCATTGAGTAAATCCCCTGCGCCGTGGGACGGCTGGGCAGAGGTGATTGCTTCTGATTTAAAGCAGTTCTTACTTCGCTTGCCGGGTTTAGAAAATCTCGCTTGGGAAGATGGCACACCTTTCGCTGATGAAGTCACATTAGCGTGGATTAAACAGCATATTCTAGAAGAGAATATTCAGTCTCTCCATCACATGCCTGTTCGTGGCACAAGTGACGATGATAACGACTCAATATTTTCGTTAGAACAAGAAGCGTTAACTCAAGCTGACACTGAAGGCGTTGAAGCCGCATTAGCCTGGTTAATGTCACGTCCGAATATCCAAACACCCCGTCAAAAATGGTTGCTGCAATTAGTGATGGCAAGAGTGGCCGAACAATTTGCTCGTTATGATTTGGCACTGAATTTACTTCGTGAATTAGACCACAGTGCTGAGCAGATGCGTCTCGCTGATTGGGAACCACACTCGTTATTTGAAGTTAAAGCCCGCCAATTGCAACTGTTGCGAGGGAAAACGCAGCGTAATACGCCTGACAAAGCTGAACTGCATCATCAGATGTCTGAGTTACTGGCTCAACTAACACGATTAGATCCTGTGCGAGCCTTAGTACTCTACCCCTAAATTAATCAATGAGAACCACACAAATGGATGATTTAACCCTTCGCTATTATGATGCGGAGATGCGATATCTGCGTGAAGCAGCTAAAGAATTCGCTCAAGCTCACCCCGATCGTGCGGCGTTATTAGATTTAGACAAAGTGGGCATTCCTGACCCTTTTGTTGAACGACTTTTTGAAGGTTTTGCCTTCTCCATGGGGCAATTGCGCCAAAAAATTGATGATGATTTACCTGAGTTAACAGAAGGGTTAGTTAGCCTACTTTGGCCTCATTATCTACAAACCATTCCATCGCTTTCTGTCGTTGAACTCGCGCCAGATATTCACGATATGAAACTCTCATCGGTGATCCCTGCTAACTTTGAAGTGCTTTCGCGCCCGATTGGTCCCAAAAAGACCGTCTGCCGCTATCGCACAACGCGAGACTTAACGCTCAATCCCATTGTGCTATCAACCGTTAATTTAACCACAGAGCCTGATGGCCGTTCCGTAATTCGTTTGCAGTTCGATTGTGCGAAGCTCGCTGACTGGAAACAAACCGCACTTAATGCACTCTCCTTTTATCTCTCTGGTGACGTTCCAACGACCTATGCACTCCATTTAGCGCTGACTAAGCAAGTTGCAGCCACCTATATTCGCCTGCCATCGTCCCCTGATCGTATTCGTTTACCCCTTTGGTTTTCCCCGGGGGGCTTTGCTGAAGAAGACCAACTGTGGCCTAAAAGTGATAGCACTTTCAGCGGCTACCAGCTATTACTGGAGTATTTTTCTTTCCGTGAAAAATTTTTTTTCGTCAACTTAAACGGGCTCGGTGAAATTCAATTACCTGAAGGATTGAGTCATTTTGAACTCGAAATTGTGCTTGATACGCTATGGGATAGCGACATTCCATTAAGTACGGATAACCTAAAACTGCACAGCGTTCCGGTGATCAACTTATTCAATATTGAAGCTGACCCACTCACCGTTAACGGGTTAGAAAGTGAATATTTACTGCGTCCCCGTCGCCTACAAGATGGGCACACCGAAATTTATGCTGTCGATACGGTTCATGGCACAAGACGAGATGAACACATTCACTATGTTCCATTCAGCAGCTTCCGCCACAGAGGCGGCATGTTGCGCCGCAATGCGCCAGAACACTACTACCACACTCGTGTTAAGCGCGGTGTCAGTGGGTTACATGATACATGGCTGATTTTAGGGGGAGAACGCGAACAACCGACCGCTACCCTTGAAAGTGAAACCTTATCTTTACAATTAACCGGCACTAACGGACAACTTCCACGCAAAGCGCTGCAAAGTACATTGCTCGACAGAACCGAAGAAACGCTACAAACCCAATTGCAGGTTCGTAATTTATGTAAGCCAACCCTGCCGTGCTATCCCCCTGCAGAAGATCGGTTCCATTGGCGTGTCCTCAGTCACCTTGGCGCTAGCTTCCTCAATATGATGGATAACGTAGAAGTATTACGTGGCACATTGGCACTCTATGACTGGCGAGATGATGATCTAAACAGCCGCAAACTCGATGCCATGATCCACGTTGAACAGCATCTTATTGAGCGCTTCGAAAAAGGCTTTTTACAGCGTGGTATTGCCATCGATATCACCCTTGATAGCAACGGATTTAACGGTGAAGGTGATATTCATCTCTTTGGTGAAATGCTCAATCGCTTTTTCGCGCTTTATACCGACGTGCATCTATTTAACCAATTAACTCTCCATATTGTACCAAAAGGAAATAGCCTCACATGGACAGAGAATCATCCTCAGTAAATCAGCTTTTTGATGCACTAGGGGAGCGTCTACCACTGGTTAACTTCTATCGGTTTTGCCAACTGCTAGAACAGAGTAATAAACAGCGCCCGCCACTCGGTAGCACCCAAGACCCGAAAACAGATGTTATCCGGTTTCGTCCCCATCGTGGGATGGGTTTTCCTGTCACCGAAATTAAAGGTATCGACATTGAAGACCGCTACCGAGATAGCAACACACCCAGTATTCGAACGACATTTTTAGGGTTATATGGTGTCACTTCCCCGCTACCGACAACCTACCTTGATGACATTGCACAACGACGTGAGGGAACCGAGTCTCTTACCGATTTTTTAGATATTTTTAACCACCGACTGACGACGCAGTTTTATCGTATTTGGCGAAAATACTCTTACCCTGCAACATTTTTAGCGGGAGGTGAAGACGAAACTTCCCAGTATTTATATGGGTTAATTGGCTTAGGTATACCTGGCACGGCGCAACATATACAAGCTCCGTTATCCCGATTTCTCGCATTACTGGGTACGCTACGTTTTCCAACTCGTACCGCCGAAGGGGTTATATCATTAGTTAAATTACTCGCGCCTGATACCCAAGTTAACATCAAGCCTCATGACCCAAGACGCATTGAGCAAACCACTCAAACAGGGTTATCCTGCAGAACACCGATGACCTTAACCAACAAGCCTGTTTTAGGTCAGTATTCTACCGATATAAACAGCCAAATTTTGATTACCTTACAGACAGATAACTTTAATGAAGCCCGCAATTGGTTGCCTGACGGACAACTGTATCAAGATTTAATGGCGCTGTTGCATGTTTACCTAGGGTCAAGAGTCAATGCCCGTCTTTGTCTCAAATTACCCAGAAAGTTGCTCCCTAACGCAACGTTAAGCACGCAATCTCGCCAAGGTGTTCAACTGGGACGTACCGCCGCGATGGGCACATTGGCGCCTAATGCCCCTCACCGAGAACACATTATTACCTTAAATTTGGGGCGCTATCAGCGGTTATCGGCAACATCACACTCTACGCCGCCCTCACATTATGCTAATTATCGATTCTAATTCTGGGACTCACCTATGAAACAACTCCCTTTATTGTCATTTTGCGGCAAGACATTGGTGCTTCTGACAGCATTAAACCTCACTGGATGCGGACTTACTCAAATGGTCAGCGATGGCACTCGCAGTGCAGCAAACGCGATATTTTATAAGCAAGTGAAAGTCGTCCATCTTGATTTCGTGGCACGCGAAGCACTCAATACTGACGATACTGGCGCTTCGCTATCAACGATTATCCGTGTTTATCAACTAAAAAACTTTGAAAGCTTTGTTGAAAGCGACTATGCCACCCTTTTCGCTAAAGATAGCCAAGTACTCAAATCCTCATTAGTCACACAAAAAGACCTGCGAATTCGCCCTGGCGAATCAATTTCTCTTGATATGCCCCTTGAGGACGGTGCTGAATTTGTTGCCGTTGCCGTAATGTTCCATCACCCTGACCTTATCACCGACGACTGGCGCGTGGTGATTCCCAAAAAGCGGTTATTACCCGATGATCCACGCTTACTCACCCTCGCGGATAACACCATGACCTTGAAACCACTTGGAGAAAAATAGCATGTCCCAGCCTTCATTATATGAAATGTTGACGGGGTATTTTGCGGGAGGATTAGATATTGATGCTATCCCAGAACATGACCAAGTGATGGTATCCGTGATGGACAATATTCGCCGCATTCTCAACGCCAGAGCGGGTAGCATCGAACATCTTCCCGACTACGGACTCCCCGATATGAGTAAAATGATCCAAGGTCTCCCCGGTACCGCTCACAATATGATGACCATTTTATCAGCAACGTTACTCAAGTATGAGCCCCGTATCAAATCACTCTCTTTAGTGTTATTACCGCAAAATAGCTTTGGGGCACTCCATTACGCCCTTGAGGTTGAATTACATGAGCAAGGGTTAATCCGTTATGGCACTGAGTTTATGCCGGATGGACGCATTCTCGTCCACCATCTGAAAAAACAATTCGATACGATTTAACCGACGATAGCGTGAGAAGACTATGACCCCAGATTTAAACACATTACGCCTTGGTGGCGACCCTCGCACCCTGACTGATTTCTCTGCCCTTAAAGACGAGTTAAACAAACGCTTCCACCCTGCCCGCCCTGATGTTGACTGGGCTCGAGCTCATGGGCTATGTTTGTCCTTATTCAACCAAAATGGCGCTGATTTACAAACTTGCGCATGGTTTACCCTGATCCGCCAGCATCAAAATGGCATTGCGGGATTAAACGAAGGCTTATCTTTACTCCAACATTTACTGAGCCGCCACTGGCAAGGATTATGGCCACAACAGACCCATGCCCGGGTTGAGATCCTCGCAACGCTGAGCCAACAACTCATGACAGGGTTACGCGCCCATGCACCTGTTTATGCAGACCTGCCAGCACTGTATCAAACTGAAGCGACGCTCAACCAAATTGGACAGTTGCTGCAAACATTAGAGCTCAAACACCTCACTCAGCTGGAACGACTGCAAAACTTGCTCACCACTCAAGCCAAGCAGCTCGAAAATACCGATGTTCCCGATAGTGGTTTTATTCCACCAACGCCGCTGCAATTGCCGAAAACCTCACCATCATCATTTCATGCCCGTGCCGCAGCAACGCCAATTTCCATCAAGGCCAATGCCACTATCAGTACACCGACACCGACCAAGCCTTCTTACCGCAAAGGCATTTGTGTGGGTCTGGCTTTCGGTATTGTGCTCACAGGCGCGCTGTGTGCAGGAACTTTATATGTGTTACACCCGCAAATCAATAACCACGTTTTAGCGCAAGCGCTACCCCAGTTACCTGACTTTACGCCGAATATTGCCTCAATTCTTGAGCAACAATTACAACCTAATGCCGCGCAACCGAATAGTTTTTCTCCTGAAAAACTCAAGGTAATCGATAACTACCTCGTAGAATTAGAGTCCGTCTCCCCAATTTGGTCTCAACAGTATGGATTAAGCATGGTGAGTTACCTCACGAAGCAATATGGTGAACGGCAAGAAGTCAGTGCGTTAAACGATAAATGGCAGCAAAATATGCAAATCAATGCGTCATCTCGCGATAAACTCCAACAGTGGTCTGAAGGAATGTCAGAGTTAAATAATCTCAGTACGCGCTTAGACAGTCTCGATGGTAAACCTCGCAGCTATATCACTGGGTCTGAATTAAAAACGATTATTTTTAATGCACGTCAACATTTTAATCAAGGGTTGCCACTCGAAGAAGAACTACGCCAACTAGAACAATTACAAGCGCAAGGCACTGTACCTGAATCAGAATATCAACGTATTGATACTCACTTTAAACAACTATTGAACCGATATGCATTGATTCAGCAAAATAAATAATTCCCTATCACTCGATAAATTGCTCATCGATATTGCCATCATTCTCGCCTTATTTTTCATAAATAAATGTATTTGAGTATAAGTGGGAATATCAAATCAATCATCGGCATGCTCAATTTGAAGAAAATACAATGAGTCAGGATGAACAAGGCGAAAATATCCAGCACCATTTTTGTCAATTTGATGTGAAAAAACGGATTTCTTGGGAATGTACGACTGAACATCAATCACGGAACGCCAAAGCCCACCTTTATGTCCCTGCAACCAAAGTGGTTCCTGTTATTTTTTTACCTAGCATTATGGGGTCTAACTTAAAACATAAAGATACGGGCGATTCTGTCTGACGACAACCGTTCTACTGAGATGAATGGCGATAAGCGCAAATATACGTTACTCAAATCTAGCAATAAATGGAAAAGTACGCCATCAATGGATTATGAGGGCGGGCACGATGACGGTACAGTGCCTAAATATTCTATAAATTTAGATAGAAAAGAAATGTTTAAAGAAACTTTAGAATTCATTATTAAGACAAATATAACAAATGATTGAAATCTGGAATAGGATTTTACAACCCTTTAATGTTCGTCAAAATGCTTATTAATCGGTTAATTAACACAGTGCTAACTTACTTTCTGCTATTACGCTATGTATACTAGTTATCATCGATGAATGAATCAAAAATGAGTTACCTTCTATTTATTAGTGCATTATTCTCATTCATTATATTAAATTGTGCATATGCAACTAAAACCATTGGTTGCTATTATTTACACTATTCCGAGAAAAAATCAAATAATGATGTTAATACACTTATTAATCTAAAATTTAAATTTAACAATGAGGCTAAGTTAACTATTTCATCCTGGCAAGAATTATATTCTTGCCAGGGGAATTATACATTAAAAGAAATAGCCACAGGATTTAATGCATCTATTATTGATGAACAGGATTGTAAAATCCCCCCGCCTCAATTCGTTATAAGCAAAAATGCTAATAGATATTTAATTAAAAATGAGTCACTTTTAATTAATGATCCCTCCTCCTACCAACTGATTGAGTGCCATTCTGAGTGATTGAAATGACTTGGCCGCTTGAATGTTATTTTATTTTTTATACGAGAATTGATTAATTATTTTTACTTCCAAGAAGGTCTAGTAATTTCTAGCGGAATCTAAGTACTCATGTATATAGTATTTTTTATGGGCAAATTTATTTAGCCGATACCAGAAGAAAAGAGATGAAGCAAAAACAGCCTTTAGAGAGCATAAACCAACTGATAGATGTACAAATAAAGTTATTGCTAAAATTATTTATACTGTAAGAGCCGGACAGGCCACTGAACCCTATTTATTCTAAATGTTTTTTTATCGTACCAATACATTGTTTGGAATTATCTATAATGATGACTTTAGAAGAAAATAAAGGATTTTGTGCAAAGAAATCATCAAGCTGCTTATCAAATTGCTTTGCAAAGCGTAGTAACTCAACTGTATTGAAAAATGTCTCTTTGGGCCCTATCGTTGTAAATTTAGATGCAAGGTATCGTTTTACGATTCTAAAGGCACATATATGGTAAGGTACATTTAAGCGAATAATTAACGTACAGTCATGAAAAAAGGGAGTTAAACGCCTATCGTAAGCACCTTCAATAATCCATTCTTTTTTAGATGTTATCTCTAAGACTAATGCGTTAATAATAGGTTGAGGATTTTGATATATTCTGCCTGAGTTTTATTCCAATAAATTTCATCATAGCCATATACAGGCGTATTAAATTCATCGGCTAGCTTGGCAGATAATGTTGTTTTTCCTGCCCCGGACGTCCCTATAATACAAATTTTCATATTTTACCTTCATTTATTAATAATCAAACTGCGAATGATAGATTTACATAATAACCATGCCGATGAACCAAAAATTAAAAATATTATTCATAACAATACATTGAAAATGATTTCAACATAAATATCAATGCATTAAAAACAATGTAGATCACGCTAATTTTAATTTACATTGCTGAATTATTGATAAAAAAATATACTTATACCCCTTATGACTAGTTTTATAGCTAAGTACCAGATAATTATAAGTGACACTATTCATATCCCCACAATAAAACCGTCGATAGGATATATACATGATAAATCAAAGCCCCACATGCAATGACACACCGGATGGCTATATCAATGCACAAGATGCAGGTATATTACCAAATACAGATAAAGATTTAAGTCAGGCGATATTAAGTTTACTTAAAGAAAGTAACACCTCTCATAAAGGTATTTATTTCCCTGCCGGTACTTACTTATTTGCTAGCGATGTATTATTAACATCTTATAATTCCTTATTGGGTTCGATAGAAGGCACAATTTTTCGTTGTTTAAATCCCAAAGGACAATCGGTTATGTTCGGTGATAGTACCTACAGAACAAAAGTGTCAAATATAAACATAGAGAACATAATCTTTGACAATATTCGAATACATTTTTATGGACACAAATCTGCAATTCGTATTAGCCATAATGTATTTATTAACACAATAACCGAATACAGCACAGCGCAACTGACCTGTTCTAGTCATTTCTATACAATAAATGGTAATGTTTTTATGCGTGGGCGTAACTATGCAGGAGTTGGTCTTAGTACTTATGGTAATAGTTCCGGTTTATTAATTGAACAAAATTTTTTAGGTTCGGTCGATGAGATTAACTTAGCAACACCATGGCTTGATAAAAAAACACAGATACTGCTCACCACACTTTTAAGTTTAAGAGATAAAAAATTAATATCTTTTGATGATGCCCAAGGTGAATTTGTTTCCGGTTGGTATTCGACGAGTAATCTCAAAAAAAGGATATTTCGTAAAAACTTTATTTCAGGTAGTGACCAAATCTTTCTCTACAATCCTAAAACAGATAAAGATGATATACAACGTGATCATGGTATTTATATTAAACAGTATGAACAAGTTGAAGTTATTCAAAATTATTTCTCTGGCTGGCCAAAAGATGATAAGCCATCCGGTCAATTAAAGTTTCGTAATGCAAAAGGACTCGTATTTGCTGGTAACTATCTTAATCACATTTCTTTTAATGCACGCCCCTATGACAATGTCGATGACAAATGGCTAATTATGCAAGACACCTTCATTTTTAATAATTATTTATCTGACGCTTTAATTAGCTATTGGCAAAATTTTGTAGATACTGAAGATAAATCTATTAATATTAAAAATTATCTAGTTTTCTCTAATCGCTTTATCAATAGGACTAAGAGCAAACTATTAGTTACTTCACCAGAAAAATCATTCTCATCTAATCAGTTCTTTTGTTCAGAGAATATTTTCGTTGAAACAAACGAGTTAGTACCGACAAGTGGTGTCATTGCTGAAATAACAATTGATAAATTAAAGGCTCGCCTACCTCATTATGCAGCACAATATTTATCGACTAAACCGATCATGCCATAATTTATAGGTACTTTTTATATATCACGTTTAGTTAAATAATGTCGTTGCATGCCTGTCTCCGGGAAGTCAGGTAATGACATTTGTTTCACATATCCTAATTTTTCATAAAATGGTAAGGCTTGAAAACTAAATGTGTCAACTAAGCTATGAATACAACCTAATTTTATTGCTTCCCGTTCAGCGGTATACATCAATTCACGCCCTAATCCATCATTTCTGGCACTTTCACTAACCCATAAATAATCAATACATAACCAATTTGCCTTAACTGAGGCAAGTAAACCACCAAGCATCACACCATCATCATTTTTAAAATAAATTCCTAATGAACCAAATCGGTCGGCATTTAAAAACTGAGTATTAAAACTACGCAACCCTGCAAGTAACTCTTCTTTATCTTCGGTGGTTATTTCATGTGCAATAATAATATTCATTCGATACTCTGCTGATTCTCGGCTAATAACGTATTATTTCAAACATATTTACCTCGATAAGTAAACAGTAAAATAGAGATGATAGGATAACCGATTTAAAATACATCCGTTTCGATAATTTGGGTAATTAAGGCTGTTACAGACAATATCAATGAAGATTTGATCATTTGCTGAAAACGGTGTTTTTGCAATTCAATTAATTGATTATCAATAAGATCTTCCGGCTGATTAAATCTCATCATTTCTGGTAATGGTTCCATACAATGAAGCATTTTAATACTGCCTAAAATTTCATCATCCGTAAAATTTATATTTATTTTTTCTGCAGATAATGACTCATTCAAAGCAAGAAATAATTCTATATCTTCATAGGTTTCACGAGAAATAGCCCCTAACGCAAATAAGAGTTTCAAACGAACCGATAACTCCCCTAATGGGCCATTTCCAGTTAAAAGAGGCTCAACTGCATATTTTACTGCATAGTCATCCTTTCTGAAAACTTTTAACATTAATTTATCAATAGCTTGTGAAATTAAAATAACGACATCTTGAACAAATAAGTGCACCTCTGGTCGTTGATTCAACCGCTCAAGAATTTGATTTTCAATGTTTTGTTTATTTTCCATATTAGCTTCTTTTATCACTTTATGGCTATATTACTTGCTTTCACATAGTAGGTAGCCATAAAGTGATTGAACCTCAATAATTAACCCATTATCCGTAATATTACTTTTTACTCAACATCATTAACTGGTATTGAGTACAAATTTTATCAATTACCTCTGGATATTGCTCTATTCCACAAAGTTGAATGACCGTTTGGGTAAGTCCTTTGTCTGCAATTAACTTTGCCATTTCATTTGCTTGGGGATCAGTTTCACACCTAAAATGCAATGCAGCTGCAATACCTATGATCAGATTTTCATGTGATAATTGATATTCAAATGTACCTAATAACGGCTTAATTAGGCGATCATTTGAACTTAATTTTCGCATAGGTTGTCGTCCTACTCGGCTAACATCATCTTTTAAATATGAGTTCGCAAAGCGGCTCAGTATTTTATCTATGTATTGATTATGTATTTTCGAATCAAAGCCATAACGTTGAATTAATACTTGCCCGCTTTCTTTCATTGCCGATTTAACAATAGTGTGGATCCTCAAATCGCCAATCGCTTCACTAATTGTTTGGTATCCATATAATTGTCCCAGATAAGCTGTTATTGCATGGCCTGTATTTAACGTAAATAGCTTACGTTCAACAAATGCCATTAGATTATCCGTTAATTCCATTCCTTCGATAATAGGAATATCACCAACAAATTGTGTCTGGTCAACAATCCACTCACTAAAGGATTCGACGGTAACATCAAGCGGGTCATCATTCGCTGCCTCCATCGGAGGAACAATACGGTCAACTGCGGAGTCTACAAAACCAATATGCTGCTCAACCCATTGATGTAACTCTTCAGGCAATTGAGCCAATACATGTTGCTTTAATTGGCTAGTTCCTCTCACCATATTTTCACATGCAATAATATTGAGTGGCTGGTTATTTCCCAACGATTTTCTATGAATAATGCCTTTAGCTATCGTTGAGGCAATTTTTTCAAGCACTTGAGGCCCGACTGCTGTTGTAAGCATATCTGCCGTTGCAATAAACTCTATCGTTTTAGGGTCATTACTATTAACAGCGTGAATGTGTTGGACTTTCTCAATACGATTTTCCTGACCAACAACATGAACATTATAAGATTGTTGATGTGCTAGTTGGTCAATTAATGGCTGATTGACATCCGTAAAAGTGACTTGTGAATTTGCGTCTGCTAATAATTTACCAATAAAACCGCGGCCTATATTTCCTGCACCAAAATGAATGACTTTCATTATTATTCTCCTTATGCTGCACTTTGAGACGCTAAAATTTCGAGTACTTCCTGAACATCTTGGGTTTCACATAAACGCTCAATGACCCCATCTTCATCTAAAGCGGAAGTAATTCGTGTAATAACTTCAATGTGCTCATTATTTTGTGCTGCAATACCAATCACTAAGCGAGCAATTTCATCGGGTTCTTCACCAAATTGTACGCCTTTAGGATATTGGCAAATAACAATGCCAGTTTTTAATACGCGGTCTTTGGCTTCTATTGTTCCGTGAGGTACCGCAATAGACTCTCCAAGATATGTTGGTGTTAGTTTTTCACGAGCTAGCATAGCCTCTATATATTCAGGCTCAACATACCCGCCTTCAACTAGCTTCTGCCCTACAAAGCGGATAGCTTGGGTTTTATTTTCTGCCGCCAGATTTAAATGAATGTGCTTCGCACTTAAAGTAAACAAAGCCTCTTCATGTTCGGTTATGTCATATGACTCATCATTAGCCGCAACAATAGTTTGTTTAATTAAATGCCCATCATTAGCTGCCTTAGGATTTTTTTTAGCTATTAAATTCGTGACTAAATCATTATACGTTTGACTATCTAAGAAGTTTGTTAAAGAAATATGGATTGCATTTGGCGCAAATGATTTCGCTCTTTGCGTTAAATCCCTATGAGTGATAACAATATCAACATTTTCTGGTAAATCGTTGATTGCCATATTAGTGACGGTGATGTCTAGCAAGCCAGCATCACGTACTTTTTTGGCTAATACCCCCGCTCCCATTGCACTTGAGCCCATGCCTGCATCGCAAGCGACAATAATATTGTGCACTTGAGCTAAATTGATAGAAGCATCTTTATTGATTGAATTTACTGATGATGACTTTGATTGCGTTTTCATATTACGCATTTTTTTCGTCGCACTCTCGAGTTCATCATCATCACCAATTCGTGTTCGTTTTAATAAAAGAGCTGAAACGATGAAAGAAACAACTGTAGCACTTGCGACCGATAAAATAACGCCGATAAGTGATGATTTAGGCGTCATCAGTAGAACTGCAAATATTGAGCCCGGGGATGCAGGAGAGACTAACCCAGCATGAAAAAGGTTCATCACAAATACCCCTGTCATTCCACCCAGAATAACAGCAAGAATTAACCGAGGATTCATTAAGACGTAAGGAAAATAAATTTCATGGATGCCACCAAAAAAGTGAATAATTGCGGCTCCTGGCGCAGACTGCTTAGCATTACCTTTGCCAAAAAACATATACGCGAGTAAAACACCTAAACCGGGTCCAGGGTTGGCTTCAATTAAGAAAAAGATGGATGCACCTGTTTCTGATGCTTGCTGAATACCTAGTGGTGAAAAAATACCGTGATTGATAGCATTATTAAGAAATAAGATTTTGGCAGGTTCAACAAAAATAGACGTGAGTGGAAGTAAATTATTCTCCACCATCACATATACACCGGCTGCTAATATCTTGGATAGCCCTGCAACAAGAGGCCCAATCGCTAAATAAGCCAAAATGGCTAATAACATACCGATAATGCCAGATGAAAAATTATTCACTAACATTTCAAAACCCGTTTTAATTTTGCCTTCTATCCACAAATCAAAACGTTTTATTGCATATCCGCCTAATGGGCCAGCAATCATTGCCCCCATAAACATTGGCATGTCGGCACCAACAATTACACCCATTGTTGTTATTGCGCCAACTATTCCACCCCGCTCTCCACCGACTAAACGGCCACCGGTATAACCGATTAATAGTGGTAGTAAATAGGTGATCATAGGGCCTACAAGTTGAGCTAATGTCTCATTAGGCCACCAGCCAGTTGGGATAAATAACGCAGTAATTAATCCCCAAGCGATAAAAGCACCGATATTAGGCATAACCATATTACTGAGGAAACGCCCAAAATTCTGTACCTTTAATTTGATATTTGATGTTACCATGACAGAACCCCGTGGTACGAGAATGATAAAGTAGTAACGTTATCGCCAAATAACGTCCGTGATTTTTTCAACACTTTCACTCTAGCATGAGCTTTATCAGATTCGCACCACGTGGGCCTTTATGTGATCAAAGTCACCATTACCCCCCTGTCCACCCTATATTTATATTGATGAAGCTCACAAAAAGCTCGTGTCACTAAATTACATTGATCTTTTTTTGCACTAAAAAACCATTTTTTGTGACTTAAATCACAAATTAAAAAACGTTATTTATCTTTAAATAGTGACTTTTGTCACAATTAATTTTCAGTTTCTCTTTTTTAATCCTATGAGCTGCTATCAAATTCTCAACTGACCAAATACTTTTTTAATTTTGTAATAAAATTACCAAATGTATTTTCTTTGTTTTTCTTTTTATGCTGCAACAAATCAGATTATCGTTTCTTATGGTCAATGCTTGTTATCGCTATTTGTAAACTTCATTCTTAATTACATTATTGTTATCTTTTAGCGACAATCTTAAATGGAGCTAACTGCAACATGTTATTATCAATACATTATTTAGCCTTGCTTCGCTGAGTGTTCATCGATAAATTACCTCTAATTTTCTTAATTAAAATGTGAATATCATGACGTTAACCGTTATTGTTTTTCTTTTAGTTTATATTGCAATGGGCTTTGGTAAGCTACCAGGCTTCAAAGTTGATAGAACGGGCGCTGCTGTTATTGGCGCCCTCGCTATGATGGCTATCGGCAGTATTACACCGCCTCATGCGTGGAATGCTATCGATTACCGAACGATTGGTATGTTATTTGGGCTTATGGTCGTTTCTGCTTCTTTTGTTGTGTCTGGTTTTTATAGTTGGACCGCAAACCGAGTGGCAATGCTAAAAGTTTCTCCCCCTACATTACTCGCGGTTTTAATTCTTGTCGGTGGCTTTCTTTCTGCATTTCTCACTAACGATGTTGTTGTTGTCGCCATGACACCATTATTAGTATCAATTAGTTTATCTCGCGGTTTAAACCCAATTCCATTTTTACTTGGTTTTTGTTTCGCGGCGAATAATGGCGCGGCCGGCTCATTAATTGGTAGCCCACAAAATATGATCGCAGCCCAAGGGCTCGATATCTCGTTTGTAGGCTTATTACAGGCATCAGCAATACCAGCCCTACTTTCTTTACCATTAACATGGTTGGTACTCGTTTGGTTATATCGTAATCGTTGGTATTTGGCTAAAGAAAATACGCTAGCAGCTTCCCCACAAAAAACCCAAGAAACATTAAATGTATGGGAGACAGCAAAAGCTGGTGTTATTACTTTCGCAGTCATCATTGCCTTTATTGTGACTGATATTCCTAAAGAACTTATAGCATTGACTGCTGCTGGTTTTTTATTATTAAACCGGTCCATTGCCTCGAGTGATATGCTTAAACTCGTCGACGGTAATCTTCTATTACTCATCATGGGGTTATTTGTTGTTAACGCTGCTTTTGCCGCCACAGGCCTTCCTCAGCAATTATTAACGGATTTACGAAGCTACGGTGTGGATCTCAATAATCCATTAGCCCTATTTTTAGTGACCGGTGTTCTAAGCACTATCGTTGGAAATAATCCCTCCGTTATGTTACTCGTCCCATTCTTAACACCTGATGGTAATGCCGATTCATTAGGCGCAGCTCTTGTATTGGGTTCAGGCTTTTCAAGTAATTTACTGGTCTTCGGTAGCCTTGCTGGAATTATTGTCGTTGAACAATCAGCGGCATATGGTGTAAAAATCTCTTTCGGTGAATTTTCTAAATCTGGAGGAGTTGTCGCGCTATTGTGTATGCTATTAGCCGCTGCATGGATTATAATTGCTTTATAGCCGTTTTAACCAATCTGCTATTACATTAGCAGATTGGTTATAATTATATTTCCTATGGAAGTATTGCAAAAGAACGCACAGGAAAACCACTGGCATTATTTGGTTTAGCGACAATATTAAAAATCACGGCACCACGTGTGGGCACTTGGTCTAAATTAGCGAGTAATTCAAC
This sequence comes from Providencia sp. PROV255, assembly GCF_028478065.1. NCBI lineage: Bacteria > Pseudomonadati > Pseudomonadota > Gammaproteobacteria > Enterobacterales > Morganellaceae > Providencia > Providencia sp. PROV255. The sequence goes on along the minus strand of NZ_JAMPMI010000005.1, from coordinate 131,900 downwards.
TTGGTATGTATCTTGCTCTAATACATAATACTCACCGAGTAATGCATTATTTTTTCGAAAATCTTTTGCTGCATCAGTATCAAATGTTTCATGTCCAATAGCTTTTATTCCACGTTCTTCAAATAAAAATTTAAGAGCGTCCATTCCCCAACCCGGTATTTGGTTATTGCCCTCATCATCTTTATTATCCATAAGCTCTTGTGATGGCCAACGTTTACTCCAATCGGTACGTAATGCAACAAAACTCCCGGATTCAATTTGGCCATTTTGTGCTTCAAAATTGAGAATATCATTACGAGAAAATGCAAAATTAGGATCTTCTTTTGCTCTTTCTGATTGGTCTATAACAATCAATGGCAAAACAAGTTCCTTTAATTCGAGTTCATGTAAATAACGCATTCCTTCGACAAAATGACAAGGAGCATCAATATGAGTGCCATATTGGCCTGGAAATGTAAATTGCTGTGCAAAAAAACCCTCTGGATAACCAAATAATGTTTTAAACTCAGCAGAATCAAACATAAAAAAATGCGGTGAATCTTTATCGAAGCTATGTGTCAAATCAACCCATCTTTTAGATTTTATTACATTAAATGCATCAATTAATTCGTTACTCATACTTTCCCCTGGCAGTTTTATTTTTTACATAAACTTATCTATATTCTATTTTTATAATTCAGCTCTTAATCTATTAAATAACGAAAAAACATCAGATTGTCTACAAATTCAACACGAATATTTTTCACATTAAATCAGTAAGATATTTAGTTTATATAGAAAAAACCACTAATTAATAAAAATTAGTGGTTAACGTAATACTAATAATAAAAAAACAGACTAGGGTTTTATTTAGGATATTTGTTCCAGCTTTCAGGTTCAATAAAACCATCGTAAATACGCTGCGAACGAATATAATCTGCATATTCTTTAGACTCAAAAGCTTCTTTCAAATCTTTTGCCCACTGAGCATCTAGGTCTTTTTGCATGACAGTCACAATAACACGATGCTCTAGCGGTGAATTTTCTACGACCAAGCCATCAGCAATGCGCTGACCTGCACTTGCAACATAGTTGCCATTCACAACGACAAAATCGACATCATCTAATAATCGTAACCCTTGTGCTGCATCAGTTTCTCGGATATCTAAGTTATATTTATCAGGCGAAATATCATTAACACTAAAGCTTAATGTACTCACATTTGGCTTAATTTTAATCCAACCTAACTGTTCCAGAATTCTAGCACCACGTTCTGCATTAACAGGGTCATTAGATAGCGCGACGATCATACCATCTTTCACATCATCCAGTGTTTTATGTTTATTTGACCGCAGACTTTGTGGCGCACTCGGTGAATCCGTCAATGCCACCATGTTAATATTATTCTTTTTGTTATAAGCCTCCATATAGGCGCGGCTTTGATTAACAGAAGCATCGATTGAACCTTCTTCAAAAGCAGGATTAATTTGCCTATTCTGCGAAAATTGGCGCAAATTAACCGTATAACCTTTTTTCTCTAAAATCGGGACGATACCTTTATCCACTTGGTCAATATAATTACCAACACCAAAGCCTATCGTAATTTGTTTTTTATTCGGATTATCTTTTTCACTATTATCACCACAACCTGCCAACGCAACTAAAGCCGTAGTAATTAAAGACAAGCCTATTATTTTTTGTTTTAACATATGTAACAACCCTGTAAAGATATTTTGGGCAGTATAATCATAATTAGAGAGCACGACTTAGACTATATCGTTATAACTTAATACAAAAGTAATATAAGGGCTTAGTTTAATTTCTTTTGGTTATAAGCATATAACAAATAGATCGTTCGATTAGTGATGTGATTGATATGTAATGAAGGAGATAAAAAACGTTTAAAAAAAGTGAGTTACTTTATGACTATTTCCAATAATGATGTAATTAATTATTTAACTAACTTAACACCAGATTCCAGTCTAACTAAGATTCGCCATGAACGTAATGTGGCGACTGAAAATACTCAAGCCGTATTTGAAGCCATTTTTTCAGCGCCCTCGACACGGCTAACAAGTGATGTGAAATATTATTTTGCCCATGAAGTTGCAAAAATTACAGGAAGTCCCCGCCTTGCTGAATTTTATTTGCAATTAATAAACTCAATTCCTGATGAACCGCATAGCAAACCACTTGCCACAGCAAAAGAATATCTGCAAGTTTTAACACAGTCACCGAAAGACACTCATTACCAATTGATTGCCGAATTAACTAACCAAGGTTGGCAAGAAAGTGACATTATTTTACTTGCTCAATTAATAACTTATGTCACTTATCAAGCTCGGCTAATCGAAGGGATTCTGTTACTGACGGATAGTAGTAATCTTACAAATAGTGCACCTAAAGTTGTTGCAGGTAAGTGGAACCACCAACCTTTAACCCGCAAAGGAAATTCATCCCCAACCGCTTTTACACAAGATAATTTAGGATGGGAAGCTTGGATTTCAGCAAGAGATGCGAAGACATTATCCGCTGAAGAAGCCCAAGTTATGAAAAAATTTGGTCAATTAAACTCTGAATATTTTTTACTACTTGCCCATCAAAGCAAAATTTTAGAATTACGAACTTTAATTGACCGTGGCGTATTTTATACCTCTGAAGGGCTACCTCGCTGGGAACGTGAATTTGCAGCAGCTGTAACTAGTAAAGTTAATGGTTGCATATACTGTGCTTCTGTTCACGCAAGAAAAGCCAGTCAATATGCAAAAGAGCGACGCGCTGATGTTGATAAACTATTAGCAACGGCGACAGGTTCAGTACTTGCAGAAGGTTTTGATGACAGACTACTAGCCATCACAGATTTGGTTGCTTCCTTGTCTGCAACCCCCATCCAAGCCACATCATCACAAATTAAAGAGTTACAAACGCTAGGCTTGTCTGAACTTGAATTACTCGATTTAGTTCAATCAACAGCCTTCTTTTCATGGGCGAACCGCTTAATGTTATCACTAGGAGAACCCTTTGAAATAGCCGAGGGCAAGGAGTAATTCAATGGAACTGATTATGGGTTTAGAGGCATTAGAAGCGCAAATAAAACAAGATTTGCAATATTTAAATTTACCAATAACGTCTTGGTCATTATCAAAAAACTGTCCTGAAAACCAAGTTATTGATGTCGCTATCATTGGCGCGGGCATGTCAGGGATTGCAGCAGCTTTCGCTCTGAAATTACGCGGAATTAACGCCATTGTTTTCGATCAGGCCGCTTCTGGCAAAGAAGGCCCATGGCAAAGCCCTGCACTAATGGAAACATTACGTTCACCAAAACATGTGGTTGGCCCTGCACTTGCATCTCCCTCATTAACTTTCCAAGCTTGGTTTAAAGCCCAATTTGGTATTCAAAAATGGGATGAACTTGATAAAATTCCACGTTTGCAATGGGGTGAATACCTGCAATGGTATAAAACCATGACTGAACCCCATGTGCTTAATCAATACCATCTCGTTGATGTACAACTTAATGATAACTACCGTGAATTAATTTTTAATACCCCTGAAGGAACAGTCAGTTATCAAGCACAACATGTTATTTTAGCAACGGGTATGGAGTCTTTTAGTGAGGCCAATATCCCTAGCTTTATGAATGATATTCCAACAGCCTATTGGGAACACTCCTACGCAGGCACTGACTATCGCCGTTTTAAAGGCTTAGATATTGGTGTTGTAGGTTATAGTGCAGGAGCGATGGATAGCTCAGCAACGGCATTAGAAAATGGCGCTAATTCGGTTGAAATTTTGATCCGAGCTAACGATATGCCTCGTGTAAACCGAGGAAAAGTTGCTGGAAGTGCAGGTTTTACCAATGCATACACCTATTTTACCGATGCTCAAAAGTGGCATTACACGGATTATGTTGCTAAAGCTAAAACACCAGCCCCTCACGGAAGTACCTTGAGAGTCTCTCGCCATGAAAATGCTTATTTCAATTTCAATACTCAAGTTAAATTTATTGAAGTAAAAAACAAAAAGTTGCACGTCACGACCACAACAGGCAAATTCATATTAGATTATTTAATCTTGGCAACTGGCTATCGAATTAATTGGGCTAAGGACAGAGCTTTTCATCAATTATCTCCGCTAGTCAAAACATGGGGGGATGCATACACACCATCTTTCCATGAGGAAAATGCAGAGTTAGCTTCACACCCTTATTTAGGTAATCACTTTGAATTTCAAGCTAAAAGCAACTCAGACACATTAAAAATCAATCAGTTATATTGTTTTAATTTAAGCGCATCACTCAGCATGGGGCCCGTTATAGGGTTAATCCCCGGAACGAATGTTGGAGCTGAACGATTGGCTGACCATATTGCCGCTCAATTGTATCTGAACCATCAAGAACAACATCTTGAGCAAGTCAAAAATAGCCAAGAAGCTGAATTATTAGGTGATGAGTGGCTCCCCGCTGCACCACCTTCAGAACGTATGCAATTAACTGATAATGTAGAGTAAATTATGATTACCTTTCAAAATATTCAAAAAGTCTATGAAAAAGATGGGCAGTCTTTAGTTGCATTGCAAGATATTAATTTGCATATCAATAAAGGGGATATCTTTGGATTTATTGGTTATAGCGGAGCTGGTAAAAGCTCACTTATCCGCCTAGTGAATCAATTAGAAAAACCAACCAGTGGTGCTGTTATCATTAATGGCCAAAATATTGCTGAGCATACCCCAGCAGAAACTCGTTCACATAAAAAAAGCATCGGTATGATTTTCCAGCATTTTAATTTACTGGAAACGAAAACTGTTGCACAAAATATTGCGATGCCCTTAGTACTCTCAGGTATCGATAAACAGGAAATCACTCAGCGAGTTGATAGCATTCTTGAATATGTCGAACTTAGCGATAAAAAAAACCAATACCCAGGGCAGTTATCTGGTGGACAAAAACAACGAGTTGGTATTGCTCGCGCTTTGATCAATAACCCACAAATTTTATTATGTGACGAGGCCACCTCAGCACTTGACCCACAAACGACTCGCTCAATTTTGCAATTATTAAAAAAGATCAACCAAGAACAACATATTACTATCTTACTCGTGACTCACGAAATGGAAGTTATTGAACAAATCTGTAACCGTGTTGCTGTTATGGAATCAGGTAAAATTGTCGAAGAAGGAACCGTACTTGATATTTTTGCCAACCCACGCCAAGACACAACCAGAAAGTTTGTAGGAACCGTGTTAAACGAAGAAATTCCAGAGCGCGTTCTACATAACTTAGAACATCAACAAGATGTTTATCGTCTTGAATTTTTAGGAACTTCCGCTCAACAACCTGTTGTTAATGAGTTAATACTGAAAGAAATTGTCAAAATAAATATTTTATTTGCCAACATGAAAGAAATCAGTGGTGTCGTGCTAGGTAGCATGTTTGTCCAATTTATTGGTGATAAAGAAAAAATGGATGAGGCGGTTTCTTTTCTTCGTCAACGTGGGGTTGCTGTCAATAAGGGGGCAATATGACACAATTATTCGAAACCGCTTTAACAACTAAACAGTTTTTATTAGCGATGTCAGAAACCTTTACGATGGTCAGCGTTGCACTCGTATTAGGCTCTATATTTGGGATTCTGTTAGGTATCGTACTTGTTGTAACGAGGCCAGACGGTATTTGGGAAAATAAATGTATTTATCGTATAGTGAACCCTATTATTAATATTATTCGCTCATTGCCTTTTATCATATTATTAGTTGCAATGATCCCCCTAACACGCTTTATGGTTGGAACCTCAATAGGAACAACTGCAGCAATTGTACCATTAGTTATTTTTATTGCTCCTTATACTGCACGTTTAGTTGAAAACTCATTACTCAGCGTACATTCAGGTATTATTGAAGCGGCTGATTCTATGGGAGCAACAAATTGGCAAATTGTTTGGCACTTTATTTTACCTGAGGCGAAGTCATCATTAATCCTAAGTTTAACCGCTGCCAGTATTACTTTAGTTGGTGCAACCGCCATGGCAGGCGCCGTTGGTGGTGGTGGTGTGGGTGACTTAGCTCTAAACTATGGTTACCAGCGTTTTGATAATGTCGCAATGGCTATCACCGTTGTTACATTGGTAATTATCGTTCAAGGCATGCAATTTATTGGCGACTATTTAGCTAAAAAAGCTCGCTATCATTAGTGTAATGGTGAAGGTCGAAAATTTTTTCGGCCTTCTTTATTTTGACCTTACTTTATAAATGCCTATTCCCTCCCTTCAATACTTCTCTCCCCACGCCATAATTATCTTTGATTAAAAAAATATAATAAGCCCACCTCGATGCTTACTTATTCAAATTTATCGTTTTTTTACGTGCTTTAACTCACTTTAATGACAAAAAATGCGATAAATAATCAAATTATTTAAATTTATTTATATTATAATCATGTAGATATACTTTTTAATGGATATTATCGGCTTTTCGCTAAAATAATCTATTCTCAGTGTATATTTAGTTATCTTGCTATTTTGACATTTTTTGCTTTCTACGCGCGCTTTACGATGCATCGTCAGCGTTTTATTCACTTACAGATTAAACTGATTATGCCAACTATTGAACAACTCATTTTATTGATTTCTATACTCATTCTTTTGGGTATTTTCTCTAGCAAATTGTCTGCTAGACTTGGTTTACCCATGCTAGTCATGTTTTTATTTATTGGCATGTTAGCCGGTGAAGATGGGATAGGTAAGATTACGTTTGATAACGTTAATGTTTCGTATGCCGTTGGTTCTCTTGCTCTTGCTTTAATTTTATTTGATGGAGGTCTGCAAACATCCGTAAAGTCAATTCGTTTAGTTTGGAAACCGTCTTTTACACTAGCAACACTTGGCGTTCTTGTAACTGCTGGTGTAACTGGGCTCGTCGCAGCTTATATTCTCGGTGTCCCTCTGCTTGAAGGGCTACTACTTGGCGCTATCGTCGGTTCTACCGATGCCGCTGCCGTCTTTTCCTTACTGCGCAACGCTGGGATCTATTTAAACGAGCGTCTGCAATCTACTTTAGAAATAGAAAGTGCAACCAATGATCCTACTGCCATATTCTTAACGGTTGGTTTATTACAACTCTTAATGAATCCACAAGCTTCAGGTAGTGAATTAATTTTGCTATTTTTTAGCCAGATGGGAATAGGGACAGTTGTTGGCTTGAGTGTTGGCTGGGTTTCAGTCAAAATTATCAATAAGATTAAGCTACTAGCAACTGGATTATATCCTGTCCTTGTCGCTGCATGTGGACTACTTTCTTTCGGGCTCGCCAGTAACTTAGAAGGCAGTGGTTTCTTATCTATTTTTGTTACCGGTGTGGTAATTGGTAATCATCGGTTTGTTTTTCAACGTAATACATTTTTATTCCATGATGGATTAGCATGGCTAAGCCAAATTATCATGTTCGTTATGTTAGGGTTACTTGTCAACCCAAGTTCTCTTATTGAAGTCTGGCTTGAAGGCTTAGTTATCGCCCTTGTCTTAACTTTTATTGCGAGGCCATTGGCTGTAATACCTGTCCTAAAATTATTTGGTTTTCCAAAACCTGAAATAACATTGATTTCCTGGGTAGGTTTACGTGGCTCAGTGCCTATTATTCTCGCTATTTTCCCGTTTATCTACGGGCTACCTAATGCCCATCTGATTTTTGACGTGGTTTTCTTTGTGGTATTAATCTCAGCAACTTTACAAGGCTCAACCTTGCCTTATGTAGCACGTAAATTGAATTTAATGCAGCCACCTCCATTGATCCCTGCAGCCACTTTAGATATTACCGCAGTAGACCAAATAGATGCTGATTTAGTGGAATATACTTTAGGGGAGGATTGCTCTGCGGTAGGTCGTCGGTTATCACAATTAGCATTACCAGACCAAACTGTCATTGCAATGATTACGCGAGAAAAAAGTGTTTTACCACCAAGGGGGTCAACTATTCTTCACGCTGATGACCATTTATTCGTTGTTCTTAAACCTGAAAACCGTATTTTCCTTGAACGTCTTTTTTCAGAAAAAAATATCTCTGAGCACATACCTATTGAACTACCCGATACAGGGTTAAGTCTAAAAGGAACGACGCGATTAAATGAGATCCAATCCTCTTATGGTATTCAAATTGATAACGGCGATGAAAGGACGCTTAACCAATTTATTTATGCTTCTATATCGAGTCCTTTACAAGATACCGTCATAAAACTAGAACAACTGCAATTAAGAATTGGAGAAATGATCGAAACACGTATCGTCACAGTAATATTAGAGCCAATTCAAGAACAAGAAAGTTAACTAGGCATAAGCACGCCAGAAAAACTACCCCCATACCGAGTGAAATATTAAGTAATTGTTAGTTTAAGGATATAAAAATAAAAGCCCTTTCGGGCTTTTATTTGTTCTATTATGAAACATAAGCTAAAAATAGCTATTGTCTTATTTAAATCATACACAGCAGATACATTTAATTTACGTTCCCAATTGAAATAATTAAGAACGAAAGTTAATTACGTTTCATTCTGAGACAATATGGATATTTGGTTATACAAGGGTATATGCAGAGCTTTCAAACCCTTTATCACCAGTGCTCTCATCTACTTGAGTATCATCTTGTAGGACTTCACTAAAAAACTCACCCATGTTAACGTCTAAAACTTTTAACACTCGAACAAGGCAATCTATATCAATACGATTAACACCGCGCTCGTAACGAAATAGCTGCTGTTCACTTATATCTATCTCTTTAGCTAACTGAAAAACAGTAAAGCCTTGAGCTCTTCTAAGGGCTTTTATTTTTTGTCCAACTGCACAAGCGACAGGATATTTCGTGTTCATAAACATTCTCGCTTCAATTTATATTAAGGAAATAAAAATTAGCAGATAATTATCTACATATTTTATTTTTATATTTATGTGTATAACATTTGATAATGCTATAGTCGATTCAGCATATATCGGAAAGAATGATATACTACCATTATAATTAGTTTCAACTAGTCCTAAATTGACATTGCAACTATGTAACAAAGTATTTCACTCTATACACTTCATGTTTAAAATCAAAATAGTGCTGTAATATCACCTAGTTACGCACAAAATGAGTAATACCTCATGCTTATATTCCATAAGACACCCACCTTTCTTTGGAATATTTATCTAAAAAAGACCCATATGGCCGATGTATAATCTAAAAACAAAGGAAATAAACAGAATTATTTAACACTGTAACAATATTAATGTTATTGATACAATTTAAGTTGGAGAAATGTGATAAACCCAGTTTAGATGGTACTTTTATGTAAAAAATAGTAAAAACAATCAATTTTATCTCTAAAACTCTCTGATTCGACAAAATATCAGTACGCTAAAAAGCCAGTTAACCTGTTACAATTAGCGAAATAGTAAATTTTTAAAGTAGCAAGAATAAAATTTATAATATTCAAGTACCAAACATAACAAAACCATAACGTTAAGAAAGCTTATTATTCATTTTACTAGATGAGCATCACAAAATTATGAAAAATGACTTTCATCGACAATCTAATTTGGTTCTTACTAGTTTCTATTTTTTACAGTACGCAGATTGCTATAATATTTCAAAAACAAACACGATCTCAGAGTTTATAACCAAGATGTAGTATCTCACATTTACGATATAATAAAAATAGTTTATAAAAAATTGATATGTACTTTCTCTATTCCACAAAATAGCAATTAGACATTCATTTATACAATTTTATTTTGTCATTTATGCCTAATTAAATCATTATAGTCTATCGCTTACTCCTTTATTATCTATTAGTAGTAAAATATATTCTGCTAATGCCATATAGAAATATAGGTGTAAGAACGAAATGATCATTGCAAAGCGCATCCTGAATTATTCTACATATCAGGCAAGCAGTATAATTGCTAATTACTTTAATCCTTATTGAGTCCTTTAAGAAATAAAACTGCCATAATATGTGTGTATTCGCTAGATTTAGTCTGCAATAACACCATGTCTTAATGGTGGGTCGTACAGGATTTTCCCTACGGGCTGAACCTACAACCAGCTTGTCGAGGTATAGCTTGGCAACTTGAGTATTTACTTGATTGGGAATTAACTTAGAAATGGCTGAGATGGTGGGTCGTGCAGGATTTAAATCCTTCGGATTTTCCCTACGGGCTGAACCTACAACCAGCTTGTCGAGGTATAGCTTGGCAACTTGAGTAGTTACTTGATTGGGAATTAACTTAGAAATGGCTGAGATGGTGGGTCGTGCAGGATTCGAACCTGCGACCAATTGATTAAAAGTCAACTGCTCTACCGACTGAGCTAACGACCCATCTTGGAAATTCTGATTTTTTTACTGCTTAGATGGTGGGTCGTGCAGGATTCGAACCTGCGACCAATTGATTAAAAGTCAACTGCTCTACCGACTGAGCTAACGACCCATCTAAATTGTATTTTAATGCAAGTATCTAATGAAGTGGTGGGCGATAGCGGGCTCGAACCACTGACCCCCTCCTTGTAAGGGAGGTGCTCTACCAACTGAGCTAATCGCCCCGTCGTCGATGGAGGTGCATTATAGGGATACTGAGTTCTGAGTCAACGCTTTTTCAATAGATTTTTATCGTTCGTTGCAAAAATAATCAAGATGTTTCAATATTCACCAGAAAAGCTGCCTTTTTAATCAATTACCTATCATTTTCTCTTTGTTCTTTTAAGAAAAAAACAGAAATTATTTTTAAAGCGCATTTATTTATGTCAAATTTGTCGAAACTGCGTAATTTCTTGTCTTCTATTCTGATAACTTGATTGAGGAATCATTGTAGGATGATAGAATAGATACACATTTTAGCAATGCTTAGACATTTCGCTGTTTAGAACATCAAACTTGCTACCCAGTTAACTGTGCTTGTTTTTAGTCTTTTACAGTAAATAGATAAGCGCTTCAAAAACATGTTTTGCAATTAAGGCAATCTCGATGAGTAAAATCAAAACCCGTTTTGCGCCAAGTCCAACTGGCTATTTACACGTTGGTGGTGCACGTACCGCTCTGTATTCCTGGTTATTTAGTCGCCACAATCAGGGCGAATTTGTCCTGCGTATTGAAGATACTGACTTAGAACGTTCAACTCAGGAAGCTATCGACGCCATTATGGACGGTATGAACTGGTTGAATTTAAATTGGGATGAAGGCCCTTATTATCAAACTAAACGTTTTGACCGTTATAATGATGTCATTGATCAAATGTTAGATGCGGGTACCGCTTATCGTTGTTATTGTTCAAAAGAGCGTCTAGAAGCGTTACGTGAAGAACAAATGGCAAATAACGAAAAGCCTCGGTACGATGGTTGCTGCCGTGATCATGCTCACAACCATACGCCAGATGAGCCACACGTTGTTCGTTTTCGTAATCCACAAGAAGGTTCCGTTATTTTTGACGACAAAATTCGTGGGCCAATTGAGTTTAGTAACCAAGAACTGGATGACTTAATCATTCGCCGTACTGATGGTTCCCCGACATATAATTTCTGCGTCGTAATTGATGACTGGGATATGGAAATCACTCATGTTATTCGTGGTGAAGACCATATTAATAACACACCTCGCCAGATCAATATTCTAAAAGCATTAGGGGCACCAGTGCCTGTGTATGCCCACGTGTCAATGATCCTAGGTGATGATGGTAAAAAACTGTCAAAACGCCATGGTGCAGTTAGCGTTATGCAGTACCGTGATGACGGTTATTTGCCGCAAGCGCTTCTTAATTATCTTGTGCGTTTAGGTTGGTCTCATGGTGACCAAGAAATTTTCACCGTTGAAGAAATGAAAGAGTATTTCAGCCTTGATGCTATCAGTAAATCAGCAAGTGCGTTTAACACTGAAAAACTGCAATGGTTAAACCACCACTATATCAATACATTACCAGCAGAAGAAGTTGCAACCTATCTTGCATGGCATATTGAACAACAAAACATTGATACCAGCACAGGGCCTCAATTAGTTGATCTAATCAAATTACTGGGTGAACGCTGCAAGACATTGAAAGAAATGGCGGAATCCTGCCACTATTTCTACCAAGATTTTGAAGAGTTTGATGCTGATGCCGCGAAAAAACACTTACGACCTGTTGCACGTCAACCGTTAGAAGTCGTAAAAGATAAGTTAGCTGCGATCACTGATTGGACGGCTGAAAATGTTCATCAAGCCATCGAAGCTACTGCAGCTGAATTAGAAGTGGGTATGGGTAAAGTGGGAATGCCTTTACGTGTTGCTGTAACAGGTGCCGGCCAATCTCCAGGCCTTGATGTGACCGTTCACGCTATCGGCCAAGCCCGTTCAATCGCTCGTATTGAAAAAGCACTTTCATTTATTAGTGAGCGCGAATCAAGCGCACAATAATAACGACTAAAATTAAATAACCTCATGCGTCTTATCACGTATGAGGTTATTATTTATATATTACCTGGGTTCATATAAAATCTTAATTAGACGTATGGGTGATGATTAATTTATGGTAAACACTTCTATCACACAATTACGGTCATTAAATGAAAAAATTCATTATCAATCTCACAATCATATTACCTATATTAATATTTTCAAAAATGAGTTTTTCCTCTATTCTCTCAGAAAAGAAAGTACTCATTGATAATAGTAAAAACCAACAAATTAGAATAGCTGAAAACAGAAACAATATTCCTATTATAGAGGTAAACCCAAGCGATAAAAACCAAGTTTCCCATAATTATTATCAAGAATTTCATGTTAATAAAAAGGGATTGAAAATCAATAACCACCCTATTTATCCAGCAAAATTAATTATTAGCGAGGTCACTTCCAATAACAAAAGTTATATTAACGGTAATATTAATATTAACACCGAGAAAACCCATCACCTTATCGTCAACCCCAATGGGATCAACTGTAATCGCTGTAGCTTTGATAATTTAACCACTTTAACAGCCTTTTCAGTCCAACATATTAATAATCAAGGAGAATATAAACCCAATATAGTTCAAAAAGGAACAATCAACATCAGTAAATTAAAAAATAATTATAATGACTTGAATTTGATAGCCAATAAAATTAGGTTTAATAAAGAAAATTACTCTGAAGGAAGTATTAAAATTTATAATGGTGATGTTAAAATCACAAAAGATGAAATAATTATTCCAGATATCTTTCCTGAGGCAATACCACAACAGCGGAAAAGAAAAAATATTCTGATAAGGCCAGCTGCAACGGTAAATACACCTTATCTATTCATTCATAGCGAAAATGAATTTAATATAGCAAATAATGGAATTATTAATACTAAATGCACAGAGATCTCAACTCTAGGTGAGTTTCAAGGAAAGGTGTTTTCCGCCATTAATATCACACGGCCAGATGATAAAAAAACCTCATCAATAAGCATGAATAACATATCATTAAAAAATACGCTCCTTCTCGTTGATAGCAGTAGCTTATTGCTTATGGCTCCAAATCTAACTAATGATGATATCCAATATAATAATACGCTGCTCTTGAGAAACGGTGCAAAAATTAACATCGGCCAAGGGTTTGGCTTTAATAAATAAAAGTTACCCGCTGATTACTTCAATCATTTGAATTAGCTAGAATTTGCTTTATATTTAATCAATCGGTTTGGAAATGCTATTATTTGATTGACACTCTCTCTAGCCTTGAATATCATCCCTGCGTCCAAAAGATTTTGTTTGGGGCTATAGCTCAGCTGGGAGAGCGCTTGCATGGCATGCAAGAGGTCAGCGGTTCGATCCCGCTTAGCTCCACCATCTAATTCCCTGTTAGATGGCACAATACAAAACATTTCGATTGGGGCTATAGCTCAGCTGGGAGAGCGCTTGCATGGCATGCAAGAGGTCAGCGGTTCGATCCCGCTTAGCTCCACCATTAACTTTCTACACTTTCAGTCTGTTTAGCTTCCGATTTAATCCAATTTAAAAATGCTAAAACTTCTGGTTTTTCAATAGATTCCGGTAACATCACTAAATAATACGCGAACCTCGCTGGCCATGGCTTATCAATCACTTGCACTAGCCGCCCTTCTTCGATTTCCTGTATCGCATACTCTTTTGGGACTAAGGCTAAACCTTGCCCTGCAATCGCAGCACGGATCAATAAATAATCATCATCAAATGCACTTCCCCGTTTTGCTCTTTCGCTATTTTCCACGCCATGAGCCGCTAGCCAAAGTGACCAGTCCATACGGTCATTATCTTGTAATAATGAGTAATTCAGGCAGTCTTGCGGGGTTTCAATCGCGCTATTAATCGGAAAATCAGGACTCATCACCGGTAATAAAACAGGTGTAATTAACCGCTCACTCACTAAATTTGGGTAATGCCCTAAACCATGGCGAATAGCTATATCAACCCGCTGCTGATGCAAATTAACTAATGCTGAAGAAGCTTCAATATGCACCTCAATTTCAGGATGTGACTGCGTGAACCTCCCTAAACGGGGTACTAGCCAAGAGGCGGCAAATGAAGGAACGGTACTAATGTTAATCGTTTTTTCTTTACGAATATTTTCTAGCACATACATTGAACCTTCGATTTGTTCGAATGCCTGCAACAACGCAGGGTAAACACACTGCCCTGCATGTGTTAATTCCATGCTGTGGTGACTGCGCACAAACAATGGCATTCCAATCCGTTCTTCTAATAAACGAATTTGCTGGCTAACCGCACCTGATGTCACACCAAGAAAGTGTGCGGCGCGCTTAATACTTTTATGTTTCGCCACTTCGGTGAAAGCTCGTAAAGCAAGTAATGGAAGAACCGGATTCATAGTTTAGTTTTTCTAAATTTAAGTTGAGTTAATATGGTTTTATTTTCTTCAGTAGAAAACCAATAATCAAGGCATCAATTCAATCTTAACGATATAGAAAAGCGAATACAACTATGCTTGAACTTTATACTGATAGCTCACCAAATGGATTTAAAATAACAATAGCATTAGAAGAACTAAACCTTCCATACCACCTTAATCATATACAAATTTCTCGTGGTAACCACCAGCAACCCGCTTTTTTACAGTTAAATCCTCATGGACGTATTCCTGTTATTTATGATCCACAAACAGAGATTACTCTCTTTGAATCAGCCGCAATTTTATTATATCTTGCTGAAAAAACAGGCCAACTTCTTCCCGCTATCCCTAAACAAAAGTGGGAAGCCATTAAATGGCTACAATTCCATTCTGCCAGTTTAGGGCCGATTATAGGTCAATGGGTAAACTTCGCTATTTTCGATAAATCACCAAAGCCAGAGATTGTGGAACGCTATTTTAATATGACCCACAAGGCACTCGCGGTATTAGACAAACAACTCGAAAATGCACCTTATCTTGCAGGCTCTGATTACTCCATCGCAGATATCGCTAATTTCGGCTGGTTACACATTGCTCAGGTTATTGCGTTCGATTTTAGCCAACACACACATTTAACGAAATGGTATGACCGAGTTGCCTTGAGACCCGCTGTCATGAAAGGGATCACTCTACCCGCCCCTGCTACAGAAGCCTAATATTGGACAATGACATGAATACATCCCCATTTTTCCCTAAACAAAAAGCACAGCCATCATCGTCCTTTGCATCTCATGTAGGCTATAATCGTATGTTTTCTCCTAACAAACTTACTGTCGGAATTTTCCTGCCCTTACGTTTTTATCAAGGAGATACCCAGATATTAAAAGGGCAAATAAACTTAATCGAACATATTGATGAATATAATTTTGCTGCAGTTTGGGTGCGAGATATTCCCTTATTCGACCCATTGTTTGGTGATGCAGGTCAGTTATTTGATCCTCTGACCTATTTGTCCTTTATTGCTGCCAGAACAAAAAATGTTGCATTGGTTACAGGAAGCTCGATTTTTTCATTACGACACCCAATTGATTTAGCCAAAGCGGCCACCACAATTGACCAACTTTCAGGTAACCGGCTAGTAATGGGTATTGCCTCAGGAGATAGAGCTATTGAGTTTCCTGCCTATGGTATTAATTATGAGCAACGTGCAAAAAGATTTGCACAGGCTGTTGATTACTTTAGGCAGTTAATGGCTGATGGGTTACTGAATATTCAATCCCCACTAGGTGAGTTCAATCGAGCCCAGCTACTCCCGAAACCAATCACTGGGCAAATACCATTAATCGTCACAGGAGGCTCAGGCCAATCTAAACAGTGGATTGCTGATTATTCCGATGGTTGGTTATCCTATCCTGAAGCTACCAGTCATCCAGAAGGCGCTCTTCGTTTAGCTGAGAAAATTGCATCCTGGCGTGCCCTCATCCCTGAACATGACTTTAGGCCACATATGACAAATGAATGGATTGACCTTGTCGATGATCCTGATTTCCCGCGCACTCCTTTACGAGGAGGATTCACTCTACGAACAGGCCGTAACGGTTTGATTCAACTACTCGAAGAATGGCAAGCTGCGGGAGTTAACCATGCCGCGATTGGAATTCAATACTCTGAGCGACCAGCTTTAGAGGTACTACAAGAAATGGCTGAAGAGGTTTTACCACATTTCCCTAGCCACCAAGGGATGCAAAGCAGGCTCGTAGACTGGTAGTAATTTTGGCGTCTTCCCTCATTTTGTGGCTGACGCCAAACCTTGATTATTTTGCATCACTGCGCAGTATAACCACCATCAATAGGAATAAACGCCCCTGTTATAAAGCTACTCTCTTCTGATAACAAGAAAGCGACAACATTAGCAATTTCTTGCCGAGTAGCCATTCTACCCATTGGATGAGTTGAAGCCATCCATTGCTTCGTTTCCTGTGGTAATACGCTAATATTCGGTGTTTCTACATAGCCGGGGCCAACCGCATTGATACGAATACCTTTTTGAGCGTTTTCTAAGGCTGCTGAACGCGTTAACCCCAGTACCGCATGCTTTGCTGCGGTGTAAGGTGCTATGCCCGCTATCCCTGTTACCCCATTGCAAGCTGATAAATTCACGATAGCTCCCCCACCACTGCGCAAAATCGCAGGAATACTGTACTTCAAACCATGAAATGTTCCTGTTATATCGGTCTCGATCACCTCATGCCAAGCCTCTAAAGGATAATCTTCAATATTGACGCCATGAGGCCCAGTGATCCCTGCATTATTCACCAAGTAGTGCAATGCACCGTATTGTTGCTCAATTTTTTCAACTGTTGTTTTAAAGTCTTGTGCATTTGCGACATTCATTTTTATGGCATAGACACGTTGTCCTGTTGGGTCTATTTCTTTAGCGGCTTGTTGTAAAGCTGCCTCATTACGCCCCGTAATTACCGCTATTGCGCCAAGTGAATACAGCTTTTGTGCAATAGTGAAACCGACACCTGTCGATGCCCCTGTTATAAGCGCAACTCGCTGATTAAATTTACCCATAGCTCACCTCAATTATAATTAACTTTAGTTAACTATAATTAATTAACTAAAGTTAATCAACTGGTCGTCTTATTATTAAAATCAATATATACTCAACAGATTGAATATTACGGGATCGTCATAATGCCAAATTCTCTTGAAGATGCGCTTTCTCTACTGCAATGTACGCTAGTTGCACGCAGAGTTAGCTTTACCCCTGAACAAATAACTTGGGGCCAATATGATGTGCTAGAGATATTGAGATTAAAAGGAGACTTAACACCAAGCCAGTTAAGCCAAGCACTTGGCCTTTCTCGCCAAAATTTATCGAAGTTTCTTCGAGTTCTGAAATATTATGAATTTGTCGAGCAATATCAATCTGAAGAAGATAGACGGGAACTGATCACCCATTTAACCGACAAAGGGCATCATTTTTTGCAGCGTGCAGCCACAGGACGTGCTGAAAACGCGGCTAAGGTCAAAGCAGCATTAACCCCCCAAGAGCAAAAGTTATTTATTACTTTAAGCCAGAAGATTACTCACGCACTAGGGCACAATTAACCTCGCTTTAAAGGCTTTACTAGCCCTTCTAAGCCTTCTATTTTTAACCCTAGGGTCATCTCCATTAACTGCCCTAAACGTCCAGCAGGAAACTCTCCTTTCTTATAGAACCATAATAAATATTCTTCAGGTAAATCAATTAATACGCAGCCTTTATATTTACCAAATGGCATATAGGTATTGGCGATATCAATGAGATCTTGTTTTTCCATTATAAGTTCTCTTTTGTGTCAAAGCATAAAAAAACGGCGCTCATTTGAACGCCGTTTCTTAATTTAGCATGTTTTAGTGGATTACAAAACTAACCCGACAACGGCTGCAGATAAGAAGCTAACTAGGGTTGAACCGTACAGTAATTTCAAACCGAAGCGAGCCACGGTATTACCTTGTTTCTCATCTAAGCCTTTAATCGCACCCGCAATAATACCGATGGATGAGAAGTTAGCGAAAGAAACTAAGAATACAGATAAGATACCAACAGAGCGCTCAGATAACCCACCAGCAATCGCTTGTAAGCCGTCCATCGCAACGAATTCATTCGTCACCATTTTCACTGCCATAATTCCGCCAACCTGTAAGGCTTCATCGGCAGGAATACCGAGCATCCACGCAAACGGATAGAACACGTAACCTAACATGGTTTGGAAGTCGATACCGAATACGGCTGAGAAAATACCGTTAATCATCGCAATGAGGGCAATAAAACCAATTAACATTGCTGAAACGATAATTGCTACTTTAAACCCTGCAAGAATATATTCACCTAACATTTCAAAGAAGCTTTGCCCTTCATGCAGGTTGCTCATTTGAATATCTTCTTCACCTTCCGGTGGATACGGGTTAATCAGTGAGAGTACAACGAAAGTACCAAACATATTCAGAACCAATGCAGCGACCACGAAACGTGGCTCTAACATGGTCATGTATGCCCCAACGATAGACATAGATACCGTTGACATGGCTGTTGCGGCCATGGTGTACATTCTGCGGTCTGACATCCGGTTCAATTGGTCTTTATACGCAATAAAGTTTTCTGACTGACCCAATAACAATGAGCTGACTGCGTTAAATGACTCCAATTTCCCCATACCATTCACTTTCGATAGCACGGTACCGATGATACGGATCACGATAGGAAGAATTTTGACGTGCTGTAAGATCCCGATCAACGCAGAAATAAAGATGATTGGGCATAATACTTGTAAGAAGAAGAACGCTAAGTTGCCTTCAATCATACCGCCAAAAATAAATTTGGTCCCTTCTGCTGCATAGCCTAGCAAGTGGGTAAATACCCCTGCCACACCAAGAACAAATGATTCGCCAATATTCGATTTTAAGAACAGATAAGCTAATGCAATTTGAATAACCAGTAGTTGAACAACATAGCGAGGGCGGATCCCTCTACGGTTACTACTGGCTAAAATAGCAAGAGCAGCTATTACTACTAAAGATAAAACGAAATGCAGGATCGAGGTCATATGCGACTCCAACAAATTTAAGAATCAGTCTATGTGCATATTCTATGTAATAGACAACATTTAAATGAGACGGAGGTCACATTAATATGAAAGCTTACTAGGTGTATTTTGCAAAAAGAAGAAGGGGATCACGTTTCAACTATAACAAATCCTAGTATTCGCTTTTTTTGCACAGAAATTTTACTGAGAATTTAAGTTAAGACTTACAACAACCTGCGTACAAAATTGTTGCCTACAGAGATTGTAGGCAACTAAGCCAAATTGAATATAGTTCACTATTGAATATTCAGCAAACGAATCAATTCATTTTCATCTATAACACGTATGCCAAGTTCATTTGCTTTCGCTAATTTAGAACCTGCAGCCTCACCAGCAATCACCAAATCTGTTTTTTTAGAGACGCTTCCTGAAACCTTTGCACCTAAAGCGACTAATTTGTCTTTGGCTTCATCACGCGTCAAGATACTCATTGACCCTGTTAGCACTACCGTTTTACCTGCAAATGGGCTATCAATTTCTGCACTGTTGACGACTTTTACTTCAGGCCAATGAATATTTGCCTTAGTCAGTAAATCTTCAATCACCGCTTGGTTATGAGGTTCGCGGAAAAAATTGACCACATGCTTCGCGACCACATGACCAATATCTTGAACCGTTTTTAGTGACTCTTCATCTGCCGCCATCACGGCTTCAAGTGTGGTGTAATGCGCGGCTAAGTTTGCCGCCGTTGCTTCACCAACTTCACGAATTCCAAGGGCATAAATAAAACGAGCTAACGTCGTTTGTTTAGACTTATTGAGTGCATCAACCAGATTTTGTGCCGATTTCGGCCCCATTCTATCCAAGCCTGTTAAGATACCCGCACTTAATTGATATAAATCTGCCGGCGTTTTGACATACTCTTTTTCAACTAATTGGTCGATAATTTTATCGCCCATGCCATCGACGTCCATTGCTCTGCGTGAGACAAAATGTTTCAGTGCTTCTTTGCGTTGTGCCCCACAAATAAGCCCACCTGTACAGCGCGCTACCGCTTCGCCTTCGATTCGTTCGATATCAGAGCCACATACTGGGCAATGAGTTGGAAAAACAATTTCCCGGCTATCTGCAGGGCGGTTATCAACCACAACACTGACGATTTGCGGAATAACATCTCCGGCTCGACGAATAATAACCGTGTCACCAATATGCACACCAAGGCGTTCGATTTCATCGGCATTGTGTAAAGTCGCATTGCTGACAACGACGCCTGCAACTTGCACGGGCTCTAAACGCGCGACAGGCGTGATAGCCCCGGTACGCCCGACTTGAAATTCAACATCTTTTAATAATGTCACTTGTTCTTGCGCTGGAAATTTAAACGCGGTCGCCCAGCGAGGCGCTCGAGAAACAAACCCTAACTCTTCTTGAATCGCAATCGAGTTAACCTTAATAACCACACCATCGATATCAAAGCCAAGGTCAGGTCGAACTTGCTCAATTTCATGGTAAAAATCCAATACTGCCTGATGACCAACACGTAATTGAACATAATCACTAACCGGTAAACCCCATGCCTTGAATTGCATTAAACGGTCATAATGTGTATCTGGTAAAGAGCCTCCTTCCACAAGCCCCACACCATAACAATAAAAAGTAAGCGGCCTTTTAGCGGTAATACGTGGGTCTAATTGGCGTAAAGAACCTGCTGCTGCATTACGTGGGTTTGCAAAGACTTTGCCATCCGTTTTGCGTGCTTGCTCATTAAGCGCTTCAAAGCCTTTTTGGGGCATAAAAACTTCCCCACGGATCTCAACGCGATCAGGAATATTGCTTCCCGTTAAACGCAATGGGATAGCACGAATGGTTCGAACATTCGCAGTAATATTTTCGCCTACGGTTCCATCGCCCCGAGTCGCGGCCTGTACTAGCTCACCGTTTTCATACAGCAAACTGACCGCTAACCCATCTAACTTGAGCTCACAACAAAAAGTCAGTTCTTGATGATTTTTCAAGCGATCCCTGACTCGCTTATCAAACGCAAGATAGCTTTCTTCATCAAAAACGTTATCTAGCGACAACATAGGAATTTCATGGCGTACGGTATCAAACGCAGCTAATGGTGCAGCACCAACACGTTGAGTCGGTGAATCACTGGTGACAAGTTCAGGATGCTGCGCCTCTATCTCTTTTAGACGTTGCATTAACTTGTCATATTCCACGTCTGGAATTTCAGGCGCATCTAATACATGGTACTGATATTCATGATGACGTAACTGCTTTTTTAATTCGTCTATTTCTTGTTTGGTAGTCATGATTCACTCATACAGATAAAAAACCCCCAATTAATGGGGGTTTTGTTCAATGTTTACTTAACTTAGTGTGTTTCTAATTCGTGCATGATACACCTCTATTTTTTGAGGTGTCAGCATTTTGCGTTCGTCATCAAGAACAACCCCTCCCGTATCTGATGCGATACGTTGAGCCGCTTGCAACATCAGTTTGAAATTTTGCCCTGCATCACCGTAAGACGGTACCATCATAAACATGGAAACCCCTGGGGTGGTAAAGTCCGCCATTGTCTCAGGGTCAAATGAGCCCGGCTTTACCATGTTAGCTAAGCTAAACAGCACAGGCCCTGTACCAGACGGATTCACATGACGGTGGAATATTTTCATTTCCCCAAATTGGAAACCGGCTTGTAAAATACTCTGCAGTAACAATTCACCTTGAAGTTCTTGTCCTTGAAGAGCGGCTACGTGAAGTACCAGGACTGTCTCCTTGCTACTTGTTGTAGCAGAATTTTCCTGCGGCTCAGCTTTCTTCTCAATATGCTGCGTCTCTTGTTCATAGGTACTCGGCTGAGGCTCTTCGCTCAATTTAGTTGAATCAATATGCGGCTCAGCGGCAGTACCAATGACTGGCTGAGTACGAACTTCTGGCTCAATAGCCACTTCCTCACTCATATTAATGGTGAGTTGCTCAGGTACATGAACAGGTTCAGTACGTTGGTGCATCGTAGGCTCATTATGAACTGGCGATTTAGCCTCTGGCTCCATATTCATAATAATGCCAGGTTCAACCGATGCCTGTGGCTGTATATTAGGTTCAACTGGAGACTCATTTTTTACCGGATATACAGGCTCAGTCGCAGCGGGGTGAACAGGCGCTTGCTGAGTAGGTTGATTTTCAGTAAATAATGCGGAATCATCATATTCTGATGAATTCTCTTGCATATCGTTTTTTCTACGTTTTACGGGTCTATCGCGAAATAACTTTGAGCGCTCTTTACGGCTGGTCCATAAACCATGCAGTAATAAAGCGACAATCGCTATCGCACCTACGACCACTAATATCAGACGCAAATCCTGCATCGCTGCTATCTCTAGTTGATGAATGATAATGCCAATACGGCGGAAACTACCCTAAGATTATTTCTCAATTGCTCTAAGTGCAACCCCCAGAACGATTTTCTTACAAGAAAGAGAATATTCCGCTTTCATTTGCTGCTTTTTTAAGCGAATAATGGCTAGTCAGCCTAATTTCATATCTATATGATACATGGTCAACCGAAAAGGAGAGAACAAGAAGTATGACCCAATCGACATTTTCGACACAAAAAGACCATTCCGGTTTTTATTATTTTACACAAGGGTGGAGATTAATCACTCGTCCCGGTATTAAACGTTTTGTTATTTTGCCCCTATTAGCCAATATTTTATTCTTAGGCGGCGCATTTTGGTGGTTATATACCAAGCTTGGTGGCTGGATAAACCAAGTGATGAGTTACGTTCCTGACTGGCTACAATGGCTCGACTATGTTATTTGGCCAATCGCCGTTATCTCAATACTGCTCGTATTTACCTATTTCTTTAGTACGGTTGCTAATATTATCGCGGCGCCTTTTAACGGTTGGCTATCAGAGAAACTCGAAGCTGAGCTAACGGGTAAACCATCGCCAGATACGGGTGTGGCTGAGTTATTAAAAGATGTTCCTCGTATGATAAAACGCGAGTTTGTCCGAATCGGTTACTACTTGCCTCGCGCTATTGGGTTATTAATCCTATTTTTCATACCTGGTATTGGCCAAACTGTCGCTCCGGTACTGTGGTTTTTATTTGGTGCTTGGATGATGTCAATTCAATATTGCGATTATCCGTTTGATAACCATCGTGTTGGTTTCAGTGAAATGAAGCAAGCGCTTGCCAAAGAACGAATGAGAAATGTTCAATTTGGTGGTGTCGTTAGCCTGTTAATGATGGTGCCTTTTGTCAACTTAGTGATCATGCCTGTTGCTGTCTGTGGTGCAACATTGATGTGGGTTGACCGGTATCGTGAGCGTTACGCACGTTACTAATTTTATCAATAATTGGTATACAATAATTGCGCAGGCTTATCGCCTGCGCCTTTCTCTTATCGAATACTTCACTTCTTTTCAGCGAAATTTCTTAGAACAATTGGATCTAAAATAGCATTACGTTATAAGCTTATACTCAAATCATATTTGCATTAATTTGTTCTTAACGTATGTTGAATCCATCTCATTATTTTTTTATTAATACCGATTACATTACCGGCTAACCGATTTTAAGGATATCCCATGAGCAAAATTTATGATGATAACTCGTTGACCATTGGCCACACCCCTCTTGTCCGTTTAAAGCATTTTGGTAATGGCAATATTTTAGCAAAAGTGGAATCTCGCAACCCAAGCTTCAGTGTTAAGTGCCGTATTGGTGCGAACATGATTTGGGATGCAGAAAAAAAAGGTATCCTCAACAAAGATAAAGAATTAGTTGAGCCAACCAGTGGTAATACGGGTATCGCTTTAGCCTATGTGGCTGCGGCAAGAGGTTATAAATTGACGTTAACCATGCCTGAAACTATGAGCATTGAACGCCGTAAACTGCTCAAAGCATTGGGTGCCAACCTCGTTTTAACCGAGGGTGCAAAAGGCATGAAAGGTGCGATAGCTAAAGCTGAAGAGATAGTGAATAGTAACCCTAAAAAATACCTATTACTTCAACAGTTTAATAACCCAGCAAACCCTGAAATTCATGAAAAAACCACAGGGCCTGAAATTTGGGAAGATACCGATGGCAATGTAGATGTTGTAGTCGCAGGTGTCGGTACGGGTGGGACAATTACCGGTATTGCAAAGTATCTGAAAAATACCAAAGGTAAAGATGTGACTATCGTCGCTGTTGAACCCGAAACATCTCCTGTCATTACCCAAGCTTTGGCGGGCGAAGAAATTAAGCCGGGTCCTCACAAAATACAAGGGATCGGCGCTGGGTTTATTCCAGGTAACTTAGATTTAAAATTGCTTGATAAAGTCATTCAAATCAGTGATGACGAAGCGATTAAAACCGCACGCGAGCTGATGGAAAAAGAAGGTATTCTCGCAGGGATTTCATCAGGTGCAGCAATTGCTGCTGCCACTAAGATTGCCGCTGACCCTGCTTATAAAGGTAAAAATATTGTCGTTATTTTACCTTCTTCAGGTGAGCGTTATCTGTCAACTGTCCTGTTTGCTGACATTTCCGCTGAATAACATAATTTCGTTACAATATCGTTAAAAAAGCACCTAAATGGTGCTTTTTTTGTGGCATGGATCAAACTTTAGCACGGATGGAGATGATTTCTAATTCGGGGTTTAGTATTAAACATAGTAATTATTTTGCACCTCGAAATTAATCACTTTTTAGCCAACCTCTAGGCCAAGTAAAATAATTTGCCAACGAGAAAAAGTCACGAGTTCGCAAGAAAAGCAGAAAAAGGGTTGATACCGCACAAAGTAGGAAACCTTTTTTCAAGTTAATAATCTAACTTATACGCAAACCTAGTCTATTTCATCTACAATTGGCTGGGTAATTAAAAAAACGAAAGTTATTGAGGAAATACTATGTTTCAGCAAGAAGTTACTATTACGGCACCAAATGGTCTACATACTCGTCCTGCAGCTCAATTCGTAAAAGAAGCAAAAGCATTCTCTTCCGATATTTCTTTAATCTCTGGTGGTAAATCCGCTAGTGCGAAAAGTTTGTTTAAATTACAAACCTTAGGCCTAACACAAGGCACAGTAGTGACAATTTCAGCTGAAGGCGAAGATGAAAAAGAAGCCGTTGAGCATTTAGTTAAACTGATGGGCGAATTAGAATAATTTCGCACGAATATAGCGTTTACTGATTTCATTCAATGTCCCTGAGTGATCTCATTCGGGGACATTTGTATAATCAGCTATATTTATTGTCGTCTCTGCAACATCAGAACTCCCAGCACTAGCAGCAGTAAGGTAATATTATGATTTCAGGAATTTTAGTATCCCCGGGTTTTGCTTTTGGTCAGGCTTTAATCCTCAAAGAAGATCCTATCGTTGTTAGCACAAAGAAAATCGCTGACGATCAGGTTGATAAAGAAATCGCTCGTTTTATTGAGGGTCGTAACAAATCAGCCGAACAACTCAATTTGATTAAAGAGAAAGCCGAAAAAAATCTTGGAGCCGAAAAAGCTGAGATTTTTGAAGGTCATATCATGCTGCTGGAAGATGAAGAGCTGGAACAAGAAATTGTCTCTTTAATCAAAGGTGATAAAAAAACTGCTGATGCAGCTGCATATTCCGTTATTGAAGACCAAGCCCAAGCACTTGAATCTCTTGACGATGAATACCTTAAAGAGCGTGCCGCTGACGTACGCGATATTGGTAAACGTTTATTAAAAAACATCTTAAATATTCCTATCGTTGATTTAAGTGCAATCAGCGAAGAAGTTATTTTAGTCGCTGCGGATTTAACCCCTTCAGAAACCGCCCAGCTGAATTTAGATAAAGTATTAGGGTTTATTACTGATTTAGGTGGCCGTACATCGCATACCTCAATTATGGCGCGTTCCCTTGAGTTACCTGCCATTGTCGGTACGAGCGATGCCACCAGTAAAATTAAAAATGGCGATTTCATTGTGTTAGATGGTGTCAACAACACTATCCACTTGAACCCATCTGAAACCGAAATTGACAAACTGAAAGCCTTCCGTGATGAATATCTTCAAGAAAAAGAAGAGCTCGCAAAATTAAAAGATTTGCCAGCTATCACCCTTGATGGTCATCAAGTTGAAGTTTGTGCCAACATTGGTACCGTGCGTGATGTTGCCGGAGCAGAACGCAATGGCGCAGAAGGCGTTGGCCTCTATCGTACTGAATTTTTATTCATGGATAGAGACTCTCTTCCTACTGAAGAAGAACAATTCCAGGCATATAAAGCAGTTGCAGAAGCGATGGGCAGCCAAGCCGTTATTGTCCGCACTATGGATATCGGCGGTGATAAAGACCTGCCATACATGAATTTACCGAAAGAAGAGAACCCATTCCTCGGCTGGCGTGCAATTCGTATTTGTCTTGATCGCAAAGAAATCTTACACTCACAATTAAGAGCTATTTTAAGAGCCTCTAAATTTGGTAAACTGCGTATTATGTTCCCAATGGTCATTTCCGTTGAAGAAGTTCGTGAACTAAAAGCAGAGCTAGAAATGCTAAAAGCTCAGTTACGTGAAGAAGGTAAGGCTTTTGACGAGTCAATTGAAGTCGGTGTGATGGTTGAAACGCCAGCAGCTGCTGTTATTGCTCGCCATTTGGCAAAAGAAGTTGATTTCTTTAGTATTGGGACGAACGATCTCACTCAATACACTTTAGCGGTCGACCGTGGTAATGAACTGATTTCTCATCTTTACAACCCGATGTCACCTGCTGTCCTAAACTTAATTAAGCAAGTGATCGATGCATCACACGCTGAAGGTAAATGGACTGGGATGTGTGGGGAGTTAGCTGGAGATGAGCGTGCAACCTTATTGCTACTTGGCATGGGGCTGGATGAATTTAGTATGAGCGCAATTTCAATTCCACGTATCAAAAAGCTAATTCGCAATGCGAGCTTTACTGATACTCAAGCTTTGGCTGAACAAGCACTTGCTCAACCAACAGCGGATGAATTGATGAAACTTGTAGATACCTTTATCCAAGAAAAAACGTTATGCTAAGAACAGCACATTAGTTCGGTCCCATATAAAACGATTAGGAGAAGGTCCATGGGTCTGTTTGACAAACTGAAATCACTCGTTTCGGAAGACAAAAGTAGCAGTGGCAGTATTGAGATTATCGCGCCTTTATCGGGTGAAATAGTCAATATTGAAGATGTTCCAGACGTTGTGTTCGCAGAAAAAATTGTAGGTGACGGTATTGCGATTAAACCCGCAGGTAACAAAATCGTTGCCCCTGTAGACGGTACAATTGGTAAAATCTTTGAAACTAACCATGCGTTTTCTATTGAATCAGATGATGGCATAGAACTATTTGTTCACTTCGGTATTGATACTGTTGAGCTTAAAGGTGAGGGTTTTAAACGCATCGCCGAAGAAGGTCAAGCAGTGAAAAAAGGTGATTTAATCATTGAGTTTGATTTAGCACTATTAGAAGAGAAAGCAAAATCGGTTCTAACTCCGGTTGTCATTTCTAATATGGACGAAATCAAAGAGCTAAACAAACTGACGGGCTCAGTGACAGTGGGTGAAACTGTCGTCATGCGTATTAAGAAATAACTCAACTACCCATATTTAGTTTAAACCATCAGGCTTGCCTGATGGTTTTTCATTGATGGGGTACTTTATTGCACGCCAGTGGCAATTAAATTATCTCACTCATTAAATACACCTGTTGATAAATATCGGTCTCCTCGGTCGCAAATGACTGCCACAATCACCGCTCCTGGGTTAGCTTGAGCCACTTTTAAAGCACCGGCAACCGCTCCACCTGAGCTCACACCACAAAAGATACCTTCAACCTTCGCTAAGGCTCTCATGGTTTCTTCGGCTTCTTGCTGGTTGATGTCCAGTACGCTATCAACTAATGAGCTATCGAAGATGCCGGGCAAGTAACCCGGTGACCAGCGCCTAATACCCGGAATTTGGCTTTTTTCAGCAGGTTGTAAGCCAACAATGTGCACGTCCGCTGACTGGGATTTTAAATAGCGGCTAACCCCTGTAATGGTCCCCGTGGTTCCCATACTCGACACAAAATGGGTAATTGCGCCGTGAGTTTGCTGCCAAATTTCAGGACCCGTTGTTTTAAAATGGGCTAATGGGTTATCAGGGTTATTAAATTGGTCTAAAACTTTCCCCTCTCCTCGCTGCTCCATTTCTTTAGCAAGATCCCGTGCACCTTCCATACCGACAACCGTACTTACTAAGATAAGTTCTGCACCATAAGCTTGCATAGAGGCTTGTCGCTCTTTACTCATGTTATCTGGCATGAGTAATTTTAATTTGTAGCCTTTTACTGCGGCTATCATCGCGAGGGCGATACCGGTATTACCGCTAGTCGCTTCAATTAGCGTATCGCCTGGCTTAATTTCACCCCGTAATTGCGCTTCATTAATCATTGAAAATGCCGCACGATCTTTCACTGAACCCGCGGGGTTATTGCCTTCAAGTTTTACCCAAATTTCAGCTTCAATCCCTTGTGTTAAACGCTGAAGTTTTACTAATGGGGTATTACCGATAAACTGTTCCAGAGCCGACACTTTACCATCCTTATAATTTTTATATATAAATAAGAAAGAATAGAGATAAGATATTACCCCAATATTGAAATGTGAAAATTGAAATCTCTTCACATTAATATTAGAAAAATAGATTATCTTAATTACCATTTCTGATATAGCTAATTGATATATTATATTACAATAAGTTTATAGAATTGCCAGTTATATTTCCCATAAAAATACAATAATTAATTATTTGATATCAAATGGTTATGCAAAAATTAAACATAGAGAGATTAGACTTAATATTTTTAATATAAAGTCTAATCATCGGAAATATACCTAGAAAGTAATAGAGAAGGTAACACCAATAATATATTTATTAGTGTTATAAATTATTGAATTTTATATTCATGCACTTTCAGCGAGTTGTGGAAAAATTAACGCCTGATCACCTTGATAAATCTTTGCCTGCTGGCTACCTAAAAAATAACGTTCACCTCGAGTGGGTATTGTTTTCTCAGACTGCCAAATCACTGACAACGGCTCTTTCCCCCAACCTAACGGTTGAACGGTTAATTGCCAAAAATGCCCTCTTGGCCCCGATTCCGTGACCCTTACAGGTAAACGGTGCTGCTCATCCACTTCAGCTTGTAATGAGATATCCCAAGGACGTAAAAATACGTCGACTTCTCCTTGTTGAACACCAGTGTGGTTCAGTGGAAAGTCATAGCCACCGATATTTAATGTTGAACCTTTGATATGGGCAGAGATTTGGTTGACTTCCCCCATAAATTCAAGGACAAATCGTGTTTCTGGGCGCTGCCATATATCACTCGGTGTGCCAACTTGCTCGATATGACCTTGGCTCATCACCACCACTCTGTCTGCAACTTCCATGGCTTCTTCTTGGTCATGAGTCACAAAAACACTGGTAAATTTTAATTCATCATGTAATTGACGTAACCAACGGCGTAATTCAATACGTACTTGTGCGTCGAGCGCGCCAAAAGGTTCATCCAATAATAAAATTTGTGGATCAACGGCTAAAGCTCTTGCTAATGCCACTCGCTGTTTTTGCCCCCCTGAAAGTTGTGCAGGGTAACGTGAAGCTAAATGACCGAGTTGAACCATTTCTAGCAATTTTGTTACTTTATCTTTAATAGCCTGAGCGGATGGGCGCTGTTTTCTTGGTAAGACAGTTAAACCAAAGGCTACATTATCAAACACTGTCATGTGGCGAAATAGTGCATAGTGTTGAAATACAAAGCCAACATGCCTATCTTTAGCATGGATTTTACTGACATCGTGACCATGAAAACGTAATAGCCCCTGACTTTGTTGCTCAAGCCCTGCAATAATCCGCAATAAGGTTGTTTTTCCTGAACCGGAAGGCCCTAATAGGGCAACCATTTCACCCGATGCAATATCCAGTGAAATATCGTTAAGTACTTGGGTTTTACCAAATAATTTACCGATTTTTTCAATTTCAATACTCATGATTAATGGACTCCTGATTCAGATTGCTGGCGACTCAAATGCCACTGCAATGCACTTTTAAGAATTAAGGTGATAATTGCCATTAGTGCGAGGATCCCTGCGGCCGTAAATGCGCCCACCGTATTATAATCCTGATGCAACAATTCAACTTGCAATGGTAAGGTGTATGTTTCACCGCGAATAGCCCCTGAAACCACCGAAACCGCACCAAATTCACCGATCGCGCGAGCGTTAGTTAGAACAACCCCATACAACAATGCCCAGCGGATATTAGGTAATGTCACACGCCAAAACATCTTCCATCCTGAGGCCCCAAGTAAAACCGCCGCTTCATCTTCTTGGCTACCCTGACTTAACATTAGCGGGACTAACTCACGTACCACAAATGGGCAAGTGACAAAAATAGTCACCAATGCCATACCGGGCCATGAAAACATCAGTTGGATGTCAAAACCTTCAAGCCATCCACCAAACCAACTGTTTGAGCCATAAAAAAGTAAGTACAGCAAACCTGCAACAACAGGTGAAACCGCAAACGGAATATCAACTAGGGTTAGTAATAATTGGCGACCAGGAAACTGAAATCGCGTCACTAACCACGCCATCATGGTACCAAAGACTAAATTTACCGGAACCGTAATTAAAGCAATTAATACTGTTAAACCAATGGCATGTAGCATATCAGGGTCTGCCAAATTCAGTAAAACAGCATCTAACCCTTTTTGAAAAGCTGTAATAAATATCCAAACAATTGGAATAACTAATAGTAAAAGTGAAAACAATAAACCTATCGCTATTAATAGCCATTTCCCCCAGTTTATTTGGGTACGACTAGCAGTATGAATGGGGGTAATTTGCGCCATTACTTGCCTCCTAACCGTTTACCGAAGCGACTTTGTACTAAATTGACACTAAATAACAGTAACAATGAAACCGCTAAAATAACTGAGGCGACAGCACTGGCGGCCGGATAATCAAATTGTTGTAATTGACTAAAAATCATTAATGAAACAACCTCGGTTTGCCACGCAATATTACCCGCAATAAATATAATGGCGCCAAACTCGCCTAAACTACGTGTAAAGGATAAAACCGTTCCGGCTAATAAGGCTGGTGAAAGCTCCGGTAATACCACTCGACGAAAGGTTTGCCAACGGCTTGCACCTAGAGTCTGAGCAGCTTCTTCGTACTCAGGGCCGAGCTCTTCCAACACTGGTTGAACCGTACGCACAACAAACGGAATACTGGTGAATGCCATTGCAACCGCAATTCCCAGCCAAGTATTAACAACTTTAATATCAAACTGGTGCAGATATTGCCCATACCACCCTGAGGTTGCAAATAAGGTTGCTAATGTTAGCCCCGCCACAGCGGTAGGTAATGCAAAGGGTAAATCCACTAAACCATCTAAAAACAAACGCCCAGGAAAGCGATAACGCGTTAAAATCCAAGCTAATAGCATGCCAAATACCGCATTAAACAGACTTGCGACTAACGCTGACAGTAACGTCACTTTATACGCAGCAACCACTTGCGGGTAACTTATGACGGCCCAGTATTGCTGCCATGTCATTTCTGATAATTGAATCACCAATGCACTCATGGGTAATAGCAAAATCAAACACGTATAGAACAGACTGCTACCTAGCGTTAGCCCAAAACCCGGCAAAAAGCGCTTTCCTGAACGATTCATTAACGGCGCCCTTCTGCCATTAATTTGTCAAATTCCCCACCAGTGACGAAATGAACATCCATCACTTTTGGCCAGCTCTCAAATTGAGATTCAACCGTAAACAGCTGAGTTTCAGGAAATTTATCCTTATTCGCATTCATTACCGCTTTATCATTCACCCGATAATTATACTGAGTGATGATTTCTTGCGCCTGTGGGCTATAGAGATAATTTAAGTAAGCTTTAGCGACGTCTTCAGTCCCATTTTTTTGTACATTTTTGTTGACCCAAGCGACAGGGAATTCTGCTAAAATATCCACTGGTGGCACAATAACTTCATAGTCTGATTCACCATACTGAGAGCGAATATTATTCACTTCAGATTCAAAGCTAATCAGGACGTCACCAAGCTCTCGCTCAATAAATGACGTTGTTGCACCACGCCCTCCGGTATCAAATACCTCGACATTTTTCAAAAACTGTTTCATTTGCTCACGGGTTTTCGCTTTATCACCTTTATTTTCTTGATTAAAAGCCCCCCATGCAGCAAGGTAGGTATAACGGCCATTTCCGGAAGTTTTTGGATTTGGAAAGATTAATTTGACATCTTCGCGGACCAAATCATCCCACGTTTTAATTCCTTTCGGGTTTCCTTTACGAACTAAAAACGCCATTGTTGAATAATACGGTGAACTATTATTTGGCAAGCGAGCTTGCCAGTCTGCTGGGATCAAATTGCCTTTATCATGCAAAATTTGCACATCGGTGACTTGGTTGTAGGTCACCACATCTGCTTTTAACCCTTGTAAAATCGCTAAGGCTTGCTTTGATGAGCCTGCGTGTGATTGTTTAATCGTTAGTTTGTCGTCAGGGTGAGCCTCATTCCACTGTTTTTCAAATGATGGGTTCAACGCCACAAATAGTTCACGTGCAATATCATAAGAACTGTTAAGCAGTTCAGCTGCAATTAGTGGCGAGCTGCCGAGTAATGAGACTGTTGCCAAACTTGCGAGTGCCGTTTTTTTCAAAAATGATTTTTTCATTCCACACCTGTTCGTAACTAAACCCAAATGGCTGACATTGGAACCACTGTATATGTTTTGGTTATAACTGTGTAGCTATCAATCACCTTTTTATATATCAAATTAGAATAACAAAGAAATGAACGTCATAAGCAGGAAAATTAACTGATTTTTTAATTAGTTAGTGATATGAATATTACTCAATGGAGGAGCATTCTATAAGTTAAATCATTACTAGGTAGTAAGTAGGCATTAATGATAACGGGCTAATAATAATAGAATAAATACAAATCATTATGTTTAAATTGCTAAGTATAAACAGTTACTCTAAATAATTTGTGTTACAGCTAGGCGGCAAGGAAGATTAGCCCTAGGAGCATACATAGAGTATGTGACTAAGGCAATCTAGCCTACCTAACAGCACTGTAACGCAAAGTATGACGAGTAAACTTATAAAGACAGCAATGACTCTATTGATGGAGCATAGTAATAACTGCCCGATACCGCTTTCGTCATTCGCAACAAATCATCGTATTTGCCGTCTTTTTCACCAAACATACTTAATAATTGCTGTTCGATATTGTGTAATCTTGCACAATAAGCCACAAAGAATAAGCCGTGCTTACCGCTTGCTGTTCCATATGGCAAGCTGTGACGCATAACTTCAAGCTCTTCACCTTCTTCTTCAATAACCACACGGGAAACATGAGAGGTAACATTACGGGCATCTTCGTCCAGCTCAATACTGTCTTTTTTCGTCCGACCAATCATTTTTTCTTGTTCATGTTCCGAAAAACGATCCCATTTTCTTAAATCGTGTTCATAGCGTTGGACTAAAACATAGCTTCCGCCTTTATCTTCACCGTCTTCGATTAATGTGACCTCCGCAATTTCTTCCCCTTGCGGATTTTCGGTTCCATCAATAAAACCACTTAAATCTCTATCATCTACCCAACGGAAGCCATGGATTTCTTCAACCACAGAGATAGATTTACCAAATGCTTTTAAAGCCGCCTGTGCTAATGAAAAGTTAATATCGTGGCGCAGTGATTGAATATGAATAAACATATCCCGTTGAGTGGCAGGAGCGAGTCCTTTACCTAGCGTGCGAAATGGTTTCAATTCAGGGGCACTATTTGTCTTACCGAGCTGTTTCCAGATGTCAGAGCCAAACGCGATAACCGCGCCGAGGCGGTCATCTGGGTATTGGGCTTGTAATTTAGTTAAAGCCTCGACAAAGCTTTTACATCCAGACTTAATTTCATCCAGAGATCCCTCTTGCACTTGCGCTTCAATAAAAATACCAAAACGGCTATGTTCTTTCAAAATACCACTTTGAGAATGAGACATACGGTAAACCTCGTAAAATGAATATGTTATATAACCTATTTCTTATATAAAACGATATTAATATCCTATCTTATCGCCATGATGTTCACCTTGTTTTAACGCAAGGGAATATAGGTTTCAGGTCTATTATAAGAAAGAAAATTTAAGAAAGGGGAAATTTCTTTGAAAACAACGAAAAAGAAGTATTAGTGGGAAGATATCGCCAGTCTGAATAGGCCCGGCGATATCATTAATGAAATAAAACTATTTATGCCAAATAATTTGCGAGATTTGCCATGTTTTTAGGTCATCATCTGGAGGCATTAAATCTTCTGGCCCTTGCCATTTACCAGTAAAACGGTAAACCACTTTACTTGATTGTGGTGAATTACATTCAATAGTCGGAACGTCATTGACTCGTTCACCTAAGCCGCAAATACCGAAGGCTTTTTGGTAAATTTCGCTAAATTCAGTACCAATTTCAGGCCCCCATTCGGTGACGATATTTGGATCACTCACCGTAATACGTGAGACATAACCGTGCTCAGGGCCCACTATTTCTAATTTTACTTCATTGTCATCCATACCTTGGAAAACTGTGACCACATCCCCACTTTCCATTTGCATACCGCTGCGTAGTGTATAACGGTCATTAAGCTGTTTCTTAATGATATCCGCTTGCATTGGTGTAAAACTGGTCACTTGGCCAAGCCCTGAGCTAGAAACTACCAACGGGCCACTAAACCAAGTCGATGGCGAAAAAACCTTCACACCCGCACACCCTGATAACAAGGCTGCTCCACAGAGTAGAGAAACCTTCAACAACGGCGATAATCCATTATTACTGTTCAACTTTGCATGTTGGGACATATCATCCTCTTTTATGAGTCGCATAATGCATATTGTGACAATCTATTTACTAAAACATTCCCATAGAAAGTTAAATAAATAGTCAATTAACTTAAAAATCCGTTTCGTGCGTTAATTTTTTCGAATAAATCAAACGTTCAGGTTGTTCTTCTTCATACAACATTTTTTCAAACATACAAATAGCCGCATCAGACTCTTCACTCACTAATAACTCTATTCTTCCGCAGCCTCTGGCTATCAGTTTTTTTTCTAGTCGACTCACTAATGCATTAGCAATACCACGACCGCGATATTCAGGGTGAACAGCAAGATAAACAGCTGTGCCACGAATGCCATCGTAGCCCCCCATAATAGTACCGACAATTTCACCGGCAACTTCAGCCACTAAAAATAAGTCGGCCCCACACTGTAATTTGCGTTCAATATCGAGTTCAGGATCACCTGAAAATTCATTGAGAGCACAACGCTCCCATAAGGTCAGGACGTCTTCATAATCACTTTGCCGAAAGACTCGTATTTCCATCTCATTTGCCTACTTAAGCTAATCTTTCTGCCATTATCTCTGCTTTTGCAACACAATCAATATTCAATATGCCTTTCTTCGAGTAAAAGGGTATACTTTAACCATTATTTTTTTGCTATGGTTCTATTATAAAACAATGAATTACCCAGATATTGATCGCGTAAAAGCCTATTTGCAGAACTTGCAAGAGACTATTTGCCAAAAAATTACTGAGCTAGATGGTAAGCAAACTTTTCTAGAACAAACATGGGAACGAACTGAAGGTGGTGGCGGTCGTAGCCGAGTACTAACGAAAGGCGCATTATTTGAACAAGCTGGGGTTAACTTCTCACATATTAAAGGAGAAAAGTTGCCAGCATCAGCCTCTGCACATCGGCCCGAGCTTGCTGGCCGTAGCTACCAAGCAATGGGCGTCTCTCTTGTTATTCACCCTCTGAATCCTTACATTCCAACTACCCATGCTAATGTTCGTTTCTTTATCGCTGAAAAAGAAGGTTGTGAGCCCGTTTGGTGGTTTGGTGGCGGTTTTGATTTAACCCCTTTCTATGGTTTTCATGAAGATGTTATCCACTGGCATACCGTTGCTCGTGATCTATGTCGCCCTTATGGGACTGATGTATATCCTAAATATAAAAATTGGTGCGATGAATACTTTTTCCTGAAACATAGAAATGAACCTCGAGGTGTTGGTGGGCTATTTTATGATGACCTTAACCAAGGTGGTTTTGAGTCTTGTTTTAGCTTCACTCAAGCGGTGGGTAATGGTTTTTTAGATGCCTATGTCCCGATTGTTGAAAAACGCCGAGCTCATTCATGGGGTGAAAGAGAACGTCAATTCCAATTATATCGTCGTGGTCGCTACGTAGAATTTAATTTAGTATGGGATAGAGGTACATTATTTGGCTTACAAAGCGGAGGCCGCACAGAGTCAATTTTAATGTCAATGCCACCGCTTGTTCGCTGGGAATACGACTATCATCCAGAACCTAATAGCCCAGAAGCTGCCCTCTATACTGAATTTTTAGTCTTAAATAAAGAGTGGGTTTCGCCATAATTGATAACACTGGTTTATAAATTAAGGTAGAAAAATAACCGTTCTACCTTTCTAACATAAAATAATAATTATTGATTATAAATCTTAAATATCAAGTAGTTACAAATCAATCACGACAGATTATGATTCCATTTCACCCAACTGAATGGAGTTGTAATATGAATCAAATTTTAGGCCGTTCATTATTATCACCTTGTTTATTAGCAAGTTTAGTCACTAAATCAGGCCACACAGACTTAAAATCAACGCTCACGCATATCAATGATATTATGAGCCGAACCTATTCACATGAAGATGCATTACTCCACCGCAATAATCTTTCAGCATGCCCTATAGATATGATAGGAAAGCGCTATAATCGCTTTATTCGCGATGCTCAACGCCCTGTCCCACATAAAAAACACTGGCATTCCGACCTGCCAATTTGTGAACGTTCAGGACTTTCACCTGATAGCCATATGCCACATGATGACTACGCGGTGATTATGCGCGAAGAAGATACTCATGCGCCATCAGAACCAGCGGGGCAAGTATTTAATTCAATTGGCATTATCCGTACCTTTTTTAAGGAAAAATTAAATATTGACCAAATTTTTGGCTGTTCTGCTGATATTAATGCGGTTATCCATTATGGAACAAACTACGCTAATGCATTTTGGAATTCTCAAGCTATTTTCTTTGGTGACGGGGATGGAATCGTTTTTGGCCCATTCTATAATGACATCGATATAATCGCTCACGAGCTGGCTCACGGCTTTATTAGTTCAAAAGCTGATTTTAGATATACTTACCAATCTGGTGCGCTCAATGAGTCTGTCGCAGATGTACTTGGGATTATGGTGAAACAATATTTAAATAATGAAACAGCCGATACTTCTAATTGGCTACTAGGCGAAAATTTATTTATTGACCAAATAAATGCGCCGGCACTACGTTCTATGATAAACCCAGGGGATGCTTATTATCTTTCTGACGATGTTAGAGACCCGCAAGTTGGTCATATGTCTCAATATCAGGATTTACCTATTTTTATTGACAATGGCGGCGTACATATTAATTCAGGTATCCCAAATAGAGCCTTTTACCTATTAGCTAAGAGTCTTGGAGGTTATACATGGGACATCGCCGGTAAAATTTGGCTTGAAGCCGTGTCTGACAATAATGTGACAAAGAGAGCCAACTTCATCGAATTTGCTAATGCAACGATCCGTGCTGCTAAGAAATTATTTGATGATAATATCGCGCAAAAAACACAGCAAAGCTGGTTAGATGTTGGACTAGTTTTAAAACTGCAATAATTTATATAAACAGTTTTAAACTAATTTAAGATTAATTTTTCTGTAAAACATAAAGGCCGATAATAAAGAGCTCAAAACAACTCTTTTATTCAGCCTTATTAATCAAACCTGCACGTTAACGTTTTTTCTTTTTTCTACCTGGTTGTGTAAACTTTTTGCGTGTCGGGTTTTCTGGTTTTACTTTGGGTTTACTTGGCGAAGTCTGCTTTGTATTACTTTTGTTAGCAGAAGCTGACTTCTGTGGCTTCTTTACTTTTACGTCTGATTCAGATTTTTCCATCATATCAAATAATTCAATCAGTTCATCATCAGTTAAATCACGCCACTCCCCGACAGGAATGCCTGTTAACTTAACATTCATGATGCGAACACGTTCAAGCTTGGTGACCTCAAAGCCAAAATGCTCACACATACGACGAATTTGACGGTTTAGTCCTTGTACAAGTGTAATTCTAAAAACAAAAGGAGCCTCTTTCTTAACCTTACATTTTTTCGTCATTGTTCCAAGAATGGGTACTCCAGCCCCCATTCCACGAATAAAGTCATCCGTTACGGGTTTATTGACCGTGACTAAATACTCTTTTTCATGAGAATTGCCTGCCCGTAAAATTTTATTCACCAAATCCCCATGGTTGGTGAGAAAAATTAACCCTTGAGAGTCTTTATCTAAGCGGCCAATCGGGAAAATTCGGGTACTATGATTAACATAATCAACAATATTATCTTTTTCACCACTCTCTGTCGTACTAACAATACCGACAGGCTTATTGAGTGCGATTAATACTAAATCTTCTTCATTACGCGGCTCTATTAATTGCCCATTAACTTTTACCACGTCACCAGCAAAAACTTGGTCGCCAATTCCTGCACGCTTACCATTAATAAATACATTACCTTGTTCAATATAACGGTCAGCTTCACGCCTTGAGCAAATACCACTTTCACTAATATATTTGTTTAAACGTGTAGAAGAACGAGTGTCCATAATTTTCCTCAATCTTTGATTCTTACCCTTACGTTCATCATGATATATGCTAGTAACGTAAGGGCGATATTCATTCTTAAAGTATTATCCAGATAATATTAAAAAGCCGTAACATAATGACTTTGTTACGGCTTTTATGCGTTCAATAGGGCTAATTAAGCTTTCATCAGCGCCTTATTGACTAGCGTTTTTTCAAATGCTGCATTAAACGCTTACGCTTACGCAACTGGGTTGGCGTTAACTTATTTTTCTTATCTGCATAAGGGTTTTCTCCCTCTTTAAACAGAATTCGAATTGGCGTTCCCATCACTTGCAATGAACGGCGGAAGTAATTCATCAAATAACGCTTATAGCTATCTGGTAAATCAGAAACTTGGTTACCGTGGATCACCACAATTGGTGGATTGTGTCCCCCAGCATGGGCATACTTCATTTTAACACGACGACCACGAATAAGCGGTGGTTGGTGCTCATCTTCTGCCATCTTCATGATACGAGTTAATAATGCAGTACCTACTCGACGAGTTGCAGACTCATAAGCTTCTTGCACTGATTCAAATAAATTACCCACTCCACTACCATGCAGTGCAGAAATAAAGTGAATACGCGCGAAATCAACAAAACCAAGACGCAGTTCAAGCATGTCTTTTACGTGCTCGCGGTCTTCTGGCTTCATACCATCCCATTTATTGACTGCAATCACCAATGAGCGCCCCGCATTGAGGATAAAGCCAAGTAAAGATAAATCTTGGTCTGAAATACCTTCGCGTGCATCGATAACTAAGAGTACGACGTTCGCGTCTTCAATCGCTTGCAATGTTTTGATAACAGAGAATTTTTCCACTGTTTCTGTAACTTTTCCACGCTTACGCACACCGGCGGTATCGATTAAAATATACTCACGCTCATCGCGTTCCATTGGGATGTAAATGCTGTCACGTGTGGTTCCTGGCATATCAAACACCACAACACGTTCTTCACCTAAAATACGGTTGGTTAATGTCGATTTACCGACATTCGGACGGCCAACGATGGCTAATTTAATCGGTAATGTTGTTGGGTCAAAGTCATCTTCTTCGTCTTCATCAAGCTCACCTTGAGCTTCTAACTCAGCCCAATATGCCGCATTTTC
This sequence comes from Providencia sp. PROV255, assembly GCF_028478065.1. Taxonomy (NCBI): domain Bacteria; kingdom Pseudomonadati; phylum Pseudomonadota; class Gammaproteobacteria; order Enterobacterales; family Morganellaceae; genus Providencia; species Providencia sp. PROV255. The sequence continues at coordinate 91,578 of NZ_JAMPMI010000005.1, read as the reverse complement.
TTCTTCCTCGGTCAACTCAACTTCTTCCTCGTCTTCTTCCACAAAAGGTTTCAACGACTGTTCAATTAACTGAGTAACACCGCGACCATGTGATGCCGCGATCGGATGAATTTCGCCTAGGCCAAGCGAGTAAAAATCTCCGATTGCCGTAGTTACATCAATTCCATCGGTTTTGTTCGCGACTAAATAGGTTTTTTTCTTGCGACTACGAAGGTGTTTGGCAATGCCTTCATCAGCGGGCATTAACCCGGCTCTTGCATCAACCATAAACAGAACAATGTCTGCCTCTTCAATTGCTTGCAAGGACTGTGCGGCCATGTGCGTCTCTACGCCTTCCTCAGTCCCATCGATACCACCCGTGTCTATAATAATGAACTCATGCCCTTCAACTTCAGCACGACCATATTTACGATCACGAGTCAGACCGGGAAAGTCCGCTACTAATGCGTCACGGGTACGGGTTAAACGGTTAAATAACGTGGATTTTCCTACGTTTGGACGCCCTACCAGCGCTACGACGGGTATCATTTTTAGATGCCTCACAACTTTTATTAACTAAAGGAATTCTGAGGCTTTAACTCAGAAAACAAAAAACGAAACGGCTCCTATCTTCAGGAACCGTTGATTTTATCGATAAATTGGCGGTTTGTCAGAAAATTAACGTGTTAACAGGTAAACTGTTCCGTTTTTTGTCTGAACCATTAGCTTATCACTTGCAACCACTGGACGACTGTGAATACCGGAGCTGTTTAATTTGTTTTGTGCTACAAACCCGCCCGTACTCATATCTAACCAATGCAGATAACCTTCTTTATCACCGACCACAAGATAGCCATTATACATTTCTGGCGCAGATAGCCCGCGGTTTAGCAGTTCTTCCTGTGTCCACAGCGTTACACCATCGCTTTTACGAACAGATAACACGCGATCATTTTGGTCGACAAGATACAGGTTTTCACCTGACATCACCATGTCATTGATTGAGCCAAGCTCGCGTTTCCACAGAATTTGACCTGAACGCATATCCAGTGCGGCTAAAGTACCATTATAAGCAATCGCATACACTTTACCGTCATCAATAATTGGTGTCATATCGACATCATTTAAACGGCCGATTTCTGTCGAACTTGTCACTTGAGAAATACGTTGTTGCCAAATTAACTGACCTTGAGACAATAGCACCGCACTGACACGGCCGTTATCCCCACCGACAATCGCAGCACCAAAAGCAACCGCAGGAGCAGATTCACCACGTAATGACAACGATGGTGTATCCATGTTAACGGTCCACTTGATTTCACCACTATTGACATCTAAAGCTTGTAGTTGACCATTACTGGTGTGAATAATAACAAAGTCGTTACTCACAACAGGTTTAGAAAGGGCTTCGCCTGCAACTTCGACATCCCAAGCAACTTGGCCATCTTCTTTGTTCAGAGCAATAACGGTTCCGCGCTCAGTACCCACAAAAATTTTATCACCATCAACGGTTAAACCACCTGATAGCAATGCCGATAAGTTAGCAGAAAGAAAACCCGTGCGTTTAGATAAATCGACTGACCACAGTTCTTTGCCACTATCGAGTTCAAAGGCTTTAACTAAACCTTTGCGGTCTGCTGCATAAACGGCTGAACCATCCCAAACAGGTGATAATTCAGAATAAAATTGTTCAACACCATTTCCAACCGATTTATCCCAAACAATTGATGGGGTGAATTGATTTTCAACCTGTGGAAGTGGCGCCATGATAATAGAATCAGTTTCGCTGGAACAACCGGCAAGTAAAGCTGAAGCGACTAGGCCAACTAAAAGTGTTTTGCGCAACTGCATGTTTGTCGTTTCCTTTCTTCTTATGAATTAGATACGTTGTTCAACTTCAGAGTCAAAATACCTCTAATAGATTGAGAGCCTTCACTTTCTAACCCCTGAGCATAAGCGGCTTTTGCACCAGCTTTATCGCCCTTATGGAGTAAAGCATCGCCACGGACATCCTGTGCCGTTGCTTGCCATGATTTACTTTTAATATTTGCAACTGACGCTATCGCGCCATCAGCATTACCTTGGGCTAATTGCACTCGCGCTAAACGCAAGTTAATTAAATCTTGCATATCCACGGTTTTTGCCTTGGCTAGTGCATTGGTCAATGCAGTTTGTGCATTAGCTAAATCGCCTTTATCCACCGCGATTTGTGCAAGCTCTAAGCCCATCATCGCACTGTATACATCGTCGGTTTCAGCCGCGAATTTTTGCGCTGCAACAATGCCTTGCTCTGAGCCTGAACGTAATTGGCTATTTACTGCTTCAAACTTTTGAGCGCTTTCCTGCAGTACATTCGTTTTATGAGACTGCCAGTAGTTCCAACCAAATACACCACCAACACCAATTACGAGGCCAACAACTAATGCCACGCCATTATTCGCAAAAAAGCGTTTAATCGCATCGACTTGATCATTTTCGTTTGTATAGACTTCCACTTGTCTCTCCTTAACCTAATAACTCGGCGATGCGTGACGCCATAAGTTGCTGCGAAATAGTTTCTTGTACGCCTGTGCGTAAATCTTTCAATGTGACTTGGCTATTTTTAATTTCATCTTCCCCCAAGATCAGTGCAATTTTAGCGCCTTGTTTGTCCGCTCTTGCTAACTGTTTCTTGAAGTTACCACCACCGTGGTTAGTCATTAACCGTAGTGTTGGTAGTGCATCACGTACTTTTTCGGCTACTAATATCGCTGCTTGTTGGCTATCTTCGCCAAAAGAAGCAAGATAAACATCAGCAACTGAAGCATCCGCTGTAAATTCTGGGTTCACTTCTTGGACTAACAACACCATCCGTTCCATACCCATGGCAAAACCAACCGCAGGTGTTGCACGACCGCCTAATTGTTCAACTAAGCCGTCATATCGACCGCCCGCGCAAACTGTGCCTTGTGAGCCCAGTGCCGTTGTTACCCATTCAAAAACGGTGCGGTTGTAGTAGTCAAGACCACGAACTAAGCGTTGATTAACGCGGTATTTAACCCCTGCTGCTTCTAATAACTTACATAAGCCATCAAAGTGCTCACGTGATTCGACATCAAGGTAATCAAACAGTTCAGGTGCATCATTCAATAAAGCCTGAATTTCTTGATTTTTAGAATCCAAAACACGTAGAGGATTTGTATACATACGACGCTTACAATCTTCATCCAGCTTGTCTTTATGCTGTTCTAAGAAAGCAACTAAAGCCTCACGGTAATTGGCACGCGCTTCTAATGAGCCAATCGAGTTCAGCTCTAAAGTCACATGCTCACTAATGCCTAACGCTTTCCACCAGCGTGCCGTCATTAAGATGACTTCAGCATCGATATCAGGACCCGCAAGACCAAAAACTTCAGCCCCTAACTGGTGAAATTGACGATAACGGCCTTTTTGTGGGCGCTCATAACGGAACATAGGTCCTAAATACCACAAACGCTGTTCCTGATTGTACAGCAAACCATGCTCAATACCGGCACGGACACAACCTGCGGTATTTTCAGGGCGTAATGTCAGACTTTCATCGTTACGGTCATTGAAAGTGTACATTTCTTTTTCAACGACATCCGTCACTTCACCAATCGCTCTGCGAAATAGCGGGGTCTGCTCTACAATCGGGGTACGAATTTCACTAAAACCATAACCCTGTAAAATATTTTTCAATGTTGCTTCGATTTTCTGCCATACACGCGTGTCAGCTGGTAAGTAATCATTCATACCGCGAATGGCTTGGATATTTTTTCCCACTTTATTTCTCTATTTTCAGAATTACATAAGTTTGATTATAAGAGCGAAATATCATCTGGTTCAATCAACAAACACCAATTACTGATACTAATCGGGATTTATCTGTCAATTTGTACGGTGAGCGACCGATTTTAGAAAAAAATGCGGATGATTGATAGAGTGTTTGTTCTAAACATGCCAAACGACTCGGTGAGCCGCTTAGCAGTAGAATACACAAAATTAGTCTTTTAAGTTGACTTCAATCCGCTTGCTTTCATCCATCATCGCCGCTTTGGCTCGAATTTTAGCCTCTAACTGGTCGATAATGTTGTCATTATCAAAACGCTCTTTTTGTCGTTTACCGTCTTCATAAAAACCGCTCTTGGTTTTTGCCCCTGCAACGCCTAGCGTAGAAACTTCCGCTTCACCAGGGCCATTAACCACACAGCCAATAATCGATACATCCATTGGTGTAATGATATCTTCTAAACGCTGTTCTAATTCATTCACGGTACCAATCACATCAAACTCTTGCCGTGAACAAGTTGGGCAAGCAATAAAATTAATACCACGTGAACGAATTCGCAGTGATTTTAAGATATCAAAACCCACTTTAACTTCTTCAACAGGGTCAGCAGCTAAAGAAATACGCAAGGTGTCACCGATACCTTCAGACAATAGCATTCCTAAGCCAATTGCAGATTTTACTGAACCTGCACGGGCACCACCGGCTTCGGTAATCCCTAAATGCAGTGGTTGATCGATTTTATTCGCTAATAAACGGTAAGAGCCGACAGCAAGAAATACATCTGATGCTTTTACACTAACCTTAAACTGATCAAAATTAAGCCTATCTAGGATGTCCACATGACGCATTGCCGACTCAACCAATGCTTCAGGTGTTGGCTCGCCGTACTTCTCTTGAATATCTTTTTCAAGGGAGCCACCATTAACCCCAATACGAATTGGAATATTGTAGTGGCGTGCGCAATCAACAACTTGGCGAATTCGTTCTTCGCTACCAATATTACCTGGGTTAATACGCAAGCAATCAACGCCGTATTCTGCCACTTTTAATGCAATACGATAGTCAAAATGGATATCCGCCACCAATGGAACGCTAACTTGCTGTTTAATCAATTTAAATGCTTCAGCGGCATCCATGGTAGGAACAGAAACACGCACAATATCAACACCCACACGCTCAAGGGATTTTATTTGGCGAACTGTGGCTTCGACATCAGTTGTACGGGTATTAGTCATTGACTGGACAGCGATAGGAGCGCCATCGCCTACGGGTACGCTACCTACATTAATACGGGTGGATTTACGTCTTTTTATCGGTGATTCATTATGCATTTTGGTTTAATTCTCCGAACGTCCATGTGCTCTTTGTTACCGTGGTACTCTTTATTACCGTGATATTCTTTGTTACCGCGATATAGTTTTAACGATTATTTTTATACGCTCAACTATACACAAGAAAGCAAACTATAGCCTATCAAAAAAGATGTTTTCGGATATAGTTTGCTTCTTTTTACCTGTCTGTTTTTAGGCTTCAGGTAACTTCAATTTTGCTGGACGTTTCGCTTTAATGAAGCGGCTTAAATCAACAGTATTGCCTTGAAACTGTACAGTGACATTCGCTGGTGCACCAATATTCAGGCGATAAGGTTGCGGCCCATCAAGTTCCAACTTATCACCATTATTTTTGGTGCCACTAAATAAGATTTTATTATTCGCATCACGAATTTCTAACCAGCACTGGCCAGTAAAATTCAATACTAGGGCTTGACTGCTTGCAGCAACAGGTTCAGCCGTTTCTGTATTTTGTGTTCTGTCTAATGCAACTGAAGATTGCGGTGCATTAGGTAATGGAATTGTTTTGACAGGCTCGGTAATAGGGTCAGTCGCTAATACGGGCTCTTGAGTTTGTAATTCAAGAGTATTTTCCGGTACAACAGGCGCCGTGTCAGTTGAGACGACCTCTGTTGATGTCAGTAATTCAACCGGTGTGGTGTTATTATCTTGCTGGGACAAAATCAAATCATTTTGATTTGCCATTGAAACTAGCTCATTTTTTTGAGCGTTATGATCCTGCCACCACCATATGCCAACCATTGCGATAAGAACAATCACAATCAACCAAGTCAGCTTCATTAACCAACCTTCGCGCTTTTTGCGTTTTTTCCCCAAAGAATAACTTTGCATAGGAGAAACTTTGGCTAACGTAACGGTTTCTTCCGTTTTCATATACGTTTTTAATTCGCTTTCGGGTATACCTACCATACGAGCGTAAAGACGAATATAGCCTCGTAAAAATGTTGGTTCCACGCCAGCGGGAGCAATATCTTGTTCTATCTCTTTTACCGTACTGATTTTAAGGCACAATCGTTCTGCAACAACATCTTGGGTTAGCCCCATGCGCTCACGTGCTTGCGTCAATAATTGTCCTACTGTGGTCGTAGCTTGTTCGGTATTATTTTCGATAGTCATTTGCTGGCAACACTATTTCCAAGTTTAAAAGATATAAAGCAAACATTGAGCAGCTTTATTCGTCAATAATTTATCATCATGTTGAAACAACAATTAAATTTTTCTTATTGCTTCAACTATTGTAGGTGAACAAAGGCGTTTTGCCTAACTCTAAAACGCCCTAAATCATCACCTAATTCACTGATTCAAGCCTATTTATAAATCAGACTGTTTTTACCTTGATAGGTTCCCCTGCTAAGCGTTTTTTCAACGTTCGTTTTGTTCTGTCGATCACGTCGCCAGCAAGTTGCCCACAGGCAGCATCAATATCATCACCGCGTGTTTTGCGCACTATCGTGGTAAAACCATATCCCATCAATACTTTACAAAAACGGTCAATACGACTATTCGAACTTCTACCGTATGGCGCCCCTGGGAACGGGTTCCATGGAATTAAGTTAATCTTACTCGGTGTATTTTTTAAACATTCCGCTAATTGATGTGCTTGCTCAACACTGTCGTTCACGTGATCTAACATCACATACTCAACAGTTACTCGCCCTGCATTAGCATTCGATTTCGTTAAATAACGATTCACACTGTTGAGGAAGGTTTCAATATTGTATTTTTTATTAATTGGAACGATATCGTCACGGATATCATCTGTTGGCGCATGCAATGAAATCGCTAACGCAACATCAATCATATCCCCTAGCTTATCCAGTGCAGGCACAACACCTGAAGTGGAAATCGTGACACGGCGCTTAGATAGACCAAAGCCGAAGTCATCTAACATAATTTCCATCGCAGGGACGACATTATTCAAATTCAGCAATGGTTCGCCCATTCCCATCATCACAACGTTGGTAATTGGACGACGTCCACTGGATTTCAGTGAACCAATAATTTTGGCAGCTCGCCAAACCTGACCAATAATTTCTGAAACACGTAAGTTACGGTTGAAGCCTTGTTGCGCCGTAGAGCAGAATTTACATTCCAATGCGCAACCCACTTGTGAAGAAACGCACAATGTTGCACGGTCTGCTTCTGGGATATACACCGTTTCAACCAGTTGGTCACCCACTTTGATTGCCCACTTAATGGTGCCATCTGATGAACGCTGTTCATCAGCGACTTCTGGTGCACGGATTTCCGCGACTTCTTTCAGTTTTGCTCTAAGGACTTTATTAATATCGGTCATTTGGTCAAAATCATCATAGCAATAATGATAAATCCATTTCATGACCTGATCCGCGCGGAACGGTTTTTCACCCATTTGAGCAAAGAACTCGCGCATTTGCTTGCGGTTTAAATCGAGTAAATTGGTTTTTTGGTTCGTTTTTTCTGGTGTGACAGAAATAGCGGAAGAAGTTGCACATTGTGCATCTGTCGTCATATCAGACATGGTGTATTGCCTCGTTGTTACACTTTCGGCAGTGCTAGTAGTGAGTATAGCACGACGTAATTTTTGCGGTCTTAAAAATATAATCGCCCCGCTAATCATAGCAGGGCGTCGCATTGTACAAACTTTATAACAATAATGCTAATGCATTAGTTAAAGAAGTCTTAGCGTGGGCAGATTTCATCAGCAGTGAAGAAATACGCGATTTCACGTGCAGCAGATTCTTCAGAGTCTGAACCGTGAGTTGCGTTTTCAGTGAAACTGTCTGCGTAGTCTGCACGTAAAGTACCCGCTAATGCGTTATCTGGGTTAGTTGCGCCCATCAGGTCACGGTGACGTTGGATTGCGTTTTCACCTTCTAACACTTGCAGCATGATAGGGCCTGAAGTCATGAATTCAACCAGACCTTCAAAAAAAGGACGGCCTTTGTGTTCAGCGTAGAAGCCTTCAGCTTGCTCACGAGTCAAATGCATCATTTTAGCAGCGATGATTGTGAAACCCGCGCTTTCAAAACGGTTGTAGATTGCACCAATAACGTTTTTCTTCACAGCGTTTGGTTTAATAATAGAAAATGTACGTTGAACAGTCATAAATAACCTCTTAGCGATTCATTAGGCCTTTATTCTTTATTCTTCCCTGTAACTTAGGATGCAAGAACTTAAAATAGGCATGTTGTAGTTTTTTATATTATTTCTAATTCTATTGTTAGGCCTTTAGACTTCAAAAGCAACCATATCTAGGAAAAAGAAAAATAAGGCGATGATTATAGGGGCTCTGATTACAATTTCCTACAGTCACAACAACATTTTGTTAAATTTTTTATAGCAAAAAACACTATTTTTTCGGGTAAGTCACGTTTTTCATCTATTACTTCACTCTAAACCTCATTGCCGTCACTTGGCCGCTTAAATCTAATACCGAAATTTGGTAGTTCCCACTTTTATCGAGTGTCAGCAAAATAGAACCGTTTTGCTCGGTTGTATTCACTTGTTCTCCGTTTAAAAACCACCATTTCTGCCCTTGCCCACCCTGCGTGACTAAACGTAAATCTAAGCTGGTTTTCCCGGGTAGACGCTGTAAAACCTCCCCATCACGGATACCAGAAATCAATAATGGCGGCATTTCTAGCTTCATCGGTGGACACGCTAAATCCGCTTTGGGTAAACGGTTCTCACGTTTTTCACTTGATGGCAACCAAGATTCGACGGTAATAGGCCATAAATGTACTTCTTTTTCTTGGGCATTTGGGCAATCTGCCGCGACTTGAAGCCCTTTGTCATTTACCCAGATTTTTTGTCTTAATCCTAATAGTGACTCTTGATCTCGCGCCATTAAAGTAGGCGGAATGGTATTATCCAAGATCCAACTAAGACGCCTTTGGCGGCAGTTATTATCGTCTTTCAGTAATGAAGTTCCTCCCGGCCAGCAGATCACCGCTTGGCTCACACTGGCAGGTTTTACATCTTTTGGTAGTGGTTCGTGGGATTGATAGATTTTGCTCAGTAACATGCCATTAATTTGGTTCATAATCGGAATGGCGGTTGCAAAGCCTAGTTGTCCCGCAACGGGTGTCGCATCAGGCCGCCCAACCCAAACGCCGATGGTATAACGTGGATTAACACCAATCGCCCACGCATCGCGATAACCATAACTGGTTCCCGTTTTCCATGCCAAATTGAGTTGCCCTGATAAATTAGCCTCAGGAACAGGGCGTGCTTCCCCCCCCATAATACGGCGTACTATCCATGCAGCTCCCGGTGACATCAACACTCTATCGCGAATTTCATCGGCTGGTTTAAAACGTAACGGTGACACATTACCTTTTCGCGCAAATGCGCTATAGGCAGAAACTAAATCTTCCATCCGTGTGGCTGTGCCGCCTAAAATCAGCGACAAGTTTGGTTCACTACCTAACGGAAAACGTAGCTCAGTCCCAACATTGCGCAGTTGAGCCGTAAATCGTTTGCTGCCATACACATCTAACAACTGAACCACCGGTAAATTCAATGAACGAACGAGCGCATCGCTAACACTCACTGGCCCATTAAAACCACTGTCAAAGTTCCCCGGACGATAATCATTAAAGCGCCGTGGAACATCTTGTAATAACGATTCCGCATGGATGAGCCCGTCATCCATAGCTAATGCGTATAAGAATGGTTTTAACGTTGAGCCTGGAGAGCGCCAAGCACTAATCATGTCCACATGACCAAAACGGCTATCATCCTGAAAATCAATTGAGCCAATATACGCTTTCACTGCCATATCTGTATGATCAACCACCAAAATTCCCAATGATGTTTGTTTTGGTAGTTGGTTTTTCCAATTCATGACCATGTCTTCCAGTTGCCTTTGCAAACTGGCATCGATAGTGGTTTCAATGATGGACTGTTGCGTATCTTTGGTCACCCTCCTTGCAAGCAAAGGGGCTGAATGCGGATTCTTTCGCGGTGCTAACCAAATTTGTTCTTGTTTAATATCGGCAACTTTTTCAGAGTTCCAGACTTGGTATTCTTCTAACCTATCCAATACTTTATCACGGGCGGCTTGTGCCCTTTGTGGATAACGGTCTGGCCTTAAACGGCTAGGGGCTTGAGGTAGAACAGCAAAGAGAGCCGCTTCACTCGCCGTCAATTTTGCCGGTGACTTATTCAAATATACCCAGCTAGCTGCGCCAATACCTTCAATGGTTCCGCCATACGGAGCACGGTTTAAATACATTTCTAAAATTTCATCTTTCGAATAGTGATATTCGAGTTGAGCCGTACGCCAAAGCTGTTTCAGCTTACCGCCCAATGTTCTTTCATGGGGGTCAATTAACCGTGCAACTTGCATCGAAATGGTACTTCCGCCCGACACAATACGCCCTGAACTCACAAACTGCCCCGCTGCCCTAACTAACGAAAACGGGTTTACCCCCGGGTGACGGTAAAAATGGCGGTCTTCATACGTTAATAACGCTTCGATAAAATCAGGAGAAACCTCTTCGAGTGTAACAGGAAAGCGCCAAATTCCTTCTTTGTCTGCAAAGCGCCACAATGGTGTACCATCAGCTGCAACCACGGTTCGTGCCATTTCAATTTGCTTAATCGGCAACGGCCAAATTTTATCAGCAGCTAAAAAAGCCAGTGGCAAAATAATGACCAACAGAACCAGTGTGATGCCTGTGCGACGTAACCATTTTTTCATTGATGGGAGTACCGAAAATAAATTAAAAAAGCCCTTATATCTGAGTATCAATATAAGGGCTTTAGAAGGTGATTAGCGAACGATTTCTAATTGGCCATCCGAGTAGCCAGTCGCACGCCAGTCAGGGACATACATTGATTCAACTTGTGGTACCGGAATACTATACACACCCGGCGTCACCGCTCGCGCTAAGTAGACTAAGGTCGTTGGGCGGTATTGCTGAACTTCAACCGCAGCCACAAAACGGTCATCACGGTATTCCATATGGCGTATTTGCGATTGCTGCATGTCATCAATTAATTCTTGCAGGTTCGGCGCGGACTCACTCAAATTAGCGCTACTGTTCGCTAAATTTTGGTTTTCCAGTTCTAAGCCTGCGGGCAGCAAGTCAACCACTAACGCATCTGGCACACTTTGGGATGCTTGAACTTCCAGTTTAACCACCACCATTTCACCGCTTCTTAATCTATCTAACGAAATGCGATTGCCTTTCATATCATAGTAGCTACGAGTGATACCTAATACATTCGAGCTTGGTTTTGGTGAATGTTGCGGATAACCCACCACATTTAAGCGTGTATACAGAGTATTCGTTCCGCTGTTTTCGATGCTATAACCTGTCTCCAATTGATCTTTACTCAGGAATTCACTTACAGGTTTATCTGAGACCATTGGGGGTTCTTGGCCATTAATCGTAGCTTTCCACGGTGCTTCACTTTCATTTAAGTAGAAACGACCTGCTAAATATAACGCATTGCTCTCTTGTGTTGAGAAATAACGTTGAGAAGTCAAATTATTAGATAAAGTTTGAAGTTTTTGGTCACGGGATTTTGGCATTAAATTATATTCATTTAATAGCGCAACAATCATCGCATCATCACGGATCACCGAACCGTAATCCCCAACATAGCTGTAGCGGTTACGTTGTTTTTTCAGTCCGTCAATCACTGCACTCTCACCACGTGATTTATCACCCATCAAGTTCAATGCAACTCCAAGCTGAACCAGAGGTAAGCCACTTGCTGCAGAGTTTCTTTGGTTATAAAGTTGACGTAATGTGCCTAACGGTGCTTTTTGCTGTGATGCTAACACTAAACCTGCATAGGCCTGAGTAGCAAAACGAGCGCCCTCTTGGTTTTCCGTATACGGGTAGTTGATTTGACTACCATCCTGTAAATAGCTCAGTAGACGCGTATTGGCGTTACTTATCGCCTCTTGCGGGACAGTAAAGCCACGTTGATTGGCTTTATTCAAGAAATCCGCCGCATACGCAGTTAACCAATACTCTTCGCGACCGTTCCTATCCCATAATGAAAAACCGCCATCATTACGTTGCATACTTAACAAATGTGGAATACCAATTTCAATCGCTTTATGGCGGTCCGCATCTGTTTGCGTTTTAATCCCTAACTTATTCAGTTCGGCTTGGGTTGAGAACAATGAAGGGTATAAACCACTGATAGTTTGCTCTAAACAACCGTATGGATAAGCAAATAACTCTCGAATATAACGTGAGATATCTAATGGCGGACGGCTGGTTAACAGAACTTGCCCTTCAATGGTATCCGGTTGCAGGCCTGCAATTTGGTTAGTTGGCAGTGCCCATGAAGTACCTGGCTCAATGGAAGTGGCAAAAGAAACCGTTTCTGCTGGCTGTGCCGGACGAACACCCACTTTCCAACTATTGCTGTAGTCTTTATTCGCTTCGCCTTGAATTTTCACACCATTAATGGTCATCGAAACTTCGCCTTCACCGAAGCCGTAGTCTGCTCTGACAGGTAAATTAATGGTGGTGCGTTTGCCTTTTGGTAACTCCAACTCTCGGCTGCTGACGCCATCAAGTTTCACCATTCCTGATGCCTTGAAATTAACAGTCACATTTTGTGTGTTATCCGTCATATTGGTCAAATCAAGCGCAAAGTAAGACTTATCACCGCCCGCCATAAAGCGAGGCATCGACATTTGTGTCACTAATGGTGCCGCGACAATCACTTTGCTATCCGCATGGCCGAACTCTTTTTCATTCCATGCTTGGGCCATCACACGTAATTCCCCGTTAAAATCAGGGATAGCAAGGCTAATTTCACCCTCACCGTCTTTATTTAATGTGACAGGTTTGGCTTGCTCCGCAATGATTTGTACTTCAGTGAGTGGCTTCATACCACCACGCTCTAATGCCGCATCCTCGCTGTCACCACCAAAGCGTAAGTTAGCAATCTTACCTTGTCCTTCAATTAAGTGGCCATAAACGTCATACTGATCAACGCCATAGCGCTTGCGGCCAAAAAAGGCGTCATACGGGTCTGGGGTTTTGAAATCCGTGATATTTAATACACCAGTATCAACTGCAGATAACAGCACATTCACTTTTTCAGGTAACGGTTTGCCATCTTGCGCTGTCGCTTTAATTTTTACCGTTAAGTCTTGATTAGGGCGCATTTTGTCTGGCGTCGTTAAGGCCAACGCAATCTTACGGTTTTCATCTGCAATTGGTAAATGCAACACACCCACCGCACGTTTCACCGTGGCTTCTTTAGAGTCATCACCTGGACGAACAACGACGGCAGAAACGTATAAGTCATGACGAGCCCACTCTTTATTGACTGGGATTTCAACGTCTAAGCCCTTTTCTGGTACATCAATTTCTTCCCACCACAGTGGGCCATTACTCGACTCGAGCAATATATAGCCTTTACCGGCTTTAGGGGATTCAATGCGAACTTTGGCTTTTTCACCTGGTAAATACGCAGGCTTATTCAGGCTGAGTTTCACTTGGTCAGGACGAACTGAACCGCTTCCCCCTGTGTTATCTTGCCATGAATACCCCGCCCAGAACTGGACGCTGGAAACGAGCTGATTCTCTGGGTTTAATACCTCTAAACGGAATGCCCCCCAATCCACAGGGAAGGAGACTTTCGCTGTACCGTCTTTGGCGATGGCAATATTTTCATTCGCCATAACAAGGTCTTTTTGGTCATAATTTGAAGACCAACCAGCACTTTCAGACCAACTCCAGTAATAATCACGGCGTTCATACACTAAACGCACGGTTAAGTTTTCTGCTGCCAGTTTATTACCCGCCGCATCCGCCATGACTAATTCAAATTCTGCGAGTGAATTTTCATCCACATTGTGGCGTTTGACATAACGATCTGTGCGGTAATCGTAAATTTCTTTTTTGGCAAATAATGGACGAATACCGACCAGTTTTTCCGCAGGCCAAATGGCTTGCTCAGCACGACGCGTCACTGGACGTCCGCCAGCTTCGAGTAAACTTGCTTGTAAAACTGCCGAAATTGGTGAACGTGTTGAGCTCCAATTACTGTTTGGAATTGAAATGACGGTTTCACCGTTGCTGTCCAGCGTCAAGTCAAACTCATCTAATTTACGAGGTAAGCCCTCTTCATTGACAGCGCCAAATTCAAAACCGGGTAATTTTGCTACCGCTTCACGATCTGCTTTTAAAACAATTTGGCCTTGCAGTTGGTTGTCTGCTGCAGGTGCTCCGTATAAATAACGGCCTTGAATATCAAAATCAACCGACTGGTCTGTTAAACGAGGAACATCACTGCCAACAATTTCCAGCGCCATGCGTTCTGGCATGAAATCTTCAACATTGAATTTGTAATAGCGTTGTGGTGAACCGTCACCTAAATCAAAACGTAACGACCAACCGCCCGTTTCTGCATTTTTAGGAATTTCAAATTGGTATTGATATAACCCATTTTGGTTTTCTTCCGGCTGCCACACGAAACTACGAACCACTTGCCCATCTGTTTTTAATACATCAACTTTAACCGGCTGAGTTTTAACTGGGTTACCATCGCCATCACGCAGTAAGCCATTCACCAGCAGCAGTTCACCCGGACGATATAAATCACGCGGCCCAAAGGTGAAAAATTGTTTTGCATAGCCTTCTGGCCCTGAAATATCAAATTCAGACAGGTCAAGTGCCGGCTGCGTGAGATCAATCATACTGGTTTGCCCTTCATGGGTTGCCAGTAATAATTTTCCACCCGCTAATTTATCTAATTGAGCGTGACCATCACCATCTGTGGTGCCTTTTGTCACTAACTGACCTTTTTCATCCAAAATACGTAGCTCAACGCCTTTAATGGCAGAGCCTTTCGCTAAGGATTGCGTGAAAATATCGACTCGGTCTTGGTAACTGTGTAGTGACACGCCAATATCACTTAATGTGAAGACGGTTGCAGGGAATTGATAGCTATAGCTGCCTGCTTTTTGCATGATGGCCAAATATACGCCATCTTGCTGTAATTCTTTGACATCTTTCAACGGAAGTAAAATAGTTTGGCGAGTATTTTTATCTGGATTTAAATCAAAACGGCCGGTATAAGCCAGCTCCACTTTGTCGAGAAACTCTTCTGAATACCAATACTCATAATTACTACGATACTGCCACTGCGCTAAAAATTGTGGCAGCTGCTTTTCATCCACACGGAAGAAATTAACATCAACCTTATCAACATTCAGCGCAATCACAGGTAAACCCTGTGCGACTTTACTCGGTAATAAAGAGCCTTTACTTGCAAAACCAACTGTTGGGATGATTTGCGCCGTGGTGAGTTTTTTCTCAAAACTTTCGGTCGTTGTACGCTCATTAACCGCTTTAATGCCCGGGTTAATGGTGAGGTTTAATTCTTTAGACGGTGGAAGGTGACGAAAACGTAATTCCATTTGGTTATCAGACAGTTCCCAAGCGCCATCTAACTTACCGGTTTTAACATCAATGAGGTTTATGTACTGGCCAAAATCTTGGTTTGCTTGTAATGGAACGGAGAATGTCACCACCATGGCACTCGCACCATCAAGCTGCAATTCAGACGCATCTAAAATGGTGAGATCTTTCCCTGCATATTTTTTTACCATTTCTTCAGTGGAAAGTTTCGGTGCTGCTTTTTTCTGCTCTGCAACTGGCGCTGTTTTAGTTTGATTTTCTGGCGCTGTCGTGGAAACATTTGGCTCATTTTTGGTTGCTTCTTCTGTATTATCACAACCGGCCAATGCCACGACAGATGCCAACGCAAGTGCTAAATAACGCTTTTTGGTTTTTAGACCCGCCAATGAAGCCCAACTAGATTGTTGTTTCATTACCGCCCGCCCTTTAATTAGTTAAAATTTATTCTGTTTTTTTAAGGTTTTAACAGGAGGTTAAAACCCACTATATACTTGGAAATGGCTAAAAACACACACAGATAAATACTGCTGATATTGTTTCAATTATCAATATAATTTAACAGAATGTGATTAGAACACCTATCAGACAAAACGGAAAAAATGATGGGCGAGAAAAACAGTGAAATGAAATAATATTTTTTAAATAGTAAGCAGAATATATATTTAATAAATGAGCAATATGCCTTTTATGAGTGAGAAAAACATTTTTCTCACTCTATACATGGAACTATTAGGTGTTTTTTACTGGGATTGTGTCTCGTAAGAAGCTACCAAGGCGACGCTGATAAAAAGGCTGAATATGTTGAGTAATAAAGTGGCTGACACCTTGCTCATTCTCATTTACCACACAAAAATCAATAGATTCGTCATCGGCTAAAAACTCACAAGCAAGTGTCCCCGCCTCATGAATAATGGAATCAATATTTTCTGTCCCTGCAGTAAACTCTAACGCTATCATTAATATTGGCGTTTCTTCAGCGTTATTACTCTCTACTGCGGAGACCATAAAACCGCGTCTCACGACTTTGTGTTGTTTAAAAAATTCGCTAAGCGCATCAACAATAGCCTGCGGCTGTTCTTCTAACACACTTAATTTAAGTGATGAGCCTTTCGGTACGGTTAACTCAGTAAATTGGATCTCAGTTTCTTGGGTGGAACTGTTATTATTCGATTGCTGCGACATTGCCAATCCCCTGCTATTAAAAAGAAGAGCTTATTATACTCGCAAATACATCAAGATAAAAAATAGGCACGAAAAGTTACCTTCCCGTGCCTGTTATTAATCAAACATTCACTACTTTGATTTACTGATTAATAAGTTTGCTAATGTTCTTACACCTGTACCCGTTGCGCCTTCTGCCCATAAGCTAACTGCAGATTTACGGTAAGTCGCGGAGCAGTCGATATGTACCCAATTTTGACGATAATTTTCGACAAAATGCGATAAAAATGCCGCAGCAGTGCTTGCGCCTGCAGTGTGCGATGGTGCCGCGATGTTGTTCAAATCCGCAAAGCCAGACGGTAATTGTTGGCGATGGAACTCTGCCAAAGGTAAACGCCAGAACAGTTCAAACTCAGCGTCTGAAGCGCTCATCAAGTCAGCAACTAATTTATCATCGAAGCTCAACACTGAATGGTAGTCATTGCCCACGGCGGTTTTCGCCGCACCCGTCAAGGTTGCAGCATCAATGATCAGCGTTGGTTTTTCTTTGCTCGCATCAATCAGGCCATCAGCTAACACAAGGCGGCCTTCAGCATCCGTATTCATAATTTCAACGGATTTACCATTACGGTAACGAATAATATCACCCAATTTGAATGCATTACCGCTAACCATATTGTCAGCAATACACAGGAACATTTTGACGCGTTTTTGTAAGCCACGAGAAATCGCCAATGCCAATGAACCCGCTAAGGTTGCAGCACCGCCCATATCCGCTTTCATTGAATTCATGGAAGACGATGGTTTGATGCTATAACCACCTGAATCGAAAGTAATACCTTTGCCGACTAACGCAGCAAAAACAGGGGCATTTGGGTTCGCACCTGGGTTGTAATCTAACGCTAAAAAGACAGGTGGGCGACTTGAACCACGACCGACCGTATGAATACCGGTATACCCCTGTTCTAATAAGTCATCGCCTTTAATAATGCGGTAGCTAATGTCTTGTGCGCCCACAGTGCAGAGTAAATCAATGGCGCGTTGTGCGAGTTGTTCTGGGCCTAACTCTTCTGCAGGTGCGTTAATGACATCACGTACCCAATCAATGGTACGAATACGGTTTTCTAATTCTTTGCGGTCTGCTTCAGGCAATACTGGCCATTCAATCGTTCTCGCCCCTTTTGGCGCACGAAAACCTTGCCAAAATGCCCAGCTTTTTTCTAAATCCCATCCTTCGCCAGCCAAAGCAACATTGCGGATCCCTTGACCATCTAATTTACGGCCAGCACTTTGTACTGCACATAATTTACCTGCATGTTTCAGGTGGATTGTCATCCCTTTATCACTAGAGCTTAACAATGCGCCTTCACCCCAACAAGGTGCAGCAGGCTCACAAGAAATCATTACTGGCATAATTTGTTTTGTCATCGTTTTTCTCACTTTGTCTATTTTTGCAGACAGTAAAAACCCATTGATTCTGTCGGCAGATAGCATTACCTTAACTGATAAATACCAATAGGGATATCATTATAGTGCTGATATAAAATAAAAAACCGAGCACTATTTCTGATAGTCACTCGGTTTTTAGGGTAAAACTCTACTTATTCGAACTCATCCAGCCAAACTAACAAAATGGCTTCTAGGATTTTCTCATTCGATTTTTGCGGGTCATCATCAAATTCTTCTAAATCGCAAATCCACTGGTGCATATCAGTAAAGCGCACCGTTTTAGGATCAACATCAGGAAATGCGTCGTACAGTGCTTCACCGATTTCGCGGCTATTTGACCATTTTAAACTCATTTTCTCTCACCAATTTGATTATTAAATGATTTTTACCATTGATGCTCTACGTTACAACGCCAAACATGCCGAGCATTTCAATTTTTTAAATAATTCACATTGTAGCTAGGCGGCGATTGAGCTAATCCCTAGGAGCATACAAAAGTATGTGATTCGAGTTAGCGAAAGAAGCCAACAACGCTACAGTATGAAGTATGACGAGCGTTTGTTTCTATTTTTTAAATAATTCACGTTGTAGCTAGGCGGCAAGTTGAGCTAATCCCTAGGAGCATACAAAAGTATGTGACTAGGGTTAGCGAAAGAAGCCAACAACGCTACAGCGTGAAGTATGACAAAAATCAGTGTTCGCGGGCGTGATTGATAGTATAACGAGGGATCTCTACCACTAAATCCTCATCCGTCACCAATGCTTGACAACTTAGACGGCTTTCAGGCTCTAACCCCCATGCTTTATCTAACATGTCATCTTCGAGTTCACTGCTTTCTTCCAGTGAATCGAAACCTTCACGAACAATACAATGACAGGTTGTACAAGCACAGGATTTTTCACAGGCGTGCTCAAGCTCAATACCGCTGCGTAGTGCAACATTTAAAATAGATTCGCCTTCTTGTGCTTCAACTACTGCACCGTCTGGACATAAATCACTATGAGGTAAAAAAACTATTTTAGGCATAATTATATCTCATCCACAGAATGGCCTGACAACGCTTGGCGAATGGAGGTATCCATGCGACGCGCTGCAAACTCCTGCGATTGCTTATCCAGTTGTTTAATGGCATTTTCAATTACGATTGGGTCTGTACCCTCAACCGCTTTAATTAACTCATTGACTGCATTATCAATTTCTGACTCTTCTTCTGGCGTCAGTAAATTGCCATCTTGGGCTAATGCGCTCGTTAAACTTTCAAGCACTCTTGCAGCTTCAACTTTTTGCTCCGCTAAGCGGCGCGCATTTAAATCATCTTGCGCGTTAGTCATTGAATCTTTAATCATGTTTGAAATTTCGTTATCCGTTAACCCATACGATGGCTTAACTTGAATCGATGCTTCTACACCTGTCGATTTTTCCATGGCGCTAACACTCAACAGCCCATCGGCATCGACTTGAAAAGTCACACGAATATGTGCCCCACCTGCGGCCATCGCTGGAATATCACGCAAGGTAAAGCGAGCTAATGAACGGCAATCTGCCACCATTTCGCGTTCACCTTGTACGACATGAACGCTCATCGCCGTTTGACCATCCTTAAAGGTGGTAAACTCTTGGGCTCGAGCAACAGGGATGGTGGTGTTACGCGGGATCACTTTTTCGACTAATCCACCCATCGTTTCCAAACCAAGAGAGAGTGGGATCACATCTAACAACAGCATCTCGCTATCAGGCTTGTTTCCGACTAAAATATCCGCTTGAATTGCAGCGCCAATGGCGACAACTTTATCTGGGTCGATGGATGTCAGTGGTGATTTACCAAAAAACTCCCCGACTTTTTGACGTACTAGTGGCACACGAGTCGAACCACCGACCATCACGACATTCAGAACATCTTCAGCCTCAACACCCGCATCTTTTAACGCACGGCGACAAGCCATCAGAGTGCGCTTTACGTAATTTTCAATTAACGTTTCAAACTGCTCACGACGAATTTCCCCTTGCCAGTTGGCAAGCTGAATAGTCACTGTTTCTGCATCACTAAGCGCAACTTTGGTTTCTGTCGCCACATTTAATAACTGACGATTTAAATGATGATCACCTTGTAATGAAACCCCTGCCTGCTCAGCAATCCACTGAGCCAATACTTGGTCAAAGTCATCACCACCAAGCGCGGTATCGCCGCCCGTTGCTAACACTTCAAAAACACCACGGCTCAGGCGTAAAATGGACACATCAAAAGTGCCACCACCGAGGTCATAAACAGCAATCACACCTTCTTGCCCAGAGTCTAATCCATAGGCAATCGCAGCCGCAGTCGGTTCATTCAGCAAACGCAATACATGTAAGCCTGCAAGGCGCGCTGCATCTTTGGTCCCTTGGCGTTGTGCATCATCAAAATAAGCCGGTACTGTGATCACTACGCCATCCATTTCCCCACCTAAGGTTTCTTCAGCACGTTTTGCTAGTGTTCTTAGAATGTCAGAAGAAACTTGGATTGGGTCAACTTGGCCAACCACGGTTTGAATAAACGGCAAACCATTTTCACTGGCAGTCAATTGATAAGGTAAGTCAGGGTAGCGTTTTTGAATATCGGCTAATGAACGCCCCATCATACGTTTCACTGAAATAATGGTATTGACCGGGTCTTGCTCGGCAAGCTGTTTCGCTTCCCATCCCACTAATTTGCTTTCGGGTTGATAATTAACAATCGATGGTAATAAAAAGCGCCCTTGGCTATCAGGCAAAGCTGCAGCTTCACCACTGCGCACTGTCGCAATCAAAGAGTGGGTGGTACCTAAATCAATGCCTGCAGCCAATTTGCGTTGATGCGGAGCTGCTGTCATACCGGGTTCGCTGATTTGTAGTAACGCCATAATCGTTTTCTCTTAAAATTCATCTAGTAATCGTTCTTCGAGTTGCTCTGCTTGCTGCTGAAGCTTGTCGAGAAAACGTAGTTTACGTACGGTATCAGCGGCTTTTTCCCACTGCATGGCATCTAGCTCTGTCACCATCAGTGCACTTCGTGCTTGCTGCATTTGTTTGACGCTCTGCATAAATTTAGCCAATAGATCAAGTGCGTCATCACTGTTCTCAATATTGTCTAACTCTTCGCGTAGCTCAAGTTGCTCCATCAAAAATGCCGTATCATGCATGGTATGTTGTTCGTTATTAATATCAAAACCATGCAATGAAAGCATATATTCCGCGCGTTTTAGCGGATGACGGAGGGCTTGATAAGCAGCATTAATGGTTGCTGCTTTTTGCAGTGCTTGCATTTTCTCCTGTTCAGAACAGGTTGCAAAACGGTCAGGATGGTATTGACGCTGTAAGTCTTGAAAACGTAACGTCAGTTGTTCGCTATCGATGGCATAGATGGGAGTCAACCCAAAAAGAGTAAAATAATCCATAAGTGCTCAGTTTCTCGAACCGGTTACCAATACCACTAATAAAATATAATTAGTAAGATTGGCCAAAAATTAGGCTTAATAAAACGCATTATACGTGAAAACTTTCACCGCATCCGCATTCACTATTGACGTTAGGGTTATTAAATTTAAACCCTTCGTTTAAGCCTTCTTTCACGAAATCCAGCTCAGTACCATCAAGATAAACAATGCTCTTGCCATCGATGATGACTTTCACACCTTTATCTTCAAAAACTGTGTCTTCTTCATTGATTGTATCAGCAAATTCAAGAACATAAGCCATTCCTGAACAACCTGAAGTTCTTACACCTAAACGCAAGCCTTCGCCTTTCCCACGATTTTGTAGAAAGGATTGAATACGCTGCGCAGCACTTTCTGTAAGAGAAATAGACATTGCAAACCTCACTTTAGAAACAAACAAGGCAGATGCTACTCATGAGTCGCATCCGCCTTCAAATTATTTTATACCCACCCTATTTCTAAACTAAGAAACTCAGCGATGTTTAGCCTAGACGCCGTGGGTATTGTTCCAGTTATAGGACGATAACTTGTTGTTATTTATTAATATGGGTTGCCCTATAGACTGATTAAAAACTTATTTGCTTTGGCGTTTGCTTTTGTAATCAGCAATAGCAGCTTTAATTGCATCTTCAGCCAGAATTGAACAGTGAATTTTCACTGGTGGTAATTCTAACTCTTCGGCAATCGCTGTATTTTTGATTGACTCCGCTTCGTCCAAACTTTTGCCTTTCATCCATTCAGTCACGAGTGAACTTGATGCAATTGCTGAACCACAACCATAAGTTTTAAAGCGTGCATCTTCAATAATGCCGTCATCATTTACTTTAATCTGTAATTTCATGACGTCACCACAGGCAGGTGCGCCTACCATACCGCTACCTACGCTTGGGTCGCTGTTATCAAACGAACCAACGTTGCGTGGGTTTTCATAATGATCGATAACTTTTTCACTGTAAGCCATTTTTAAACTCCTGAAACCGTCTGATTAATGGTGAGACCATTCGATGCTGTTAAGATCTACGCCGTCTTTGAACATTTCCCATAAAGGAGACAGCTCGCGTAAGTGGCCAATTGCGCCATGAATCATTTTGATTGCATAGTCAATTTCTTCTTCTGTCGTGAAACGACCTAAAGAGAAACGGATTGAGCTATGTGCCAGCTCATCATTCATCCCTAAAGCGCGCAGTACATAAGAAGGTTCTAGGCTTGCAGAAGTACATGCAGAACCTGAAGATACAGCCAAATCTTTTAATGACATCATCAGTGATTCACCTTCAACATAGTTGAAGCTGACGTTCAGAATGTGCGGCGCACCGTGTTCTAAATCACCATTGAGGTAAACTTCTTCGATATCTTTAATGCCATTCCACAAACGTAACCGTAAACCGCGTAAGCGTTCAGATTCCGCCGCCATTTCTTCTTTGGCAATACGGTAAGCTTCGCCCATACCCACGATTTGGTGTACAGGTAATGTCCCAGAACGCATACCGCGCTCATGACCACCGCCATGTTGCTGCGCTTCAAGGCGAATACGCGGTTTGCGGCGCACATATAACGCACCGATACCCATTGGCCCGTAAAGTTTGTGAGCAGAGAATGACATTAAATCCACTTTTAGCGCACTAAGGTCGATAGGTAATTTACCTACGCTTTGTGTTGCATCAACGTGGAAAATAATTCCTTTGCTACGGCATAATTCACCGATAGCTGCGATATCCTGCACAACCCCAATTTCGTTATTAACATGCATAATAGAAATTAAAATGGTGTCTTCACGGATAGCGTCTTGTAGGTCTTGCATAGCAATTAAACCATTGCTTTGTGGTGACAGATAAGTCACTTCAAAACCTTCACGCTCTAATTGGCGGCAAGTATCTAAAACGGCTTTGTGTTCCGTTTTACAGGTAATAATGTGGTTGCCTTTCTTTTTATAGAAATTAGCAGCGCCTTTAATCGCTAAGTTATCAGACTCAGTTGCGCCTGAGGTAAATACAATTTCACGTGGGTCAGCACCCACTAATTCGGCGATTTGATTGCGAGCAATATCCACCGCTTCTTCAGCTTGCCAGCCGAAACGATGAGAACGGGACGCTGGGTTACCAAAGTTCCCATCCATTGTTAAACATTGCATCATTTTTTCAGCCACACGCGGGTCAACCGGTGTTGTTGCTGAATAATCAAGATAAATTGGTAATTTCATTGCTCACTTACTCCAAAGGACAAGCTAACTTGCCTTTAATTTTTAAAGATACAAATGGCGGAAATTAGCTCTTCGTCTAATAACTCACCAAAATGTACCGACTGCAATTTTTTTAATATTTTTAAGCACGTACATTGATAATCGATTCAGGTGTAATCCCATTTGGCATGGTCTTACGCTGTTCGTTATCTTGTCTATCAGCAACAACCATGACTTCTTGGTTTTTAACCAGTTCATCAAGGCTAATGCTGCTAAGGAAACTTGTAATTCTATCGCTTAAATCGCGCCATAATGCGTGAGTTAAGCAGCGATCACCATTTTGGCAACCTTCTTTATTACCCTGACAACGGGTGGCGTCAACAGATTCATCTACCGCAGCGATTACTTCAGCAACAAAGATTTGGTCTGCGTCTCTACCAAGCAAATAACCGCCACCTGGACCGCGCACACTCGAAACTAACTCGTTTTTACGTAAACGAGAGAAAAGTTGCTCAAGATAAGAGAGGGAAATTCCCTGACGTTCAGAAATGTCAGCTAAAGGCACTGGACCTGACTGAGAGTGTAATGCGACATCTAACATCGCAGTTACTGCGTAACGCCCTTTGGAAGTGAGTCTCATAACATATTACTCCATGGTAAATTATGGTCAGATTGTGACATTCCTGAGTAATTTAGTCAACTATTTACCTGACTAATTTACTCAAGTATTATTCACCTGATTTTACCACGGATTTAACCTCACTTTTTCGCCCATTTTTCCATTGATGTTAAGATACCCCGCAGGATATGTAACTCTTGGGTTTCGATATGCGCTCGAGTGAATAAACGGCGTAATTTATTCATAATTAAGCCAGGGTGCGCTTTACGAATAAAACCTGATTCATTCAACACGCTCTCAAGATGGACATAAAAACGTTCAACATCTTCTGACGGTGGGTATTCTACCTCATCATCAGCGGAAATTACCGTATTTTTTTCATCCATTGAAAGATACGCCATGCGTATTTCATAACTCACCAATTGCACTGCCATCGCTAAATTCAAAGAACCGTATTCTGGGTTTGTGGGGATATATAAATGATATTGGCATTTTTGAAGTTCTTCGTTGGTTAAGCCCACTCGCTCACGGCCAAATACGATAGCAACAGGTGATTCTTTGGATTGCTCAACAGATTTAATGCCGCATTCACGTGGTTCAACCATTGGCCAAGATAAGGTGCGAGAACGTGCACTGGTACCGATCACTAACTTACAGCCTTCTAAAGCTTCATCGAGAGTTTTAACTATTGTCGCATTACCAATAACATCACTTGCCCCGGCAGAAAGCGCAATAGAGTGTGAATCAGGTTCAACGAGAGGATTAACGAGGTACAGATTAGAAAGCCCCATGGTTTTCATGGCACGAGCTGTTGAGCCCATATTACCAGTGTGTGAGGTTTCAACAAGAACAATACGGATGTTATCTAACATGATTTATACGTTTAATGAAAAAATTATTGCAATAGCTTAACACAAAATTGCTTATTGTGACGAACATCTATATACTTCGGCACTCAAGTTTTTCGTTCTTTAACATTCCAGTGGAAAAAGCCCATGCATCCGATGCTTAACATCGCCATACGTGCAGCACGTAAGGCCGGTAATCACATAGCTAAAAACTATGAAATGCCTAGCAATATTAAAGTCACTCAGAAAGGCACTAACGATTTCGTTACTAACGTTGACCAAGAATCTGAGCAACTGATTATTGAAATCATCCGCAAATCATATCCTGACCACACTATTATCACTGAAGAAAGTGGTGAACTAATTGGTAAAGATGATGATATTCAATGGGTAATCGATCCACTGGATGGCACTACCAACTTCACAAAACGTCTCCCCCATTTTTCTGTTTCTATCGCTGTGCGCGTTAAAGGCCGTACAGAAGTTGCTGTTGTTTATGACCCAATGCGTAATGAATTATTTAGCGCAGTACGTGGGCAAGGCGCTCAGCTTAACGGTTATCGTATTCGCATCGACGAAAAACGTGACCTTGATGGCGCTATCGTTGCGACAGGCTTCCCTTTCAAACAAAAACAACATGCACCTGTCTATATGAACATCATGACTGCGATGTTTAACAAATGTGCTGATTTGCGTCGTACCGGCTCCGCAGCATTAGATTTATGCTATGTGGCTTCTAGCCGTGTTGATGCTTTTTTTGAAATTGGTTTAAAACCGTGGGATTTCATGGGCGGTGAGCTGATCATGCGTGAAGCTGGCGGCATCATAACTGACTTTGTTGGCGGTCATAATTATTTAGCCTCAGGTAACTTAGTTGCTGGTAGCCCACGTGTTGTTAGAGACATACTGTCCGTCATGAAAGATGAGTTATCAGAAGCATTAAAGCGCTAACACATCCTTTCTAGAGACGAACTAAAAACAAAACCCACTTTATATTGTGGGTTTTTTTGTTGTTATTTAAAGATAAATTGTTATTTAAAATAAAATAACACCTTTAATTAATTCACGATTATTAATAACATCACTTTCATAAATATCACCAATGGTATTAAAATCAAATTGATGCGTTAGCATCATACCACTAGATAACTTACCTTCTGCCATTAACCTTGCAACTTTATTGAAATCTTCAGGAGTGGCATTTCGGCTTCCCATCATTGTTGTCTCTTTCTTATGAAAATCTGGATCTG
This sequence comes from Providencia sp. PROV255, assembly GCF_028478065.1. Lineage (NCBI taxonomy): Bacteria > Pseudomonadati > Pseudomonadota > Gammaproteobacteria > Enterobacterales > Morganellaceae > Providencia > Providencia sp. PROV255. The sequence goes on along the minus strand of NZ_JAMPMI010000005.1, from coordinate 65,113 downwards.
GAAACGATAAATTACCTTTAAATAGCCCAACAAATACAATTAAGCCACCATGACGAATTAAATTCACCGCGGTGTTCATTGCGTGTTGATTCCCCGTTGCATCAATAACTTTCTCAGCAAGCATACCTGAAAAATGGTGTTCAATACTTGATAAGTAGTTTTCATCGGCTGGGTCACACGTTTTTAAGCCTAATACTTTTTCAACATGTTGACGACGTGCCTCGCTGGTATCAGCCACTAATACGTTAGCACCATCCGCTTTAGCAATAGCAGCAACACCTAGCCCTATAGGCCCTGCCCCTACAACTAAAACAGTATCTTGAGGTTTAACCTGCGCACGCCTGACGGCATGAGCACTGATTGAAAATGGTTCGATTAAGGCGCCATCAATATCTGTAACTGTATCTTCAATCGCTAATACATTTTTCTCTGGCACATTTAAATATTCACAAAAACCACCATCTTCGTGAACGCCAATAACTGAAATTTTTTCGCAGCAATTTGTTTTTCCTTCCTTACAAGCACCACATTCATAGCAGGCAACATAAGGCATTACAGCAACACGCTGACCGACTTTCCATTGTGTAACGTCAGGTGCAACATCACAAATAGTTCCAGAGATTTCATGTCCTAATACTCGTGGATATTGAAAAAAGGGCTGATTTCCTCCCCAAGCGTGGATATCCGTTCCACATATTCCAACCGCATGTATTTTTATTTTTACATGCCCAACTTGCACTGTAGGTTCAACGACTTGTTGATAGACTAATTTTTTAGGTTCCTGACAAATCAATTGTTTCATATTTTCCTCCGTCAATTAATCTGTCTTTTTTAATTTAAAAAACATAGACTAGATACTTAACAACCGAATTTTGTGATTAAATGTTTTTAAATCGGTTTTAAATCGGTCTTTAAAGAATAAAAATCAGATTAAGGAGTGTTTAAATGGTGAGGAGTAAAAATGTACGCTATGGGTCAATTAATGAATTTTTAGACGCTATACATAAAAATTTATTAACATCCCCCTTTCCCTCACAATCTTCTTTAGCTGAGATGTTTAATATCAGTCGAACCACAGTGAGACATACCCTCGAATATTTATTAGAAAAGAAAATCATTGAAAAACAAGGGAGTGAATATCATGTTATTCGCTATCCCAATAAAACTGATTTCTTTCCTGTTGAATCAAGTCTTCCTGATCAACAAATCGTCTTATTCGAAAAAGCGTTTTATCAAATGATTAAACGCAAAGAATTGATGCCTGGGGATACTTTTACTGAATTACAACTAGCAAAAAAAAGCCATGTAAGTTCTAGTATTGTTCGGGAGTTCTTAGTGGAGTTTTCTCGTTATGGGTTAATTAAAAACACCCACCGGGGGAACTGGCACATGATGAAATTTTCGCGTGAATATGCAGAAAAGCTTTTTGAGTTCAGGGAATTGCTAGAAACCAATGCTCTGACTCATTTTTTAAATTTACCACCAGATGACCACCGTTGGATTTTAGCGAAAGAGCTATTACTCAAACATAGGACACTACGGGAAACCGTTACTATCAATTACCGCGACTTTTCCCAACTAGATTATGAACTACATAGTCTTATTTTATCAGGTGCCAATAACCCGTTTTTTAATCAGTCTCTTGAAATCATCACTGTGATATTTCACTTTCAATATCAATGGGATGAGTCAGATTTAAAAGAAAGAAATGTACTGGCAATTGAAGAACATATGACCATTTTAAGTGCTTTGATTAGCCGTAATGATATTGTGGCGATGAATGAACTTCGACATCATTTAGATACCGCTAAAAGAACTATGATTAACTCCATACAGCAAACTTATGAATAAATAACATTAAGTTACAAGGCCAATGAATGGTCAACGATGACTTATTCTTTGGCTCGATAATATATACATCAAATAAAACCTGAATTTTTTAGTAAAAAAAACAACTTAATTATAAAATTACTATTAATCAAAATTATAAAAAATAAAAATATTACTATTTTTCATGCAATTAAAATACCAACTAACTAAATAGATTGAATTCATTTATAATTCCATCTGTTTTTAACTGATAAAAAACAGATTAAAAACATCAAAAAGCCATTCATTCCACAAAATTGATGCAATTAATAGTCCATAGAAAAAAATACTTCTAGTCTGAATCAACACCGGATGATTAATACACATAATAACTAGAGGAATGGTCATGGATTACTTAAATAGACAGTCAATGGCTAATAAGCAATACCCAGAGAGAATTTTGCAATTCGGAGAAGGTAATTTTCTACGTGCTTTTATCGACTGGATGGTTGACCAACTGAATGAAAAGACAGATTTCAATAGTGGCATTACGCTTGTCAGGCCAATTGACTCATCACATCCCTCAATCAATCAGCAAAATGGACTTTATACTGCCATCACCAGGGGAATTAATGAACAAAAACAAAGCGTTTCGAATATAAGAATTATTAATTCGGTTAACCGTGAAATACTGATTTATTCTGAATATGATAAGTTTCTAAAATGTGCAGAAAATCCCGAATTACAATGGATCTTCTCTAACACGACGGAAGCAGGGATCGTATATAAGTACGACGTACGCTTAGAAGATGCACCAGCAAGTAGTTTCCCTGCGAAACTTACTCAGTTTTTATTTCACCGCTTTCAACATTTTAATGGTGATAATAGCAAAGGGTTGTTCATCATCCCCTGTGAGTTAATTGACTATAATGGCGATAAGTTACAAGAGTTTGTGAATCAACATGCGCAAGACTGGCAACTCCCCGCAGATTTTATTGCTTGGCTAAATAGCAGTAATACGTTTTGTTCTACGTTAGTCGATAGGATCGTTACTGGCTACCCGAAAAATGAAATTGAGAAACTGGAAAAAGAATTAGGTTATAAAGACGATTTTCTCGTCACTGCTGAATATTTCTATTTATTTGTCATTCAAGGGCCAAAAATACTAGAGCAGAAGCTAAAACTGAATGAATTACCATTAAATATCAAAGTAGTCGATGACATAAAGCCCTACAAAGAGCGTAAAGTTGCAATCTTAAATGGTGCGCACACCGCGATGGTTCCTGTTGCTTACTTGGCAGGGATCAGAACTGTCCGTGATGTCACTAGCAACCCAATCTTTTTAGCTTTCATTAAAGATTTAATTGATAATGAAGTTATTCCTGTTTTATCTCAAAGCCCTTCGGAGCTCGCGGCTTTTGCCTCCGCAGTTATTGACCGCTTTAATAACCCATATATAGAACATGAATTAATTTCAATATCTCTAAACTCGTTAACTAAATTTAAAACTCGCCTATTACCTCAATTAATCTCTTATGTTAAGCAATACAATAAAATTCCTTATTGCATTTCATTTTCACTTGCTGCACTTATTGTTTTCTATCGAGGAAAACAGGCTGAACAACTCATTCCTTTAAATGATGATGATTATTTACTTGAACGCTTTAAAGCTTGGCATGAACTCTATGACTCAAATGTAAAACAACTTACTGAAAATGTGCTAGCAATGTCTGATTTATGGGGATTAAACCTCAACGAAATACCACAATTACAAGATGATGTGAGCCAAAAAATTACTGAAATTCTGAGTAGCGGTACAGAATCAATGCTACGCAGAAAATACATTGGTTAGAAAAAGAAAATAAATACTTAAAACAATAAATCCCCCTACAGGAGATACCTTTATGAAACTGAGCACATTAAACGGAAAAAAACTTCTTAGCTTAACACTCAGCACAATGCTATTAATGGGCAGCATGACAAATGCCGCATTTGCAGATGCTAAATATAAGTTAAAAGTCGCTTATGAAAATAACCCTGGAGAGCCTTTTGATTTAGCTATTCACGAATGGGCAAAAAAATTCAATGAAAAAACTAATGGTGAAGGTGAATTAATTCCTTATCCAAGCTCACAATTAGGCTCCAAAAAAGATGTCATCGAACAAATGAAGTTAGGTAGCCCACTAATTACCTTAGCAGATGGTGCCTTCTTTTCTGATTATGTACCTGATTACGGCATTATGTTTGGGCCGTATTTAGGACTATCTTATAAAGATATTTTTAAATTAAATGCCTCACCTTGGTATGGTTCCTTAGAACAACAGTTAGATAAAAAAGGCCTTCACGTGGTTTCTAAAGATTGGTTATATGGTTCACGCCATATCTTAGCCAATAAAATGATCCAAACTCCAGATGACCTAAAAGGTTTAAAAATTCGCGTCCCCAATAATAAAATTCAAATTAAAGGTTTAGAGGCAATGGGTGCCACACCAACACCATTACCTTTAGCAGAAGTTTATACTGCACTTAATCTTAAAATTATTGATGGCGCAGAAAACCCAATTCCTGTGCTATATGGGCAAAAACACCATGAAGCGGCCAAATTCTTGATTTTAACGGGTCATGTAGAGAACGTAACCAACCTAGTCATGGGCAGCAAAACCTACGCTAAATTACCTGAAAATATTCAGCAGGCTTTAGTTGAATCAGGAAATGAAGCTGGGCAATTCCTAACAGATTTAGTCTTACAACAAGAAAAAGAAATCATTGAGAAAATGAAAAATGAAGGTGTTACTGTTGTTGAAGTAGACAGAGCGCTCTTCAAAGAAAAATCTAAGCCTTTCTATAATGAATTCCCTGAATGGTCTGCGAATTTATATCAACAAACTCAAGATATTATTAATAAGTAACCCTATTACTTGGCGGTTAATACCGCCAATATTTTTACAATACAAATGGTTAACTATTATTCTCGCAAGGATCTTTTATGTTTAAATTTCTGGGGAAATTAAGTGATATAGTGGCTTCTCTTGCTGTTGCCGCTATTGTCATTATTACCATTCTTGCTGTATTCATGCGTTGGCTTCTTAATGACCCTTTAATGTGGAGTGAGGAAGTTTTAATCATTTGCTACATTTGGTTGGTGATGATTGGCGCAGCATCTGCGGCAGGCAAAAGAATGCATGTCAGTATTGATGCAATTACCTCTTTATTTCCTGAAAAAGTACAATTAGCTATTGCGGTCGTTACTCATATTATGGCCATTATTGCTTTATCAATTTTTGGTTATCTTGGATATGAACTCTCTATTATTGCAGAAGACAAAATAACACCAATTATTGGTGTCTCTTATTATTATATCGACCTTTCTGTACCCATTGGCGCATCCATCATGGTGTTATTTTCTATCCAACATTTACTGGAAGACATGAGTAAATTACTAAAAGGAGATAAACCATGTCAGTAATTATCGCCTGTATCGTATTAATATTCTGCTTTTTAATTAATGTTCCCATTTTTTTAAGTGTACTGATTGCATTACTCACCTACTTTTTCTCTGCGGGTGACATTTCTCCCCTCATTGCGGTACAACGCATTATTGGGGCTGGGGAAAATGTGACGTTACTTGCTATCCCTTTCTTCATTTTGTTAGGTAACCTTTTGAATTACACTGGTATTACTAGACGAATGTTGAAATTTACTGGTACTCTGTCTGGCCACTATCCAGGAGGACTTGCCCAATCTAACGTATTATTAAGTACAATGATGGGCGGACTTTCTGCATCTAACCTCGCTGACTGTGCAATGCTATCTAAAATGTTAGTGCCAGAAATGACAAAATTAGGTTATGGAAAAAGCTTCTCTGCCGCTGTCACTGCCGCAGGATCATTAATAACACCTATAATTCCACCGGGTATTGCATTAATCATCTATGGATTTGTCGCTGACGTCTCTATTGGTAAGATGTTTATGGCTGCAATCATTCCTGGATTAATGTGCTGCGTTGCTTTAATGGTTGCAATTTATCTGATTGCAAAAAAACGTGGATATAAGCCTGCTAGAGATAAAGCACCTACATTTGCTGAAGTTTACCAAACAGGTAAAGGAGCGATGTCTGCTTTCCTATTAGTTCTCGTTATTATTGGTGGAATTCGCTTTGGTATTTTTACACCAACAGAAGCTGGTGCTATTGCTGTACTTTACGTTATTGTAATTGGTACCTTCTTTTATCGTGAAATGAAGTTAAAAGACATTGCTGCCTCATTTTTAGAAACAGCCCGTTCAACAGCAAGTATCATGCTCATTATTATGACTTGTTCCGCATTAGCATGGGTATTGACGAACGAGCAAGTGGCGCAAGATGTTGCCAGAATGATGACCAATTTTTCTGATAACCCGTATGTCTTCTTAATGATTGTCAATGCGGTGTTGTTAATCCTAGGTATGTTTATTGAAGGAAATGCCGCAATTATTGTCCTTGTTCCATTATTAATGCCTACAGTAAAGCTATTAGGGATTGATCCTATCCATTTTGGCATTGTCATGATCCTTAATTTGGCCATCGGCTGCTTAACACCGCCAATGGGAACCGTCATGTTTGTAGCCACATCGATTACTGGTGTCCGTATTTCTGATTTTATTCGTGAAGTTATGCCCTTGTTCTTTGCATTAATTATCGTTTTACTCTTAGTCACCTTTATGCCTGTATTTACTACTTTCCTACCAAGCTTATAAGATATCTTTCAATGGCAAATCATTTTCTATGATTTGCCATTTTATTATCAATTTATTTTTTATAAATTAAATTTTATTTAATTCCATGAGTTAATATTACTTCTATTTATGATTAAGTTAATTGACCTTTGCCATTGTCATAATAACACTTACAACGAGAAGTATTCCAATAGACAAACCACTAACCACCAATAAACACACTTATTACGCGTTATTTTGAAACAATCAAAAAAATAATATTACATTAAATTCATATATATAAAAAACACACCAATCTCATTATTTGTTTTTTTAATTTTGAATTTGAAAAAAATGCACTTTATATCTAGCATAAAACAATACAGCTAATTTACATTCAGCTGTTAATCAAAGTTATATAACTTTATTTTATTTTTGACCTTATGGGGTTAATTATGTCTAGATATATACTACCTCTGTCTTTACTTTCTTTATCTTTTATATCAGGTTCAGCACTTGCAATAACGAATAGTGCTGGGGGAATTATTTCAATTTCTGGAGCAATAAGCGATACAACTTGTACCATTAATGGCGGAAATAGTGCCGATATGACTGTTGTTCTTGATCCAATAACCGTAACAGATGCAGGGACAACTGCCGCCACGGTTATTTCTAAAAATCAAAAACAATTTTCTTTAACTTTCTCTGATTGCGCACCCGCAAGCGTCCCTGTAAGTAATCTGAAATTACACTTCTATTCGTCAAGTAATATTTCTCCTTCCGGTTTGTATTTAGTGAATACTTCCGTGAATGAAAATGATGCTTCCGTTGCCAAAAACGTCGGATTTAGTTTATCTAAAACCAGTACTCCAACCACCGCAATTCCACTCAATGTGGCTTTTGATACTAACCTTACAGGAGCTGATACTGGTGGTGCGACAGGAGCTACCCTCAATTTAATTGCCAGTTATTATAAAACTAATGCAACTGCCGCCAAAGTCGGTCTTTTGCAATCAAACGTAATATATACAGTTTCCTATTTATAATTATGACTTAGCCAGGCTTTTATTAGCCTGGCTTTAAATGGATGCTATTATGAAAATTCTAGTTTTATTACTCACTATTTTATTTTCGAGCGCAACACTTTCTAATGTTATTATTACTGGCACTCGAATTATATATCCTGCTGACGCTGATAGTATTGCTGTACAATTAACCAATAACAGTAAAACATCGTCTCTTGTTCAGTCATGGATTGATAACGGTGATGAAAATTCCACGCCTGAGAATTCTGAAGCGCCTTTTTATTTATCCCCTCCTATTGTTAAAATTGAAGGTTTACAAGGTCAGCAACTAAAAATTAAAAAAATACCCGGAAAACTTCCTGAAAATGTTGAAAGCGTATTTTTCTTAAATGTTTTAGATATTCCTAAAACGCCAGAGTCTGCTAAAGGCAAAAATGCAATTCAGCTAGCCACACGTTCACGAATTAAAATTTTTTATCGTCCTATTGGGCTAACTGAATCTCCCGATGAGGTTATTAATAATGCAAGCTATCAGATTAAAAATAATAAAATATTAGTTAAAAATAATTCACAATACCATTTAACTATTGCAGCTATCGCACCATCTGACGATAAAAATAACTCATTAACTGATTCTGCGATGATTGCCCCTATGTCTGAAAAAGAATTACCTATTAAAGGAATAATGAAAAACCACGATCTTATTTTAATGTATGTGGATGACTATGGTGTTTTCAAATCTAAAAATATTAAACTTTAATAGAAGAAATCATCGTGAAAAAAGAAAATTATCTCTATCTCCTAATCTTAATAGGACTACAAAGTTATCAAAAGAACTCAATAGCGGACGAGTTTGAGACTTCCCTATTGGTAGGTAAATCTGCACAAGGAGATATTTCACGATTCTATACTGACAATAACATTCCATCAGGTAAACAATTAGCCGACCTTTATGTCAATAATAATTGGAAAGGTCAGTTTGAAATTGATATCAATAATGATGGTAAACTGATCAGCCTTGCTGCTGATGATGTGCAAAAATTAAATCTGAATTTGTCTTCTGAGGTAATTGAACAAACCAAACAACAGCCATTTATTCCTATAGATGATTTAGTACCCAATATAAAGTATAAATTTAATATCAACGACCTGCGGCTCGATATTATCGTCCCTCAAGTCGCTCTGAAACAAATCGAAGCTAACTATGTTGACCCCAGCCTCTGGAATTATGGCGAGCCTGCAATTATTTTTTCTTATAATACAAATTATTATAGTTACAAAGAGAAAAAAAACTCAAAAACCAGCAGTGACAATTTTTATGCGACCTTAAATTCAGGCATTAATTTGGGCGCCTGGCAATTTAGAGATGAGTCCAGCTATCGACATAGCTCTCATGGTAGCCAAAAATGGAAAAACAATACCCGTTATATTTATCGCCCCCTTAGTGCAATCAAATCCGGGTTGAAATTAGGTGATTTTTATACACCTGCAGCCCTATTTAATAGTATTCGAGTTCGAGGCATTGCATTGGCAACAGAAGCCAGTATGTTGCCAAATTCAAGTCAAAATTTTGTCCCCATTATACGCGGTGTCGCTCAAACAAATGCCTTAGTCAGCGTATACCAAAATAACAATCTGGTTTATCAAGAAAACGTTCCCCCTGGTGAGTTCGCATTTAATGACCTTCAGCCTAGTGCTGGTGGTGGTGACTTATTCGTCGTTGTCCAAGAAGCTGATGGAAGGCAAGAAACCTTTACTGTACCCTATTCTGCTGTACCTGATATGCTCAAACAAGGCGTTTACAATTACAGCCTCATTGCTGGGCAAACAAAAATCGACAATACCCATTATCAACCCAAATTTACTCAAGGTGAGTTTCACTATGGTTTAAATAATTTAGTGACACTTTATGCAGGAATGTTATTTAGCGAAAAATACTATTCCGGCGTTATTGGGAGTGGTTGGAATTTTAGTTTTGGGGCCATTTCAGCTGATATTACGCAAGCAAATACTAAATTAGATTCAGGCGATCATAGTGGTCAAAGCTATCGCTTGACTTATAACAAATATATTAACGCAACGTCGACCAATTTAACCTTGGCGTCATATCGTTATTCGACTAGTGGCTACTATAGTTTTATTGATGCCATTTATTCCCAAGACAATTATCGCGCTTGGAAAGTTTATCAAGACCAGCTATCAGAAAAACTCGGCAATAATATTCCACCTGAACTTTCACTCACTAATTATGACGCCTTACGCGGTTCACGTGCTAAAAACACATTTACATTGAATTTAAACCAACAATTAGCAGATGGTTATGGTTCGGTATTCATCTCGGGGACACATCGTGATTATTGGAATACAAACGGTAATAGCCGTGAATATCAAGCTGGTTATGCCAATAACTATAACGATATTTCCTATAGTGTGTCTGTTTCACGTGTTCGTAATTACGACAGCGAAGAAGAAACACGTATTTATGCCAACTTTAGTGTTCCTTTTTCTTTATTTGAAAAACGCGCCAATATTAGCATGGGAAGTTATTTCACTGACTCTCGTTACCAACAAACTACGCTAAGTGTCAGTGGTATTGCAGGTAAAAATGACCAAGTCAATTATACGTTAACTGCAACGAACCAAAACGGTGGGAATAACTTAGTTGGTGGCAACGTCAGCTATCAGCTTCCCTCTAGCACGCTTTCAGGATCTTACACAGAGGCCAATAATTACCGCCAAACTGGTTTAGGCGCCAAAGGAACTCTGGTTGCTATCCCTGGGCATATTGTTTTTTCAGGGGAAGCAGGACAAACCTATACCATCATTGATGCTCCAATGGCCAGTAACATGATGGTCAACGCCGATAAAACTACCTTAACCAACCAACAAGGTGTCGTTTTAGTTGCTAATTCCACACCGTATAGAACCAATACCTATACCTTGACGGATACAGAAAAAACCGCAGGTGCAGAGGTGCTCGGTAATATGGCCAATGTGAGTCCATATCAAGGAGCGGTGAATTACATCAAACTCGAAACCGATACACGACAAACTTATCTCATCCGAGGCGTGCTTGCTAATGGCGATAGCTTACCTTTTGGTACAGAAATCACAGATGCTAAACAGCAAAGTGTTGGTTATGTCGGTCAATCTGGCGTGATGTATATCAAAAGTGAGCAATTACCGATGGCATTGCACATAAAGCTTAAAGGGAAAAAGACATGTGTTATTGAGCCACTACTCAATACGATGGATAAGAATAAAAACCTCTGTCGATAAAGGAAAACATGATGAAAAAAATCACTTTAGCACTGATGCTTTCCAGTATATTGGCTTATAGCCAGTATTCCTCAGCACATTGTAGACAAACATCTACAGTGACGGCTCCCGCTCTTGCTTTTGATTTATCGACAGAACTTACCAGTACATCGACTCAAGTTAGTAAAAATAGCAGAACCATCTACCCTGGAACTTTTACCTGTACTGCAAGAGGATTGCTTTTTCCTAACTCTATCGGTATTGCATCCCCCTTCCAAGGCAGAACAGCCACTATTGGTTTTAATGGTGGAAAGCAGTTTGTCTCAATTACAGTCACTGCATTAGAAAAAGATAGAGTTGTCGGCCTTACGGAAGGTATACATCAAGGTAGTGAGCTCGATACAAATTTTACCGTTCAATTTAATTTGCTCACAGCCAAACCCGGAACCAACTATGTCGAAGTATCAGGAAGTACCGCCACAGTTACCCCTATTGTACTCGCCTCTGATGCATCCAGCTTGGGAATTCTACAGTGGTTATTAGATATTGTAGTCAAATTAGTCACTTTTCTGTTAACGCTACAATGGCCAACCAGTGCCGATGACATCTACTTACAACCAATGACCTTAACTTATAATCCCATTCTCACTACCTGTAATTTTGTTAACCAAGGTTTAGTCGTTGCGCTACCCCCAGTAAGTATCAATGCGGTGAAAACTGTAACCAGAGCAGGCTACACGCCATTCACGCTTAACTTTACCTGCCAAGACTTTTTAGCAGGCGGTAATGCTTCTCGTGATGTATCTATTTTTTTATCCAGTAGTAATTTACTCTCAAATGATAAAACAACCTTGAATAATACCATTAGCCAAGGTGCTAAAGGCGTTGGTTTCCGATTAGTTAGCGCAAGCAATCTCAATACACCGTTAGTACTTTCGGATAGCGTAGCAGCTAAAAATGGCGCGACAAATATTTTTACTGTCCTTAAAGGAAATCCGATTTCCCCTTCTTTTTCAGTAAACTTAGGTGCTTATTACCATGCATACAACCCAAGTAGTGTCACTCAAGGACAAGTCTCAAGTACTGCAACCGTGGTGATGTCATACAATTAGAAAGGAAAATATTATGGACGGAATAATTAAAATCACAGGGTTTGCTACGTTACTATTTTTTAGCGTCCAAGCATGTGCGAGCCTTGTTTTACAAGGAACACGAATTATTTTTCCTAGCGATAAAAAGGCCGTCGGGATTCAACTGACTAATTACAGTGAACAAGCCACATTGACTCAAAGTTGGGTGGATGAAGGTAACCTCGATTCAACACCAGAAACGACGAACGCGCCATTTATTGTGACCCCCCCCGTTACTAAAATCGCGGCAAATGACGGAGCTCAATTACAAATACGCTTTATTGGCGACAAACTCCCTACGAATAAAGAGTCTGTATTTTATTTAAATGTATTAGACATTGCGCCAAAGCCAAAACAAATAAATAGTGCAAATATGCTGCAGTTCGCCATTCAAACACGGATTAAAGTTTTTTATCGACCAATTGCGCTTATAAATAAACCAGATGATTTAATCAATAACATTAAATTCCATTTAGCTAAAGATGGCATTATCGTCAACAACCCAACCCCTTATTTTTTAAGTATTGCCAATATCTATCTAGCTAATAATGAAAGCCGTTCTATTACAAAAAGCTCGATGATTGCGCCATTTTCATCACAAATCTTCCCTTCAACCGCCGTCATTAATCACGGAGAAAATATAACAATGATTTATATTGACGATACAGGGAAACAAATTCAGTACCAAACCAAGCTATAAAAATAGGTTTAGCCCCTTTTATAGCTTGGTTGATAAATACTAGGATTGAGCTACAACTTTAGGGCGGATAAACACGGCAGGAATAGCAAGAAGCGCCATTAAATAGAAAACTACACCATGATGAGCAGGCACTCGCTCATAAATATACCCCACAATAATAGTCAGGACGGCTAACCCACCACCGGTTGCGAGGGCAGAGTAAACACCTTGTAATGGGATAATTTCATTTTCTTTTCTTGCGCTGATAAAGCGCATTGCCGCTAGATGACAAATCGTAAAAGTCCCACTGTGAAGAATTTGCACTACAATTAACACAGGTAATGCAGTAAACGCCCCCATCAGCCCCCAGCGGATAATTCCACAAAATGCGGATAACAGCAGTAAATTACGCGCACTCCAACGCCGGAACAAACGGTGACTTAACATAAATACAATGACTTCAGCAACCACCCCCAGCGACCATAAATTACCGATCACTAAATCTGAATAACCCGCCTCTTTCCAAAATAGGGAAGCAAAACCATAATAAGCTGCATGGGCCCCTTGTAATAAGGTCACACAAATTAAAAACCTAACGACGTTTTTATCAGCAATCAACTGTTTAAAAGTGACTTTATTGCCACCTTCAATTTTCGCCGCTCCCATTGGCATAATTGCCGGTTTCATCATTGCGCCTAGTAATAATGCTAAACAGCTTACTATCAACGCTACCATGATGGCTTTATTACCCCAAACACCTGCTAAATACCCCATCAATGAGGAGCCAATAATAAAAGCTATCGACCCCCAGACGCGAATTTTGCCATAGTCAAAGGTAAATTGTTTTTGCCATGTTCCTGCCAGTGAATCTCCTAACGGAACCATTGGCGCAAAAAATAAGTTAAAGCCTATCATTACAAATAGCAGCCATGCCCAATGAGAACCCAAAGCAAAACCAACAGAGAAAATGAGTGAAAGCCCTGCAAGTAAACGTAGTGCCGTAATCAGTTTCGAGGGCTCTTTAACTAAAGGAGTAATGAACATCGCGCCAAGGAAACGGGCTGCTAACCCTACCCCTAACAAAACACCAATCATTTCTGCATCAATTCCCTCACCTTGTAGCCAAACTGACCAAAATGGTAAGAAAATACTGTAGGCAAAAAAGTAGGTAAAATAATCAATGGCTAGCCAACGCGTTGATGGAATGACCATCATCCCTCCGTTTTTTCAATGCAAAAAACCCGCTCATACATACATGTAGAAGCGGGTTTTAATCACGAATTGTCGTTTAAATTATGCGTAAACTGGGTATTTCTTGCAAATTGCTAATACTTTTTGTTTTACGCTCTCAATGGTCGCTTCGTCATTGAGGTTGTCTAGGATATCACACATCCAGCCCGCTAGCTCACTCGCTTCTGCTTCTTTAAAGCCGCGGCGTGTAATTGCAGGAGAACCGATACGTACACCAGACGTTACGAATGGGCTCTTAGGATCGTTAGGTACACTGTTTTTGTTAACTGTGATATTCGCACGGCCCAGTGCAGCATCTGCATCTTTACCTGTGATATCTTTGTCTACTAAATCCACTAAGAACAAATGGTTTTCCGTTCCACCAGATACGACTTTATAGCCACGTTTTTGGAAAACGTCGACCATTGCTTTGGCATTTTTAGCCACTTGTTGTTGGTAAACTTTGAATTCTGGTTCCATCGCTTCTTTCAATGCAACCGCTTTACCTGCAATCACATGCATTAAAGGGCCACCTTGAGAACCTGGGAATACGGCTGAATTGATTTTTTTGTATAACTCTTCGTCACCACCTTTAGCTAAAATTAATCCACCACGTGGACCTGCTAAAGTTTTATGTGTTGTTGTCGTCACAACATGTGCGTGAGGCACTGGGTTTGGATAAACACCAGCAGCAATCAAACCTGCTACGTGAGCCATATCCACAAACAGATAAGCACCAATGCCATCTGCGATTTCACGCATTTTTGCCCAATCAACCACACCTGAATACGCAGAAAAACCACCGATAATCATTTTTGGTTTATGTTTTTCAGCTTGCGCTTTGATATCATCGTAGTCAATTTTACCGCTTTCATCGATGCCATAAGGAACGATGTTGTACAGTTTACCTGAGAAGTTAACTGGTGAACCGTGAGTTAAGTGACCACCATGTGCCAGATTCATCCCCAGAACAGTATCACCTGGCTGTAATAACGCCATGTAAACAGCAGCGTTAGCTTGTGAACCTGAGTGCGGTTGCACGTTCGCATAGTCAGCACCAAATAGTTCTTTCGCACGGTCAATCGCTAATTGTTCTACCACATCAACATACTCACAACCGCCATAGTAGCGTTTGCCTGGGTAGCCTTCTGCATATTTATTGGTTAGCTGAGAACCTTGAGCCTGCATGACTCGTGGACTGGTATAGTTTTCAGAAGCAATTAATTCAATGTGTTCTTCTTGACGTTGTACTTCTTGCTCCATTGCTTCCCATAATTTTGGATCGTAGTCAGCAATATTCATTTCACGCTTTAACATTCGCTTCTCCTGCCTCAGCAATTCAATAGGTTGAAAATCGATTCATCGCAATGACACACAGTGTAAACTCTTTTTCTCTCTTGAGATAGCCCTAAAGAAAAAATATACGCAAACGATTGCATTAATTTTTTTCACTTCATTTGCTTCTGAAGGCTCCACTATAAAATAGCTTAAATTTTAATTTTTAACGTAGAAACATCCAGATTTGCTAGCCCCTTCTCATTGTGTGCTTAATTCCGACATATTTTCCCAGTTTGAGTCTTTACATAAAACCTTAAATATTATAAGTTGTATTTAAAATACATGTTTATAAATAAACTTTATGTCTCTCAAAAAAGAGTGATTTATTGGGATGAAATATACTTATCCCAATGATGTAAAAGGATATGTTTGTACAAAACTAAAAACTGACGCCTTACGATCACTACGATGAGAACATGAAAATAATTCAGGAGCACCTGTATGCTAGATAGCCAAACCATCGCCATTGTTAAATCCACCATTCCTGCCATTGCTGAAACAGGGCCAAAACTAACCGCACATTTTTATGATCGGATGTTTAAACAACACCCTGAACTAAAAGATATTTTTAACATGACTCACCAAATGAATGGCGACCAACGTGAAGCTCTATTCAACGCTATTTGTGCTTATGCGGTAAATATTGAAACCCCTGAAGCACTGATTTCAGCGGTTGAAAAAATTGCCCAAAAACACGTTAGTTTAAATATCAAACCTGAGCATTACCCTATTGTTGGGGAAAATTTACTGGCGGCTATCGATGAACTACTTAGCCCAGGCCAAGAAGTACTTGATGCTTGGGGAAGAGCTTACGGGGTCTTAGCTGATATCTTTATTGGTCGTGAAGCAGTAATTTACCAAGAGAATGCAGATAAAATTGGGGGCTGGGAAGGTTTACGTGAATTTAAATTGAAACAAAAACAGCCCCAAAGTGATGTGATCACCAGTTTTGAATTCGTACCTGTCGATGGGAAACCTGTCGCGGATTACCGCCCAGGCCAATATATCACTATTTATGTGAACAACCAGGGATTTGAAAACCAAGAAATCCGCCAATACTCACTGACGACTGCGCCTAATGGCCGTAGCTACCGTATTGCAGTAAAACGTGAAGAACAAGGCTCAGTTTCTAATTTCTTACATCAACAATTAAATGAAGGTGACCATGTACTACTCGCCCCACCATGTGGTGATTTCTTCATTGATGTTGATGGCCAGACACCTGTTACCTTGATCTCTGCAGGCGTTGGTTTAACCCCAATGCTGAGTATGTTAAATCATCTAACAGAACAAGGTCACAATGCTCAAGTTAATTGGTTCCATGCCGCTGAAAATGGTGCTGTTCATGCCTTTAGGCACGAAATTCAACAACTATTAGCAAAACAACAAACCAGCCAATCTGCGATTTGGTTTAATCAACCAAGAGAGGAAGATCGTCTCGGGTTTGATTACCAATATGAAGGTTTAATGAATTTAGAATTGGTACGTGAATGGATTGAGCAACCGAACATGCAATTCTATTTCTGTGGCCCTGTTGGTTTTATGCAGCACGTAGGCAAACAGCTAATTGCAATGGGTGTCGATGCCGATGCTATTCACTATGAATGTTTTGGACCACATAAAGTATTACCCCTCAATTAATGGATAAAAAATGCTCTTCTGTTTAGAAGAGCATTCTCTGAAACATATTAACTGAAGAAAATGGTTTAAATGGTTAAGTGTTTGCCCTTTTTCTAAATTTAGCGGTAACGGACTCGCATAATAAATACGCAATTCTAATCCCATTCCTGTGTATTTTCCGTTACCGCTTTTTCACATAACGTAATTTATTAAATCGCTTCTTCATCTTGCTCACCAGTCCGAATACGGATCACTCGAGCTACATCATAAACAAAGATCTTCCCATCGCCAATTTTGCCCGTTTGGGCCGTTTGCATAATGGTTTCGACACAGTTTTCAACAATGTCATCAGGGACAACAATTTCAATTTTAACCTTAGGTAAAAAATCAACCATATACTCTGCACCACGGTAAAGCTCAGTATGCCCTTTTTGACGTCCAAAGCCTTTCACTTCAGTTACCGTCATTCCGGTAATACCCACTTCAGCCAATGCTTCACGAACATCATCAAGTTTGAATGGCTTTATAATTGCATCAATTTTTTTCATAAATAATTCCTGTTATGACCAGTTTTTACGGCCAAAACCTGAGGTGATCGGATAGCGGCGATCTTTACCGAAATTACGCATCGTAATACGTGGCCCAACAGGAGCCTGACGGCGTTTATATTCATTAATATCAACAAGACGTACAACTTTTCGTACCACGTCTTTATCAAAACCAAGTTTGATTAAATCATTAACTGACAAGTCTTTTTCCACGTAGCCTTCCAATAATGCATCTAACACATCATAAGGCGGCAAGCTGTCTTGATCTAATTGCCCTGGAGCAAGTTCTGCTGACGGTGGCCTATCAATCACACGTTGAGGAATTGCTGGAGATAATGTATTACGATATTTAGCTAACTCAAAAACAAGGGTTTTAGGCACATCTTTTAACACATCAAAACCACCTGCCATATCGCCATATAATGTTGAATAACCAACAGCAGATTCACTTTTATTACTGGTAGTCAACACTAAGCGACGACGTTTATTTGACATTGCCATTAAAATAACCGCTCGGCAACGTGCTTGTAAGTTTTCCTCAGTGGTATCAACCGCGGTTCCTTCAAACATCGGCGTTAACTGAGCCATAAAGGCATCAAACATCGGTTCGATGGATACGATATCGAATTCAACCCCAAGCAAATCAGCTTGCTCTTTAGCGTCGTGAATACTCATTTCAGAAGTATAGCGGAATGGCATCATGACAGCTTGCACATGCTCTTTCCCTATAGCATCAACCGCAATAGCCACCGTTAGCCCTGAGTCAATACCGCCTGATAGCCCTAAAATTGCACCATTAAAACCATTTTTATTGATGTAGTCACGAGTTGACATAACTAAAGCTTGGTATACCTGAGCAACTGGGTCATTCTCAATAAATACGCTACCTTCGCTCACCAATGCAAGTTCATCAAATTGAACTGTGATAACTTGCTCTTTAAATTCTGCCAATTTAAAGATTTGTTTACCTTTATTTGCAATGACTTTTGAGCCACCATCAAACACCAATTCATCTTGCCCACCCACTTGGTTGAGATACACAATTGGCATATGAGTGCGTTTGCAATGTTCGACTAATAAGTCGGTTCGAATATGTTCTTTATGAATATCATAAGGAGATGCATTGATGGTTAATAATATTTCAGCACCCGCCCCTTTGACTGCATCTACTGGCTCGTCATACCAAATATCTTCACAAATTAATAAACCGAGCTGATAACCTTTAAATTCAACAACACAGGATTTTTCATCTGCAGTGAAATAACGGGGTTCATCAAACACACCATAATTTGGCAACTCTTGTTTAAAATAGCGAGCGTGCAATTTGCCTTGATAGAAAAAGGACAGCGCATTATAGATATCATCCCCTTCATACCATGGGTGACCAACAATAATCGCCGTTTCTTGGCTGGCTTTTTGCAAACGGTCGAGTTGTACTAAACAGCGGTCCTCGAAATCAGCTCGGAAAATTAAATCTTCTGGTGGATACCCTGTCAAAGACAGCTCTGAAAACATGACAATATCTGTGTTTGGTGCTTGTTCACTCACAACTTGCAGCATGCGATCGCAGTTGCCTTCGATGTCACCGACTAACCAATTAAGTTGTGCTAGTGAAATATTAAGCTTACGGCTCATAAGGTATTTTTTCTCCCGGAGCGTGAATATGAATTGCCTTATTCCACATAATGTAATCGATAACAACCATGTGGTAAATAATACTTATTTATTCTTTAAAATCATTAGCTTCTAAATCATGACGGCCAAGTAATTTATAAAATTCTGTACGGTTTCGTCCTGCCATTCGGGCAGCTTGGGTAACATTTCCTTTCGTCATTTGTAATAACTTACGTAGATAATTCAATTCGAACTGATTGCGAGCTTCAACAAATGTTGGTAGCGCCGTATTTTCACCTTGAAGTGCTTGGCTAACCAGTGCTTCGCTTATAACAGGAGACGTCGTTAATGCAACACACTGTTCAATCACATTCACTAATTGACGGACATTGCCCGGCCAGCTCGCTGTTATTAAGCATTTCATTGCATCACTGGAAAAACTACGTACGAAAGGTTTATGACGTGATGCAGCTTCACGCAATAGATGATTAGCTAATAATGGAATATCTTCTGAACGTTCATTTAACGCAGGAATACGTAAGTTGACCACATTTAAACGATAGTAAAGATCCTCACGAAACTCATTTTTTTCCATTGCTTTTGGTAGGTTACGGTGAGTTGCAGACAGAATACGTACATCAATATCTAAATCACGGTTGCTACCTAAAGGACGAACTTTGCGCTCTTGCAATACCCGCAGTAATTTAACCTGCAATGGCATTGGCATATCACCAATTTCATCTAAAAATAACGTCCCACCACTGGCTGCAAAGAATAACCCTTCGCGATTACTAACTGCGCCAGTAAAGGCGCCTTTTGCATGCCCAAATAGTTCAGACTCTAATAATTGTTCAGGTAGTGCACCACAGTTAATGGCAATAAACGGCTTACGCGCCCTAGGGCTAGCTTTATGAATCGCCTGCGCTAAAACCTCTTTACCTGTACCACTTTGCCCGTTAATCAATACGCTAACATCAGATTGTGCCACCATATGCGCTTGTTCTAACAGGCGTATCATTAAGGGGCTACGTGTGACAATACCAGAGCTCCACTCTTCATCACTTATGGGTGTTGAAGAGAGCGCGAGTGCTTCATCAATCGCTTTATATAATGCGTCTTTGTCGACTGGCTTAGTTAAAAAACTAAATACGCCTCGTTGTGTTGCCGCGACGGCATCAGGAATCGAGCCATGAGCTGTTAATATAATGACAGGCATGTTTGGATGGGCTTTTTGTATCTCATCGAAAAGCGCCATGCCATCCATTTCATCCATACGTAAATCACTGATCACTAAATCTAATTTTTCTTTTTGTAAGATTTTTAGCGCTTCAGGGCCGCTCTCCGCGGTAGTGACTTTAAAGCCTTCACTACTCAAACGCATACCTAACAGTTTCAGAAGACTTGGGTCATCGTCAACTAGTAACAAATTTGCTGACTTACGATTCGTCATTTTTGTTCATTCTCCGATGAATTTTGCTCTACTGGAGAAGATGCGCTGCTATCAGGCTTTGGCACTTCAGAGGAAATAGGTTTATCTCCTTCAACCCCATTTTCTACCTCTTTTTCGGTTTCGTTCGTGCTTTTCTTACGAGAAGAAAGCTGACGTTCAATATCCGTTAAGTTTTCAAGCTTACGGGAGGTCGTATTCAGTTCGAAAGCCAATTTAGCATTATCTTCTTTCAAGCGGTCGAGCTTTGTATCCATTTCTTGTTGTAGGCGCTTATAACGAGCCCCCGCATCTGACAAGTTGATAATTTGCACCTGTTGCTCACGCCATAATTGCAATAATGGCCGTACTGCTGTTGGAAAATTCAAACTATACGTATTAATGCTATCCAGCATTTTGCGACGTTCAGCAATAGACGGATCTGCAGAATTCAACAAAATGTTCTGTTGAAATGCACTCGACCAGTTTGTTACCTCGATTTTACCTGCTTCCTCACGTGCTTGACTGGTTTCAGTACGATCGGCACAATCCATCATTCGCAACCAAAATAGCGCGTTTTCCCGTGCAGTAGGTTGGTCATTGTTCCAGATCGTTTCACATGATGTATACCGATAGTCCGTAACTTTTACCTCAGGCACAACGACTTGCGCTAGAGTTTCGAGCGGTGACTGGCCATTTTTAGCGACACATCCACTTAAGATTAGGGAAAATAAGACCGCCCCAAAATTGAGCCCTGTACGTCTCATCACATAAGGTACTCTTCGATTATTTTTACTTAACGATGCGTTACGGTAAAGTACCGCCCAAACACCTGTAGACCGATTTACCATTATTCATTCTCTGCGGTTAGAGGCAGTTCAATTCTAAAACAGACATCTGCTGATTTAGTGGGAACAAGAGAAAGCTCACCCCCCATTTGTTTAATACAATCTTGCGCAATACTTAGCCCTAGCCCACTTCCTTTAACAGCACCTTTTCTTTGTAATGAGCCTTGATAAAAAGGTTCAAAAATCATGCTTTGCTCAGATTCAGGAATTGGCGTACCCGTATTCGCAACTTCAATTAGCAATTTATTGCCTGTTTGTCGACTAGAGATCCAAATATTACCTGATTCGCCGCCATAGTGCACCGCATTGGAATAGATATTATCAATAACTCGCCCAAGAAGTGAGGGTTCAGCTAAACAGCTATCCACTTTTAAACGCACTTCTGTTTTGATGTTTTTAGCCCGTGCGGGTAAGTTATGTGCTTTGACGATATCTTCAATGAGCTTTTGTAAATCAACAATCTGTGCTTCTGGTGGGTCATCTACAAGCTTACGATTATAGTCAAGTAATTGCTCAATAAGTTGCTGAAGATGCTTACTACTGTGATCCAAAATTTCTACAACTTCTTTTTGAGACACCGTTAATGGTCCAGCTACCTCATCAGCAAGTAACTCCGTTCCTTCACGCATACTTGCAAGAGGTGTTTTTAATTCATGTGAAATATGGCGAAGAAATTCATGACGCTGTGATTCAAGCCATGCTAATCGCTCACTTAACCAAATAATACGCTGCGCAATTGTCCGTAATTCCCTAGGGCCTTTAAAGCGCTCAATATTATTGGCTATCGTGCGTCCAGTTCCAAGACGGTTAATCATTCGTTCGATAGCTTTAACTGGGCCAATAATCATCCTTGTGAATAATGCAACTAGTAAAGCGCTTAATAAGAATAAAATTAAGCTCTGCCAGCCAAATAATTGACCTTTATTCGCAATTGCTTTTTGTAACTGTTCTCCACGGCTAAAAATCACATCACGAGTTTCTTGCACTAATGAGGCATTTTCGGCAGAAAACTGTTCTAAAGCTCGTGTAATTTTTTCTGTCGGCTCATTGTTTTCACAAGCGACCGTTTTAAGTGCATCCAAAGTGTTAGTCAATGCGGAGGTGTCTGACGAAGTGGGTAAGATTGTTTTCTGACGCTCGAACATTTGCTGATAATCTGCAAACTGTTTCTGATATTGCGTTTGCAAGGTGGGATCTTGTAACACACAATATTGACGATAGCTCCGTTCCATTTCTAAGGCGAGACTACTCATCACTTCACTACGCCGTGCGTCAAGCAACGTGGTTTTATTGATATTGGCAGCTTGGTTACTAAGTTGCTCCAGACTTTGATATGCCTGGTAAGCGAGTACTAATAAAGGAAGTAGTACAAGCCAAAATGCCATCACAACGAGTTGGCGCAAGGAGCGCGGGAAAAAACGCCATTTACTCAATACATTCATCTCATACCCATTCAACGTATTGCAATGGTAGCAGAACTCTTTGTCATGCGAAAAGCACAATCCAAATTATGTGTCCCATAGCGTTAAAATCAGACTAAGTGTAACAACTAAAAGCAATGAACGTGCCAATTTAATTGGTAAAAAATGATAATTTTCAGATAGGTATGTTCATCGCTCCGGATGTTCCTTTTTCGCATAAACGAAAGCATAAAAGAATCGATAGGTCTTATTAAATGAATTCTTTCGTCTTTTCTTTAGTTTTTGCTTTAAAAATAAAACACTCAGCTATGCCCTAAATAATTCGGATTGCAGCTAGGCGCCAAGTGAAGATATCTCTATAAGTATGTGATTCGGGTAGACGAGAGCAGCCAACAACGCTGTGGTACAAAGTATGACGGGCATTATGGTGGGCATAAAATAGGAAGGCGGGATAAAGGACTTACCTTTACCCCGCCAGCGATAACAACTACTCTGATTCTGATGGTTGCTGCTTTTATATAATTATGTCTTTACATTAAAGATAATTATATAGGTGGTGCCTCACTCCACGTGTCGCCCTGTGTTTGATAAGGCCCGAAGGCGAATATCTGTGCTGTTGGACGGTAGGCACCTTACTTTGGCGTCATTCTTGGTTTATGTGGTATGTACCCAACTAATTTTGGACCTACATAAGAAGTTGAATGAGCAACTGAATATTATTATGCACATACCGTGCCAACTTTTCAATTTATTTTTTAACACATTAAAAAATAAGACAATTTATTTTTTACCGTCTATTCAGTGATTCTGGATACACTGAAACGGTTTATCTCTTTCTCAATATTGTCGCTAATTTAAGACACCCTAAACATCAAATTTATAAATCTATATTTATCAATAAGATAAATGTCTCCTTTTGGCGACACCCCAAAGTGGCGTCTGTCGCTATTTTTATACACCTTGTTTTTTGGTCATTTATTATTCAACATGAATAAGTTTGCGTGAAAATTTTACCCCAATAAAAAAATTGCTCGTCATTATGGATGAACAGCAGAATTTTACATTCTGCTGGTAGCTAATCTTTCTCGATATTGATATAAGATTTCCCAATACCCTACTCATCAAATTGATAAAAAATATGATAAAAATCGCTTTAGTTGATGACCACGTGGTTGTGCGTTCTGGTTTCGCTCAACTTTTAACACTGGAACCCGATATTTCTGTTGTTGGGCAATATGCGAATGCCCAAGAAGCTTGGCCTAATTTGCTTAATTTGGATATCGATGTCGCCATCATGGATATATCGATGCCAGATGAAAACGGTTTACAGCTTTTATCACGTTTACGTCAAAAAAAGCCTGATTTTCGCACCATTATATTGAGCATTTATGATACCCCAGCCTTTGTGCAAAGTGCTTTAGATGCGGGAGCCAGCGCGTATTTAACTAAACGTTGTGGCCCTGAAGAGTTAGTGCAAGCTGTTCGCTCTGTCCACCAAGGCGGCTGCTACTTATGTTCCGATGCTATGCGAGCACTACGCCACTCACCTCAACAACAGCAAAGCCTACATGAATTGACACCTCGGGAACGGGAAGTATTTGATTTATTAGTTGCTGGCTTGAGTGTAAAAGTGATCGCAGAGCAACTTGAATTAAGCCATAAAACCGTGCACGTTCACCGCGCAAATATATTAGGCAAATTGCAATGCGAAAATACCATCGACCTTGTTCACTACGCGCTAGAACATAATCTAATTTCACGGTAATTTAGGCATGAATAAAAGCTTACGGTTAACGCTGCAATCCATCTTCTTATTTTTTACTTATTCGCTGTTATGGATTGGGTTGTGGATCATCGGCTTTTATTTAAGTCAAAACAGTTTTCAGGCAACTTTATTTCTGCCGCAAGGCTTACGCCTAGCATTGATGATTATCCTTTGGCGACGCTACTGGCCAACACTGCTACTTAGCGAAGGGATATTAAATTTTTGGTTATCATCAGAGCAACTTCTCTTCCAACCTATTTTACTGTTATCACCGTTATTAAGTCTCGGTGTTGCTTTTGTTATTCAAAATATCTGGTGGCGTTATACGTTATATTGGCAGCGGTTATTATTATTACTCGCAGGCGTTGCGGCAAATAGTGTATTACATGCTTTATTATTCAGTGGGTTATCATCTTATTCCATTAGCCAATTATTCCTAACAACATTCACCGGAGGGATACTGCTTTCTCCTTTTGTTTACCTTATTTATGAATATCTACACGAACAGCACTACCAAATGCTCCTTGATTATGGGACGCCAGATAAGCAATTACGAACCTCTTTAATTGTTTGGTGTTTTCTATTTTGTGTCGTTGGGCTCAGCGCCCAAGTATTTTTTGCTCCCGAAATTGAACGGTTAATTGTCTTACTGGTGTTTATTCCTAACGTTTTTATGGCTTATCGTTATGGCTGGCAAGGTGGCGTACTTTCTGCATTATTAGGTAGTTTAATCATTACTTTTGCCCGGCAATTTCACGGTGCATTTGCTGATTTAGAAGAATTAGAAATGTTTCTCAGCACTCA
Organism: Providencia sp. PROV255; assembly: GCF_028478065.1. Classification (NCBI taxonomy): domain Bacteria; kingdom Pseudomonadati; phylum Pseudomonadota; class Gammaproteobacteria; order Enterobacterales; family Morganellaceae; genus Providencia; species Providencia sp. PROV255. Next base: position 39,906 of record NZ_JAMPMI010000005.1, on the reverse strand, counting down.
AGCCTTAATTGGTATTGGCCTTGGGATAGCAATTAGCCGACAAAAACAGCTGGCGAGTAACCTACAACGTTATCGCCAACGCTTAGAAGAAGAACTAAAAACACGGCGCGACTTAATGTTGCAGCTCGTGCATACCGAAGAAGATATCAAAAAAGCGATTGCCCGTGAGCTGCATGATGAAATTGGGCAAAATATCACCGCGATTCAAATTCAGTCGATGTTAGTGAAAAAAACAGCAACAGATGACATCAGCCACCAAGCAGCAAGTCAAATAAATGAATTAGCGCAACAAATTCATCAATCTACGCGGCAATTATTGCGCCAGTTGCGCCCTCCTGTGTTAGATGAAATGTCGCTTGAAAATGCACTAACACACTTAATTGTTGAATTTTCTTTTCCACAGAATAATATTCAATGCCACTTTCATTATGGCTTACAAACAACACCGATCAATGAAACAGTGTTGTTTACGCTTTATCGCCTCGTCCAAGAGTTACTTAACAATATCAGTAAACATGCAAAAGCCACACAAATCCACATATCTCTTAAGCAAATAGGTGACTCGATCCAGCTTGTTGTTAATGATAATGGCGTCGGCATTCCATTTAGCAAACGCACTAGTGGCTTTGGGTTGCGCGGTATTGAGGAGCGAGTTCGAGCCTTAGGTGGTGATTGGACATTAACAACCCAAAACGGAACACAAATAAGTGTTAACTTGCCCACATTTTAAGATAAAACATCGCAAAACTAGGAATAATTCCTAGCCCTCTAATACCTTCTCTCATCCTTTTTGTTAAAAACTTGATTACATTTTCCTTAACAAGAGAAACCGCCCTATGACAGGTAAAGACACGTTGAGTCTGGATAACACGTATCGTTTTTGGCGTCGCCGCTTAATGCTATCAATGATTATTGGTTATGCCACTTTTTACCTCACACGAAAGAGTTTTAACTTCGTGATGCCTGTTATGCAAAACGAACTGTTTCTCGATAAAAGTGACATAGGTTGGATAGCGACGTCGTTTTATTTGACTTACGGAATCTCCAAGTTTCTTTCAGGGATTTTCCACGATATTACAGGATACCGTTGGTTTATGGGGGTTGGCTTAGTGATGACGGGGTTACTCAACATCATTTTTGCCTATTGCTTATCGTTTCCAGCGTTATTAATTGTTTGGACATTAAATGGCTTTTTCCAAGGTTGGGGTTGGCCGCCTTGTGCACGCATTCTAACGCATTGGTATTCACGTAATGAACGTGGCTTTTGGTGGGGATTATGGAATATCTCCATCAACCTTGGGGGAATGTTACTACCCTTGCTTACCGCATTATTGGCGACCCAATACAGTTGGCAAATGGCCTTAATTGTCCCTGGTGTTATTGGTGTCATTATTGGGCTGTGGTTATGTCGTCAATTACGTGGCACACCGCAAGAAGAGCAGCTTCCAAGCGTTGGGCAGTGGCGACACGATGTTTTGGAGTTGCGCCAAGAGCGCTTATCGCCGCCAATGCCAATGCTAGTGATATTAAAAGATGCCATCATTTTTAACCGTATGATTTGGTTACTGGGCTTCTCCTATATTTTGGTTTATCTCATTCGCATGGCGATAAATGATTGGGGAAATCTATGGTTAACAGAGAAACATGGCACCAATTTACTCAGTGCGAATGCAACATTATCGTTATTTGAGCTGGGCGGATTATTAGGGGCACTCTGCTCTGGTTGGGGCTCTGATATTCTGTTTCGTGGCCAACGAGCGCCTATGATCCTGCTGTTTTCATTGGGTCTTTGTGTCTCAGTAAGTGCCTTATGGTTAACGCCAATTCATCACTATGCTTTATTGGCTGCATGCTTCTTTGCGATTGGATTTTTTGTTTTTGGACCACAAATGTTAATCGGTCTAGCTGCAACAGAATATTGTCATAAAAAAGCAGCTGGAGCGGTAACAGGTTATCTCGGTTTGTACGCCTATTTAGGGGCGGCGATTGCCGGGTGGCCACTCTCTCAAGTCATTGCACATTATGGTTGGTCAGGCATGTTTTCCTTACTTGCCAGTGCCGCGGCTTTGATGGGATTACTGCTAATGCCTCTATTGATTGCCAATGTCAGCAAACGAGAGCATTTGGCGGGCACTGTTTCACCCTCTGATAATAAAACCTGAATAAAGGACTGACAATGAAACTGAAAACTCTCTCTACGCTTGTTGCTGCAGGCTTATCCCTTGCAGCTATTACTACTACTGCAAATGCTGCGGGCCGTTTAGTCGTTTACTGTAGCGCCACTAACGCCATGTGTGAAACTGAAACACAAGCTTTTGCTAAGAAATATGATGTCAAAACCACCTTTGTACGTAATGGTTCTGGCAGTACGTTAGCCAAAATCGAAGCTGAAAAACGAAACCCACAAGCTGACGTGTGGTACGGCGGTACATTAGACCCACATTCACAAGCAGGGGAAATGGATTTACTTGAACCATACAAATCGCCAAATCTGGCTGAAATCATGCCACAATTCCAAGACCCTGCAAAACGTAAAGGTAATTACTCTTCCGCAGTTTACATCGGTATTTTAGGGTTTGGCGTTAACAAAGACCGCCTAAAAGAGAAAGGGTTACCTATCCCAACTTGCTGGAAAGATTTAACCAAACCTGAATATAAAGGCGAAATTCAAATTGCAGACCCACAAAGTTCAGGAACCGCTTATACCGCATTAGCCACTTTCGACCAATTATGGGGTAATGAGCAAGCCTTTGATTACCTTAAAAAATTAAACTCAAATATCTCTCAATATACTAAGTCAGGTATTGCCCCAGCACGTAACGCCGCTCGCGGTGAGTCGGCCATTGGTATTGGCTTTTTACATGATTATTCATTAGAAGTGGAAAATGGCGCGCCATTAGAGCTTATCGCACCATGCGAAGGTACTGGCTATGAAATTGGCGGGATCAGTATCCTGAAAAATGCACGCAATATGGATAACGCGAAACTGTTTGTTGATTTCGTCTTATCGAAAGAAGCCCAAGAGTTAAGTTGGAAAGAAGGAAAATCTTACCAAATCTTAACCAATACGACAGCTGAGTCATCTCCTATTTCTTTAAAACTCAATGAGTTAAACCTAATTAATTACGATATGGACAAATACGGTGATGCTGATGTCCGTAAGAACCTTATCAATAAATGGGTAACAGAAGTCAAAATGAGCAAATAGCTATCTCGTGCGGTGGCCATCCACCGCACTGAGCTCTTACTAAACTAAAATAAAAATTAAATTTAATTAAGCTCTGAATAATTTGAGTTGTCGCCAGCGCCGCATGACGTTATCCCTAAACGCATACAAAAGTATGTGACTGGGGTAATGGAGTGAAGCCAACACTGTGACAGCGCAATATATGACGAGCTTAGGGGGAACTATGTCTCAAACCCTAACCTTATCGACCTCAACCAAAAAAGATAGCATATTTTTTTGGCTGCTGATTGCTTGGCTAGGTTTCGCGTTGCTGCCTTCTTGGAGCTTAGACTATGGCGTACTTGACTCAACACAAGACGAAATCATAGCGGCTTACGGTTGGAGCAACCTAAACATTAGCTGGCTCTGGTATTTATTGCCTTCTATTTTATTTATTCGCCCGTTAACACCAGCGGATCGTTACCATAAAACCCGCCATTATTTCGATATTGGCGTGGCGGTTGTCACCGCAGCCGTGGTGATCTTAACCTCCTATTTTGAAGGAAAAGGGTTAGGTTACTCAACTATTGTACTATTTATCGCCTTGGGTATGGTGATGACACTGGCGTTAACTCGACTTGAGTGGCTCGGTGGAGACCAATTCGTTATTGGCTCGCTAATCACCGTTGTTGCTTTGATAACCCTGTTTATTGTGTTCCCGAGTGTCGCTATTTTCATTCCGATGTTTACTGATGGAAATGGGGACTTTGCACCATTCGCCTTTGTGGCAATTTTGACGCAATCTCATATTGTCCAAGTTATTATTAACTCAGTATTTTTATCGTTAGCGGTAGGGGCTGGCTGTACTTTCTTTGGCTTAATTTTAGCCATTTATACGACGCGTATTGCTAAACGCTCTGCCATCATTGGCCGTGTTTTTTCTATTTTGCCTATCGTCACTCCGCCATTTGTGGTTGGCTTAGGGGTCACCTTGATGATGGGGCGTTCGGGCTATATTACTGAATTCCTTGCGACCTATATGGGTCTGGAAAATACCAACTGGTTATATGGCTTCACCGGTATTTGGTTGGCTCAAGTCCTCGCATTTACCCCTATGTCATTTATGATTTTAGATGGGGCAATTAAAACCATTCATCCATCATTAGAAGAAGCGTCGTACACACTGCGGGCAAACCGCTACCAAACGTTCTTTAATGTGTTTATGCCATTACTGAAACCTGCTTTGGCGAACGCATTTTTAATCGTCATTGTGCAATCGCTTGCTGACTTTAGTAACCCATTGGTTTTAGGCGGTAACTTCGACGTACTCGCAACGCAAATTTACTTTTATATCACCGGTTCACAGCTGGATTATCAAGCCGCCAGTACCTTGGGTGCATCACTATTAGTGTTCTCACTATTAGTCTTCTGCGTGCAGTATATGTGGATAGGTAAACGCTCCTATGTCACCGTATCAGGAAAATCTTACCGTGGTGATGTTCAGCCTTTACCAACGTCATTAATTGCCACTGTGACCACTTTCTTAGCGATTTGGGTTGCATTTAACGTATTGTTATACGGCAGTATTTTCTACGGTAGCTTTACCGTTAACTGGGGTGTTGATTACACCTTAACTTTCGATAACTTTATAAAATTATTCGGTCAAGGAATGAGCGATGGTGCGTGGCCATCATTGTTGGATACCCTTCTGTACGCCGGTATTGCCGCCCCCATCACCGCGATCCTCGGTTTATTAATTGCCTATATTGTGGTTCGCCAAGAGTTCCGCGGTAAAAAGACTATCGAATTTACCACGATGCTGTGCTTTGCCGTACCAGGAACAGTTGCGGGCGTGTCATACATCTTAGCCTTTAACGATTCCCCATTTTATTTAACGGGAACTGCCGCTATCGTCATTATATCAATGACCATGCGTAACGTTCCTGTCGGGATCCGTGCAGGTATTGCAGGCTTAGGGCAAATTGATAAATCGTTGGATGAAGCCTCTCTCAGCTTACGAGCGGGTTCAATGCGTACCATCTTCTTTATCTTACTGCCATTGTTGCGCCCAGCCATTTTATCAGCGCTGATCTATAGCTTTGTCCGTGCGATCACCACGGTCAGTGCGATTGTATTCTTGGTTACTCCTGATACTCGCGTCGCTACAGCCTATATTTTGAACCGTGTAGAAGACGGTGAATATGGCGTTGCCATTGCCTATGGCTCAATCCTGATTGTCGTAATGTTGGCAATTATTTTCTTATTTGACTATTTGATTGGCGAAGCCCGTGTTTCACGTTCCAAAGCCAAAAATGCAGAGTAATCACGGAGTAACTGACATGACACAACATAATTTTGTTGAACTAAAAAATGTGACTAAACGCTTTGGCAACAATACCGTCATCGATGATTTAAGTCTTTCTATTCCGCAAGGTAGCATGGTGACCCTACTCGGCCCATCCGGTTGCGGTAAAACTACCGTATTACGCCTAGTGGCGGGGTTAGAAAAACCCACTGAAGGCCGCATGTTTATTGATGGCGAAGATGTGACAGACCGTTCAATTCAACAGCGTGATATTTGTATGGTTTTCCAATCCTACGCCCTATTCCCACATATGTCGTTAGGGGATAATGTCGGTTATGGCTTAAAAATGTTAGGATTACCCAAAGCGGAAATTAAAAAACGAGTTGAAGAAGCATTAGAGTTAGTGGATTTGGCCGGTTTTTCTGACCGTTTTGTTGACCAAATTTCTGGAGGTCAGCAGCAGCGTGTAGCCTTAGCTCGTGCATTGATACTCAAGCCTAAAGTGCTATTATTTGATGAGCCATTAAGTAACTTGGATGCAAATTTGCGTCGTAGCATGCGTGAAAAAATTCGTGAGTTACAGCAACAGTTCAATATCACCTCTTTATATGTCACCCATGACCAAAGCGAGGCTTTTGCGGTTTCGGATATGGTTCTAGTGATGAATAAAGGGAAAATCATGCAGTTAGGTTCACCGCAAGCGCTATACCGCCAGCCAGCGTCAAAATTTATGGCGAGCTTTATGGGGGATGCAAATATTTTCCCTGCAACTCTTAGCGCTGACTCGGTGGATATTTTCAATTATCGTTTACCGCGTCCAGAGCGGTTTGTTACAGATAAAACTGCGGTGACTGTGGGGGTTCGTCCTGAAGCCATCACACTGAGTTTGCAAGGCGAAGATAGCCAATGCTGCACAGTTACTCACGTTGCTTATATGGGACCTCAATACGAGGTCACTGTTGATTGGCACGGTCAATCTATGTTACTGCAAATTAATGCGACGCAGTTGCAACCCACTATTGGGGAAAAACTTTATTTGCAGATCCACCCATACGGCATGTTTATCTTAACCGAAAAAGAATAATTTCTAATTCAATCACTTAAACCGTCACTTCATGGTGACGGTTTTTTTCGTTATTAAGTCCAATTAAAAAAGCAGAAAAGTTTCCCCTTCTGCTTTTCTTAACAAACCAATTAATTATAAAAATGCTTTATATGGTAATTCAGGTTCATTTTTGAAAATATCACTAAAGCCACGGAAATGTTGATAATGCATGCGGTCTTTATCTGTTGGATAAGTATATCTCCCACCCACTTGCCAGAAGAACGGGGCAAATTTATATTGCAAACGCTCTTTTTTCATATTCCACAACACTTCTATTTCACGCGGGTCATTTTGGAAGTTTGCCCAAATATCATGGTGGAATGGAATAACCCGCTCACAATCTAATGATTCTGCTGCACGTAAAATATCCGATGACGTCATTTTATCCGTCACACCACGTGGGTTTTCGCCAAAAGAAAGCAGTGCGACATCAATATTGTAACGGTTACCATGCGCCGCATAATAGTTTGAATAATGTGAATCGCCGGAATGATAAATAGAGCCGCCAGTTGTTTCTATCAAGTAGTTCACCGCACGAGAATCCATGCCATCTAAAATTTGCTTATCAGTGGAAGAAACACCCTGTGGCAATGTCACCAATGCTGTGCGGTCAAATGAATCTAACACACGGATTTTCATATCCCCTACTTCCAGTACATCGCCAACTTTGGCGACTACACAACACTCTACTGGTACGCCCCACTTAATCCATAAATCTACACAGGCTTGAGGACCAATAAATTTAACGTGGTCGCCGCAATTTTGCATTACCGCCGCCGCCACATTCACATCAATATGGTCAGCATGGTCATGAGACGCTAAAATCGCATCAACATTTTTAATGGCAAACGGGTCTAAAGGGAAAATCGCAGTGCGTAAGTTTGGTTGTAGCGCTTCAACTCCCCCCATGCGCATCATTTGGTGTTGCTTATTCATCAATGGATTTTTTTGTGTTTTTTTCCCTGTTCCACACCAAAAATCGATACAAACATTGGTATTTCCCTCACTTTTTAACCAAATCCCTGTGCATCCTAGCCACCACATTGAAAAGGTATTAGGTTCAACAACCGTTTTTTCAATTTCTTCATTTAGCCACGTTCCCCACTCAGGAAATGTACTTAAAATCCAAGATTCACGTGTGATTTCATTAACTTTGCTCATAGTCATAATACCTTTTTCAAGAATTTTAGATGTAGGGAGCCTGATGCCTTAATCGAGAAATTAAGGCATGAAGGCTGAATTGGTTTAAATGTTAAAAATTAGGTATACGACGGAATTAAACCAGTATCACTCGCGTGCCCTGTGCGGCAATCGCTTTGATAACCTCAGAGTTGGCATTTCTTCCAGTAATAAGAACATCTATCTTATTAGCTGGGCAAAATAACATTCCGGTTCGATGACCCACTTTGGAACTGTCTACAACAACAACTAATTTATCAATTTGGTCAAGCATTTGCTGCTCTGCAACCGCAGTCAGCATGTCAGCTTTATATAATCCAGCTTCCGTTAACCCTTTACCTGAAGTAAACATCCAGTTACCTGCATAGCCCATTAACGTGTTCAAAGCCGGATTCAAAAAAATGTTTTGTGCTTTGTTATACTGCCCACCGATTAGAATGACGTCATCATGGTCTTGATCAATCAAATAGCTCGCTAATGGAAAATAATTAGTCACAATTTGTACGTTTTTCCCGCATAATTGCTGCCCTAACATAAACGCGGTAGAACCACAGTTAATGACAGCGCTTTCCCCAGGAAGACAAAGCGCTGCCGCTTTAATTGCGATTTCAGATTTTTCTTCATAGTGCTCAGTACTGTTAATGTTTAACGGTGTCCACTTACGTTTTTTATTTTCAATACGTTCAGCACCATTACGGATTTTTCGCAATTTACCTTGCTCATCTAACTTTGAAATATCACGACGAGCTGTTGCAGGAGACACACTAAATTGTTCGGTAATATGAGAAACATTGATCACTCGATGTGTTTCCAATAACGACAATATTTCATTGTGTCTTTGCACTTCATTCATAATCATCGCCTTATTAGTTAATAATCACCTTGATGATGGATTATGATTCAAAATGATTATTGGTGATTGGTTTTGATTCTATTTATCTCACTTACTATTGTCAACCTTTGCTCAGGTAAAAAAACAACATTTGACAAATATAAATTTACTCTATTGATATATAAGATAATTTTAAATTTTACGTGATCAGGTCGCCATTTATTTATTTTTTTGCTGGTAAAAAAACGCACAAATGAGAACAATCAAAAAAGAGCAATTCATGATTACATATGATCACATTTGATTTTTGCGAGACTGATTAGTCGCTTTAAATGATTATATCGCAATAACACCAGATACGATCAATATGATTAATCTCTGACCCAGATAAATTACAAATACAATTTGATTAGAGGTAAAAATATGGATTTTTTATACGACGCTTTCTATATTTTTTACAGCCAAGTAATGACAAAAGCGCCTCTATTATTAGGCTTAGTCACATTTATCGGTTATTGGCTATTAAAGCGCGATGGCACGACAATCCTCAAAGGGACAATCAAAACGATTGTTGGTTTTATGCTAGTTGGCGTGGGTGCCAGTACCTTAGTGTCCAGTTTTAAACCCGTCATCGAAAAAATGTCTGAATACCATGGACTTACAGGGTCAGTTATTGACCCATATACATCAATGATGGCCACCATGGAAGCGATGGGAGATAACTATTCATGGGTGGGCTATACCGTGTTGTTAGCTCTCGCAATTAATATTCTTTTAGTCCTTTTCCGCCGCGTCACCGGTATTCGTACCATTATGCTGACAGGGCATATTATGTTTCAACAAGCAGGCTTGATCGCTGTTTTCTATTTTGTACTCGGGACGAGCATGTGGGAAACCATTATTTATTCTGCGGTATTAATGGCGCTGTATTGGGGGATTTCTTCCAATATTATGTTTAAACCGACGCAAGAAGTGACGGGTGGAGCCGGATTCTCAATTGGTCATCAGCAACAATTTGCCTCATGGATAGCAACCAAAGTTGCTCCGAAACTGGGCGATAAAAAAGACAGCGTAGATAATTTAAAACTGCCCAAATGGTTGCATATATTCCATGACAGCATTTCCGCCACCGCCATTGTGATGACCTTATTCTTTGGCGTTATTCTGATTTCTTTTGGCATTCCCAACCTACAAACCATGGCAGGTACCACTCACTGGACTATTTATATCATTGAAACGGGTTTAAAATTTGCCGTTGCCATCCAAATCATTGTTACCGGTGTACGCATGTTTGTCGCTGAATTATCTGAAGCTTTCAAAGGTATTTCAGAGCGCGTGATCCCCAATGCTGTTCTTGCGATTGACTGCGCCGCTATCTATGCATTCTCCCCTAATGCCATGGTATTTGGTTTTATGTGGGGTGCTATCGGGCAATTTGTTGCGGTACTCGGTATGTTGGCATTCAACTCCCCCATTATGATCATTCCAGGCTTTATCCCTATGTTCTTCTCGAACGCCACTATCGGTATTTTTGCCAACCATTTTGGGGGTTGGAAAGCCGTCATGAAAGTGTGTTTCGTGATGGGTATCATTGAAGTATTGGGTTCAGCTTGGGCAATCAGCTTAATTAATAGCCAAGGTACGGACTTTAGTGGTTGGATGGGTATGGCCGACTGGGCCCTCGCCTTCCCTGTCATTATGCAAGGTTTGTCCTTCTCTAAAATGTTCTTCTTTGTCGTTGTCGCCCTCTCCCTTGTCTATATGTATTTTGCTGCAAAGAAACTTCGCGCCGAAGAAGATGCACAAAACCCAATCGAAACTGAAATGGAAACCAATGAAGAAGTCGAAGCTGCATCTATTGAACATAATGGTACTAAGCCTGTACGTATCTTAGCGGTTTGCGGCAATGGACAAGGCTCGTCCATGATGATGAAAATGAAAATTGGCCAGTACCTCGAAAAGAAAGGCATTCCTCATGTAATGGATTCTTGTGCAGTCTCCGATTATAAATCGAAATTACCAGCAACTGATATTATCGTTTCCTCTAAACACCTTAGTGCAGAAATGGATCCGGGTGATGGTAAATTCATTCTTGGCGTACAAAATATGCTCAACCCCAACTCATTTGGTGATGAACTACTCGATATCATACATACCAATTTTATAGGGAATAAATAGCATCACTCATGGGTATAGATATCGCTCATAACGGTATCTATTCACTTAATGTATAAAAATAGGAAGGCAATGATGGGATTTAAACAATCATTAATCGACAATAATTCGATACAGCTACAAGCATCCGCTGATAACTGGCGTGATGCCATTAAGATAGGCACAGACTTGCTCATCGCTTCAGGTGCGATAAAACCTAGCTATCATAAAGCAATTATCAACAGTATTGAAAAACTTGGGCCTTATATTTGTATCGCACCTAATTTAGCGCTTCCTCACGCAAGGCCTGAAGACGGGGTACTAAAAACCGCTTTTGCTTTAGTCACACTGGAAAAACCGATTGTTTTTGATGGCGAAGATGAGCCTGTTGACGTACTTATCACCTTGGCAGGCAGTTCATCCGATGAACATATGGAAGGTCTGATGGAAGTCACTCGTGTTCTCGATGATGAAGACAGTGAAACCGGCGTTGATCTTGAAAAACTACGCCGTTGCCGCACGATTGATGATGTTTATCAGGTTATTGATCAAGCATTATGCTAATTTAATGAAAATAAAAGAAAATCATTAATTAGCGATAGAGGTAATCAACTATGTATAACGTATTAGCGCTTGATTTGGATGGAACGGCTTTAACTCAAGAACATACGATCCACCCTGCAGTCAAACAAGCCATTCAACAAGCAGCAAAACAATGCCACGTCATGATAGTCACTGGTCGCCACCATACTGCTGCCCGTCCCTACTATGATGAACTCGGGCTAACTACGCCGATTATTTGTTGCAATGGTACTTATATCTATGATTACCAAAATGAAAAAGTTATCACGCACAATGCCCTTACCAAAGAGAATGCACTGACATTCATCGAATTAGCACAGAACGATAAACTGAAAATGGTGATGTACATCACCGATGCCATGGTGTATTCAAAAATCGACCCTATCGATTACATGAGTGCAATGGAACAGTGGGCTAACGACCCAACCATGGCTCATCCACCGAAAATTTATCGCATTGATTCATTTGAAGAACAAGTCCAGCAGGCTGACTATATTTGGAAGTTCGTCGTCGAAGGTGAACCGTCTACGTTAGAACGTTTCTTAAATTCCCCTTGGATTAAACAAACTTTTAATGCCGAAAAATCATGGTCAAACCGTTTCGACTTTGCCGCAAAAGGCAATAACAAAGGAACGCGTTTAGCAGAATATCTTAACTCTCAGGGTTATAACTCAAACCAAGTTATCGCTGTTGGTGATAACCACAACGATATCTCCATGATTGAGCTAGCGGGCCTAGGCGTAGCAATGAAAAATGCCGATGACACGGTGAAATCCCATGCGAATGCTATCTGTGCTACAGATAATAACGGTGATGGCCTTGCGCGTCTAATCCATGAAAATATTTTAGGACAATCACAATGACAAAGCCTTTGATCCAAATTGCATTAGACCAAACCAACTTACCTGCCGCACTCGAAGTGGCTGAAAATGTACACACTTTCGTTGATATTATTGAGGTGGGTACAATTTTAGCGTTCGCTGATGGCATGAATGCGGTCTCTACTTTACGTCAAAAATACCCTAATCACATTCTGGTTTGCGATATGAAAACCACCGATGGGGGAGCCATTTTATCGAGAATGGCATTTGAAGCAGGAGCAGATTGGATCACAGTCTCAGCCGCGGCGCATATTGCCACTATTGCTGCCTGCAAAAAAGTTGCCGATGAGTTTAATCGTGAGATCCAAATTGAAATTTATGGTAATTGGACTTTTGAAGATGCCAAAAATTGGGTCGATTTAGGTATTTCCCAAGCGATTTACCACCGCTCCCGCGATGCTGAACTCGCCGGTATTGGCTGGACCAATGAAGATATCGAAAAAATGCGAAAACTGTCTGATTTAGGGCTAGAACTGTCCATTACTGGCGGTATCGTGCCGGAGGATATCCATTTATTTAACGGTATCAAGGCCAAAGCCTTTATTGCTGGCCGTGCATTAGTGGGCGATAAGGGTAAAAAAACGGCAGAAGCATTACGTGAGCAAATCAACCGTTTTTGGGCCTAAATGGCGCTAAATATGTTTCTTAGTTAAGCCCTAAAACCAACAAAAATTTTAGGGCTTTTAATTTTATTCAATCTTTTTATAAAGTTTAAAAAAAGCAACGTATTAATAGACTATTCTTTATAAACTTACCTTTTTGACAAAAAATTGTTCACAAGCTGAGTAGGTTGCCAATCACTATTTATTCTTTCAAAATCATGAGTCCCAACGCTGTTATATTCATCTTGTAATCGCATTTCAGCTAAAGTATTCACTAAATAATCAAGCTTTTGTGCTGTCGTATATTTTTGGGCACCCGGCAAGGAATTATGATGAATAACGACTGGTGCTTGATTATTTTTGTGCTGGATAAGAGTAACTTTATAACCGGACTCTGAACTGAACACATAGCGAGCCATTTCATTTTGGTTATCAGGTTCTAATATTTCTGGTGTTTTATTAAAGCTAATTAAGTGTATTGTGTCTTTATCACTATAGCGATGGATAACGCTTTCCCCTGTGAATTCCCCATTAACAATAAATGTATTCTCCCCTTTATTGTCACTTAACAATCCATTATGACCATTTGCAATAAGCACATCATTCCCAGCACCACCAAATAAATCAATATTTCCTTCGTCTGCATATAAAACATTATGACCAGCAGCATTGTGTGCCATAGATATACTGCCTATATTCATCTTTGCTTTAAATACTCGTCCATGTTGGCTTTCATCAGCTATTTTATATTGATTTTTTGTTAAATTTATAACTAACTGAGAAGGATTTGAATCCTCCGCAATATTAATTTCAGGTAAAGATAAATCTATTTTTGAGTGCTCTGTATTTTCAAAAAAATCTTTAAAAGCAAGCATCGGCTGCCATGGTAATAATGGATGTTCTCTTTTCCAGTACTGCTTGTGCTCAGCTAGATACCTTACCATATGGCTCATACTTTCTTTAACATCGTTAGGAATATTATCAGGAAGTTTGTCATAATGGTGAATGTGATTTCTATTTATTTCGTTAGACGATATTATCTTTATTTTCACCTCACGTAATGTTGAAATTGACTTAAACACCTGATACTTCATTCCATTTTCTTCTACTTCTTTATATTTTTTATTAAAATACATTAAGTGGATATCATTAATACCATTGGTATCATCAATAATTGTTGTTCCAGTACCTTTGGAACCATCAACAATATAGTGGTCATTACCATGATTGCCATTTAAAATATCATTACCTAAATCAGAAAGTAATAAATCCCCTTGCTTACCGCCATTAACTACATCATTCCCCTGCCCACCATATAAAACATTCATTCCCTTATAGGCTATCAGTTTGTCGTTACCATTACCGCCATTAGCAATCACACCTTTCTCACTATAATTATTAATTTCATCATCCCCACCTAGTGCATCAATAATAGCACCTTGATAGGATTCACCTCTTCTAAGATAGAATATATCCGATTGTTCAGTAAATAAACCGGTTGTCTTTTTAGTTACTATTTCATGCCCTTTGCTATTTAAATTAATCTTAATTAAATTATCATTTGCATCCTTAATATATATATGCTGAAAGTCCTTATTTTCATAACCGACAAATTTGATATCCAGTTTTCTATCATTAAACATATTGGTAAAATATATTGATTGACCGTCTGTATGTAACTGACCTCCATATTCATCAGGTGATTTTATAATAATGCTACTATCACGAGCATCCCTTCCCTCCAAATTACCTAGATTAATAGTCAATTCTGATTGAATAAGATCACTGGGTTTTAATTGATAAATATCATTCCCTTTTGTTGCTGTAATATAACTATTTCTATTAACCATTGTTAAATAATCATTACCGTCACCACCTCTATAAGTTAGGTTTTTAATATTTCCATTAAAATTGAAATAACCCCATGAAGGAGAACAGTACCCATGATTATTAATAATTATACTTTGCTTTTCTTGATTGATTTTGACTTTATCACTTTCATTACTTCTCTTAAGATAATCATTATCTTGAAGATAGGTAATCTCATAAAATTTTTCCGAATTTTTCTTATCACTATTATTATTTAAAATCGGATTTAAACAAAACCCATCATGTGTATAGAGCTGGTAATGATGCTTTAGTTTTTTCCCATTTAAAGTATCTTGATAAGCATTTTTTAATGTAATATTTAGTACTAAAACATCTGAGATTTTATATGGCGATTTTGCCTTTATTGTTAATACTAGATCATTACCTATGCATTTTACGTTAACTATTTCCTTTAAAGTATACCCTAAGTGAACATCACTCTGACCTTTTGTATTCTCAACAATTCTCGCATTTAATTTAGTTATACTTTTATTTTTAACATTCTTCCATTGAAAACGGCGTAAATAATAATTATCATCACCATCCCCACCTCTCGCAACACCCGACCTAAAAATAAGATGATCGTTCCCACCATATCCATTAATAGAAGCTTTCATTACACCCGCATCTAAAATATTATTGTTTTTATTCCCTTTTATAAATAAATTGGATTCTATTTCCCCTGAAAAAAACACATTATTAGTATATTCCAATTTGACTTCATGCCCTTTAGCTTCACCTAAATTAAGATTTCTCTTCATTAAGTTAATATATATTGGTCCTTTATTAAGATAATTAGAATCTACAACTATCTTTTCAAAATCAATAATTTCCTTCAATTTACTTATCGCATCCATATTAACTCCTATCAAAATTCATTTGAATATAAACTGCTGAGCCATTCATTGACTTAGTAGCATTTAACATTTAATAATTTAACATTTAATTTATCTTTTAATTAAGAAGTTAATCTGATATATCAATAAAATTATTCATAAAATAAATTTAAAATTAATTAATATTTAAATAATAAAAACAAACTCGCATTATTCATATCCATTCAAATATAGCTAAAGTAAAAACAAATGATAATTTGTAAAAATAACATAATAAAAAAGCACTCTATCGCTTTAGTTTTATCCCTGACGATAGAGTGCTTGTATTCAAATTAGCCCAGCGACTAATTTATTAAAATACTTATTAGCCTAATTGCTTACGTGCATTACGGAAAATCCGCATCCATGGGCTGTCCTCTCCCCAATTTTCAGGGTGCCATGAGTTGCTTACCGTACGGAAAACACGCTCAGGATGCGGCATCATAATCGTTGCACGGCCGTCTTTCGATGTCACCGAAGTAATTCCATTAACTGACCCGTTCGGGTTAGCTGGATATTGCTCTGTCACTTGGCCATAGTTATTCACGAAACGCATCGCCACCAGCCCGTTATCTTCTAATTGCTGTAAATGTGCCGCTGCACGTGTTTCCACTTGCCCTTCACCATGAGAAACAGCAATAGGCATACGAGAGCCTGCCATATTTTGCAGTAATAACGATGGGCTATTCGCAATTTCTACTAAACTAAAGCGCGCTTCAAAACGTTCTGAACGGTTACGTACAAAGCGAGGCCAGAATTCCGCACCTGGGATCAGCTCATGTAAGTTCGACATCATCTGGCAACCATTACACACCCCAAGAGATAAGGTATCTGGGCGGTTAAAGAACGTAGCAAATTCATCACGAACTTTATTATTGAATAAAATAGATTTTGCCCAACCTTCACCCGCACCTAATACGTCCCCATAAGAGAAACCACCACAAGCCACCAATGTTTGGAATTGTTCCAAAGACAAGTTACCTGCAAGTAAATCACTCATGTGCACATCAACCGCATCAAAACCAGCACGGTCAAAAGCGGCGGCCATTTCCACATGCGAGTTCACGCCTTGTTCGCGTAAAACAGCCACTTTAGGGCGCACGCCTGACAAAATAAACGGCGCTGCGATGTCTTCTTCAATGTCATACGTCAGTTTCACATTCAAACCAGGGTCCTGGTTATCCTGTTTCATCGCATGCTCTTCGTCTGCACACACTTCGTTATCACGTAAGCGTTGCATTTGCCAAGTAGTTTCAGCCCACC
This sequence comes from Providencia sp. PROV255, assembly GCF_028478065.1. Taxonomy (NCBI): domain Bacteria; kingdom Pseudomonadati; phylum Pseudomonadota; class Gammaproteobacteria; order Enterobacterales; family Morganellaceae; genus Providencia; species Providencia sp. PROV255. The sequence goes on along the minus strand of NZ_JAMPMI010000005.1, from coordinate 23,093 downwards.
ATTGACGCAATAAACTACGAGATTCACGATATACAACCGTATCTCGGCTATTAATAATCACGACATCATCATGTATTGCAGAACCTAAATAATGAACGCAACCTGCCAGCCCTGCTTGCTCAAAACATTCCGCTACATACGCTCTATCGGCTTCATTAATTTGAATGACTGCTCCTAGCTCTTCGTTAAATAACGCCGCAAGCGTGTCTTCATCAAAAGAGCTGATATCAACATTAATACCGCAATGACCCGCAAAAGCCATTTCCACTAAAGTGACGAATAAACCACCATCTGAGCGGTCATGGTAGGCTAGAAGTTTTTGCTCTGATAATAACTTCTGAATTGTATTAAAGAAGCCAAGTAAAACTTCAGGACTGCGTACATCAGGGGCTTTATTACCTAACTGACGATATACCTGTGCGAGCGCAGAGCCGCCCAACGCATTATTGCCTTGCCCAAGGTCAATTAATAACAAGGCATTATCATTAGTTACTTTTAATTCAGGTGTCACTGTCAAGCGAACATCTTCAACACGACCAAATGCACTAATCACCAAAGAAAGTGGCGAGGTCATTTCGCGTTCTTCGCCATCTTGCTGCCAACGCGTTTTCATTGACATGGAGTCTTTACCAACTGGGATAGTTAAACCTAATGCAGGGCAAAGTTCTTCTCCTACCGCTTTAACCGCTTCATATAGACCAGCATCTTCACCAGGGTGCCCCGCCGCTGCCATCCAGTTAGCCGACAATTTAACGCGTTTTAAATCTTGCACATAAGAACATGCGATATTAGTTAATGCTTCCCCAACTGCCATTCGTGCTGATGCAGCAAAGTCTACCAATGCTACTGGTGTTCTTTCACCTATTGACATGGATTCCCCATAGTAGCTATCTAAGCTAGCGGTGGTTACCGCGCAGTCAGCAACAGGAATTTGCCATGGGCCAACCATCTGATCACGTGCCACCATACCCGTCACTGTGCGGTCACCAATGGTGATTAAGAATGTTTTTTCAGCTACTGCAGGCAAATGTAGAACACGCTTCACCGCTTCATTTAAATTAATCGCTGTTCTATCTAATGAATCGGGCTCTGCCTTTAATGTTGTTACATCACGCAGCATTTTTGGTGTTTTACCAAGTAAAACATCCAAAGGCATATCTATAGGTTGGTTAGAAAAGTGTTCATCATTCAGTGTTAAATGTCGCTCTTCAGTCGCCTCCCCAATCACGGCAAATGGCGCACGTTCACGTTCACAAATCGCCGTAAAGACAGAAAGCTGCTCAGGTGAAACTGCCATCACATAGCGCTCTTGAGACTCATTACACCAAACTTCTAGCGGGCTCATGCCCGGTTCATCATTAAGAATTTTACGTAACTCAAAACGTCCACCGCGGCCACCATCACTCACCAGCTCAGGCATGGCATTCGATAAACCACCTGCGCCCACATCGTGGATAAATAAGATAGGGTTATCATCACCAAGCTGCCAGCAACGGTCGATAACTTCTTGGCAACGGCGTTCCATTTCGGCGTTATCACGTTGTACCGAAGCAAAATCGAGATCTGCGTCTGATTGGCCTGATGCCATTGATGATGCAGCCCCGCCACCTAACCCAATGTTCATTGAAGGGCCACCGAGTACAATCAGTTTTGCACCAACCGTAATATCGCCTTTTTGTACGTGATCTGCACGGATGTTTCCGATACCACCCGCTAACATAATAGGCTTATGGTAACCACGTAATTCTTCACCATTGTGGCTGTTAACTTTTTCTTCATACGTTCTGAAATAACCTAATAGCGCAGGACGACCAAATTCATTATTGAATGCCGCCCCACCTAATGGCCCTTCCATCATAATATCCAAAGCCGTCACAATGCGCTCTGGTTTACCAAAATCTTCTTCCCAAGGCTGTTCAAAACCGGGAATGCGTAAGTTAGAAACAGAAAAACCGACTAAACCAGCTTTTGGCTTCGCGCCGCGCCCTGTTGCGCCTTCATCACGAATTTCACCGCCAGAGCCTGTTGCTGCTCCCGGCCATGGTGAAATCGCTGTTGGGTGGTTATGAGTTTCCACCTTCATTAAGATATGAGCATCTTCTTGGTGGTAGCGGTATGTACGTCCTTCAGGTTCAGGAAAAAAGCGGCCAACAGACGAACCTTCCATAACGGCGGCATTATCTTTATAAGCAGATAAAACATGGTCAGGTGTTTTTTCAAACGTATTTTTAATCATTTTAAACAGTGATTTAGGCTGTTTTTCACCATCAATTACCCAGTCTGCATTAAAGATTTTATGGCGGCAATGTTCTGAGTTTGCTTGCGCAAACATATAGAGCTCAACATCCGTTGGATTACGTTTTAACCCAGTAAATGCCTCTAACAGGTAATCAATTTCGTCATCGGCTAACGCGAGCCCCATTTCCCTGTTAGCTGTTTCCAATGCAAGGCGGCCACCTGTAATCACATCAATGGATTTCATTGGTGCCGGCTGTTGCTGCACAAACAGTGCGCTCGCTTGTTCAAAAGAAGAAAAAATGCTTTCCATCATGCGATCATGCAAAATAGCGATCACTTCATGCCACTGTTCTTGGGTCAATGCATCACCTTGAACATAATAAGCAATCCCGCGTTCGATACGCTTTACTTGGCGAAGACCACAGTTATGTGCAATATCGGTGGCTTTTGAAGACCACGGAGAGATAGTTCCCGGACGAGGAGTGACTAAAATAAGCTTACCGAATGGCTCGTGCTCAGCCAGAGAAGGACCATACTTTAACAAACTGCTCAGTTTGCCTTGCTCACTATCACTCAACGGCGCTGATAATTCAGCAAAGTGCATATACTCAGCATAGATATCCGTGACAGGAAGCTGTTTTTCTGCAAACAGCGCCAAAAGGCGGGTAATACGAAATGCTGATAGAGCAGGTGAACCACGCAAAATTTCCATCGTCTTAATTTCTCTCTTTTAAACGCCAGCCCTGAACATGAAAGCAGGGAAACCGGAACACATTATAGAGCAATGTTCATCAATACGAAACCGTTTGCGTGATTAAAAATAAAGCGATTAGTTAAATATTATTCTGTGCTAAATACGATAATATAGGTTGCACCGTTCCTAAATGTTGAGCAAAATAGCCGACTACTGGAATTATAACCATTACTTAGCCATACTCTTTTATGGACATACAGCACCAGTCAATGCACGAGAAACTATTATTTGAATAACTTAAAAGTTAACTATTTAATTATCGTGGTCATCGCGCTACTAGCAACTATGGTCATCGGTTTTAACGTCCGCTGGCCCAATACGCAGAATTCACAAATTAATAAAATTATTTCTCAAGGTGAATTACGTATTAGTGCCGTTAGCTCGCCACTTATCTATATTGATGAGCAGAAACAGCTGCGTGGGTTCGACTACGAGCTGGCTCAAGGCTTTGCCTCATACTTAGGCGTTAAACTCAAGATAACCATCCGCCCAACATTCGAGCAAATATTTGATGACCTTGAAAATGGCGATGCCGATATCGCGGTTGCGGGTTTACTGTATAACAAAGACCGTTTAGCCAAAACAAAAACTGGTCCAAGTTATCTTAATGTCACTCAACAACTTGTCTATCGCAAAGGAACAAATCGCCCCAAAAACTTCAATGAAATAACGGGTAAATTATTGGTAACAGCGGGTACGGCGCATGCAAGTACCTTGAAGGAACTCGCCAAGGAATACCCAAACCTAAAGTGGGAAGAAACCTCAAAATACAATACCAATCAAATCCTTGAAATGGTTGCCGATGGTGAGGTTGACTACACATTAGAAGACTCTATTGCCGTTGCACTACAGCAACGTATTCACCCGCAATTAGCGGTTGCTTTTGATTTATTGGATGATCATGCTGTTACTTGGTATATGCGTCGTAGTAAAGAAAACAGTTTAGATGCTGCGTTGCTTGATTTCTTCAACATCAGCCATGAAAGCGAATTACTTGCACGTCTTAATGAAAAATATTTTAGCCATGTAGAGTCTTTCGATTATTTCGACACAATGGCATTTATTAAAGCCATTGATAATAAACTCCCCGAGTATCAACCTCTATTTGAAAAATATGCTCAGGTAATTGACTGGAAATTATTAGCGGCTATTGCATGGCAAGAGTCCCATTGGGATCCTTTAGCGACCTCACCTACGGGGGTACGCGGGCTAATGATGCTAACAAAGCCAACCGCAACAACAATGGGTATTGCAGATAGGTTAGACCCGGAAGAAAGCATAAAGGGCGGCGCCGCTTATATTGCTTATATTATGGAGCGTTTACCTGAAACCATCGAAGAGGATGACCGTATCTGGTTTGCCCTTTCCGCCTATAATATGGGGTATGGGCATATGCAGGATGTCCGTAAATTAACTGAAATGTTAGGCGGAGACCCTAACCGGTGGTTAGATGTAAAAGCCCGTTTACCTTTATTGACGCAGAAAAAATATTACTCACAACTCACTTATGGTTATGCACGTGGCCACGAAGCTTATCGTTACGTTGAGAATATTCGTCGTTATCATCAAAGTTTAGTGGGTTACTTACAAAGCCAAGAAAGAAAACAGCATGCTCTTGATATTGCCCAGAAGTCACTTATTTATTTGATTTCTCCTGAGAACCATAGCACTACTGAATCTCAAGCTATGCAAAATCAGTCCCCTATTTCTGAAAAAGTTAGTATGACGAATTTAGGGAAAATGAGTTCTGCGGCGCGGCCATCTAAAACTCTTGATGAAAAAAGGCTGCCATTAGGAAAATATTTACTTTCATTACACCCATCACAAAATACCGATGAGACCGATAATGAAACACCTATCTCGCCACCAGAAGCACCTGAAAACTCGCTATAAATCATGCTGAAATAAAATAAGTGCGCTAAATTTTACTGTGTTAGCGCTTTTGTTCTTTTTTTTGCGCTCTACGCAATTTAAAAAAAGCACTCAGCATTGAAGAACATTGCTCTTCTAGAACACCACCAGTCACATCCACATAATGGTTTAGCCCGGCTTGCCCCATAATATCTAGGTAGGAACCACAAGCGCCAGTTTTAAAATCCTTAGCACCATAAACGACACGATTAATACGGCTGTGGATCATTGCGCCTGCACACATAATGCAAGGCTCTAACGTTACATATAATGTGGTATCCAATAACCGATAATTTGACAGCACTTGCCCTGCTTGTTGCAGAGCCATAATTTCAGCATGTGCTGTTGGATTATGGTCAATAATCGAACGATTCCAGCCTGAAGCAATTAAACGATTGTCTTTAACTAAGACCGCACCAACAGGAATTTCGCCAAGATCTTGTGCTTTTAGCGCAAGTTCAATAGCTTGTTGCATCCAATACTCATCAATTTCAATTTGCGTCACTCTTACCTCTGGTCAATGCGTTTTACACGCGATTATCCTCAAATGTTAGAATGACCGCAATTAAAATGCTTTTGTCTCTGTAATAGCAACCTAATTTTAATTGCTAAAAATCGCTAATTTAGCTGCAAACCCCATAAAGAAAGCGCCTACCGTACAATTTCCAAGCTTTGCAAGGAGTTGCTTTTCACGCAAAAAACGCGCAATCAAATAGCCACTAAAAATCAATAAGCTCAGGTATAAAAAACTCACTAATTCTAAAATCGTCGCAAGTACAAGGTAAGGTACCCATGCATGTGAGTAATTAAAGTCAACAAATTGTATAAAGAAAGAAATATAAAATAAAATTGCTTTCGGGTTTGTTAAGCTCAGCACTAGAGCGCGAGTAAAGTGTTTTTCTGTTTTAATTGGGATAGCATCAATACCGTTTGGCTGCGATTTTTTATACATAAATGTGCTATATAAAATCTTACCGCCTAAATATAGTAGATAAGCCGCACCTAAATAGCGAACTATCATAAATAATGTCGGGGATGCTTTAATCACTGAAGCGACACCGATAAATGACAGGAAAATTAATATTGCATCTCCAGTAAATACCCCTAGAGCAGCCCGATAACCAAACCGAGTACCACTCGATGTACTTGTTTTTAATACATATAATGAGTTAGGTCCTGGTACAATAATGATTAAAACTAACCCTGCCAAATAAGTCCAGAAGTTAAGAACGCCAAGATTTTCGAACATATTTTTGACCCTTTATCTTTTTTATTATTTTTATCATAACTTTCACTCTTTGTGAATATTTATTCAATTAATTAGATATATGAAATGAACTGATAATAAAGATTATTTTAAATCAAACTTATTTATGATTACTAGGCTTATTCATTATTAACAACGGAAGGAATAAATATATGCTTATTATTAGAACCTTAGTATAAAATGGAGCATTCGAAGATTTCTATCCAACAAAGATGACCTTTAGTGCAGCTAAACGTAATTATTTTTTAGGGCACTCAAAAGATAAAACTTACGTTGTATACTCTATGGCAGATAATGGTAAAGTTGCCCCGAATGCTCCAGTACAAAAAGGAAAACTGAAATCCTACCTTAGTAACATTCAAGCATTCTATAATTCAGTAAAAAATAAACAATATTTATGTGGTTATAATTTAAATGAAAAAATTGTCGAATTGTACCAAATAGATGATAAAGCGGGTATACAGCCGATCAATATTGATAACTTCAACGTTAGAGATACCATTCAATCAGCAACACTTTATATCGCTAATGGTCTTATTCATATATATAGCCAAGCAGAAAAAATAAAAACTAGAAAATCCATAGCTATTCAATAGAGGAATAATAACACCGAATTATACTTCAGTTAAAATTCAAAATACATAAGGGTCAAGTATAAGGCCATTATTGATAATAATTAAACATACTTCCCATAATACCCGAAAAAGAATTTTTTATCATTAATTAATAAAAAATATCTTAATATTAAAACTTTTCAGTTAAAAACAGTTTCCTTTTCAAACTTTTTAAATCATAACTTTCCTATTAAAAATATAATCCAGTTTTAATTAATACTAAACCCATAACCAAACAGCAATAAAAAAATATTAGTAAAACCAAATAACTCACTTACATTCCATTAACCAAACCATTTTGATTTGAATATTCCTATTTTTCAGGGAAAAATAGCCATTCTGCATAACAATGAACTTAAAAAAATTACATTTAAATAATATGAAAAATAAGTATTGTAATTTAGTATTACTTTTTCAAGCTTTTCAATGTAAAATGGTTGCACAAAAACACAAGAATTGAATAGAAGTAACGAATAGGTGCAAGGTATAAGTTACTATTTTTTAACTTAGTCGAGTATAAGTCACTGATATGTCTTTATTAATTACAAAACGCTGTATCAATTGTGATATGTGTGAACCTGAATGCCCAAATGATGCAATTTTTATGGGTGACGAAATTTATGAGATTGACTCAAACCTATGCACTGAATGTGTAGGGCACTACGATAAGCCTACCTGCCAATCAGTATGTCCCATAAACAATACTATCATTATTGATCCCAATCATATCGAAAGCCAAGATCAGCTATGGGATAAATTTGTTATGATCCACCACGCAGACAAAATTTAAACCTCTATGATTACTTTAAGAATTCATCATTATAAAAAAAATAAACATAATAATATTTAGTAGTAGCTTACTTCCTATGATGAATTCTTATCAGTTTAAGCTTATATAAGTTTTCGCTTATACAATTTATTACCAAAGATTAATAAACATTATATTCTGATAATATTTATTACTATTACAATAAATATTTTCTGATACATTAACCCCTCGCATTTACCAATTTTCAAAGAGGGACATTATGACCAAATCAAGTGAAAGCGTTCAAAAAAGTAAATTTAATAATTATTACAGCACAAGTTTAGTTTATACTGTAAAAGACTATAATTACTTTATTGGTATAGCTAAGAACAAGTCTTTTGTTATTTATGAAATAACAAAAGATGGAAAAATAGATCTTAAAAATTTTGTACAAGATGGAGTGTTAGATACTTTCCATGATGACCTCCAAGTTGTTTATGAACCAAATCAAAACAAACAATTCCTTATATGTACAAACACCACTGAGTCTAAATTAGATATATTTACTATTTATGCAAATGGTTCTATAAAACTATTTGACTCTCTTGACTATAAAAGAAACTCTAAACAAGGAACAGCAATTTATGCTGAAAATGGATTTTTCTTCTTTTATGAACAATCTCAGCGAACTTTAGAGTGGGAAATTAGAAAATTTGTAAGAGAATAATATAATTTCACCATGGAAAATAGTTTTTAATTAAACTAATTACAAAGCGATGTATTATTAGCCAGTCAATTCTTTATTAACTGATTGAATGGCCATTTTATTTCATAGCGTTAAGCATAGATATTTAACTTAAAATAAGTATTGTATTCTATTTTCAGATAATATATCTTTTATATTAATAGGTTATTTATTGGCTAATCAAACAAGCAATAAATAACCTATATTTTTCTACTACTTAGAAAGACTTTAATTCTTCATAGTACTTTCAATTATCACAGTAGCTACCGCATAATGCCGCTCATCGGTAATCGAAACATGAAAGTGTGTTGCATGTATACAGTTAGCCAACGTTAATGCCTCATCACTTAAGCTCAATAAGGGTTTCCCAAGCTTGTCATTAGTGACTTCAAATTGATTAAACGCTAGACCATTGCGAATTCCCGTACCTAGTGCTTTTGCTGCAGCTTCTTTAACTGCAAAGCGTTTTGCTAAAAAGCGAGCTGGCTTTGATTGTTGTTGGTACTGGACTAACTCAGCCTCCGTTAAAATGCGTTTAGCAAGGCTGTCACCTGTACGTTCAATCATAGACTCAATACGAGCAATTTCCACAATATCTGTACCTAACCCTACAATTGCCATTATTTACGCGCTTCCAACAGAATTTTTTTCATATCAGCAACGGCTTGAGCTAACCCACTGAACAATGCTCGGCCAATAATTGCATGACCAATATTAAGCTCATAAATTTCAGGTAACTGAGCAATACGTTGAACGTTATGATAGGTTAAGCCATGACCTGCATTGACTTTAATTCCTTTACTCGCCGCATATATAACGCCATCATGAATACGGCGAAACTCAAGTTCTTGCTCCTGTTCTGTTTTAGCATCTGCATAGGCTCCTGTATGGATTTCAATAAACGGAGCACCACACTCTTGCGCAGCATCAATTTGTGCGTGGTCTGCATCAATAAACAATGAAACTAAAATACCCGCTTCTGTGAGGCGTTTAACAGCATCTGCAACTTTCTGTTTTTGCCCTGCGACATCTAAACCGCCTTCCGTGGTCACTTCCTCCCGTTTTTCAGGTACTAAACAGCAGAATGCAGGCTTAATACGACAAGCAATCTCTACCATTTCGTCCGTTACCGCCATTTCAAGATTCATTCGAGTTTGAATGGTTTCATTTAGCAATGTGACATCTCTATCTGTAATATGACGGCGGTCTTCACGTAAATGAATGGTGATACCATCAGCTCCCGCTTGTTCAGCAACGAACGCAGCTTGTACAGGATCTGGATATTGAGTTCCTCTTGCATTTCTAACCGTTGCAATATGGTCGATATTTACGCCTAACAAAAGCTCTGCCATTTTTTATTCCTCATTAGTAAACGCTAATAAACTTATCTGCCTACTATCCTACTGTAATTTCCTGTGCTGAGGGAATAAATCTCTCATCATTCGAAGTAAATTCCAATATACATACCCTATTTCAGTCGTTGTATTTAATTTTTGCGAAGCGCTTCGTAAGATTTTATATCGACAAAAAAATATATTGTTTGATAAAGCCAGTTCAGCTAAAAAGATACATGAGAAAGGGATATATAGAGGTATTAGGGGTATTAGCGGTATAACAAACTAGGTAAAAATAAAATTAAAAACAATTTCAACTCTGTTTGTTCTGCACAACTGGCGAATAAGTAAACTGGCGAAATAACTCTCGGCTTTTTAAAGGTTTTCCACCTAAATAAGGCTTTAAAGCAAGTCGAGTAAAACGTTTTGCTGCTTTAAGCGTATCTGCATCAGGAAATTCGCGACTTGCCAGTGCTTTAAGTTGTTTACCCGTAAAACTAAGCTGGTCAACAACCAAACTACCAATAAATCCTTTTTCTTCTCTATACCGGTAAGTCATTGTGTCAGAAACGGGCTCCCCGCTACCAGCACAATGTAAAAAATCAACACCATAACCAAGGTAAGAAAGCAAGGCTAGCTCAAAGCGACGCAAGGCAAATTCAGGAGTGTGCTCACTCGCAGCAAGAATTTGTAAACAGGAGAGATAATCAAAAAATAGTGCAGAATATGGTGTACCAAATTCTAATACACGCGCGGTTAATTCATTAAGATATAAACCGCTATATAGAACGGTTCCTGTTAAAGGGAGGGCTAAAGAAACCGGGTCTGCACTAATTAAGGTTTTGATTTCACCTTTGCCTCCCCAGCGGATTAGCAAAGGTGTGAAGGGCTGTAAGCAGCCCCTTAATGGTGAGCGATTACGGCGAGCGCCTTTTGCAAGTAAACGTATTTTTCCTTCGCCTTCAGTAAAAAAATCGAGTAATAAACTCGTCTCACTGTAAGGCCTTGAATGGAGTACAAACGCACGCTGCCAACCACTCACTTTGCCACCTACTATTTTAGGTCGTCAACATAACCCAGGCTACGTAATGCTCTTTCGTCATCAGCCCAGCCTGATTTAACTTTAACCCAAAGCTCAAGGTGCACCTTGTTATCAAACATTCTTTCCATATCGATACGCGCTTCGGTACCGATGGTTTTCAGTTTGCTACCTTTGTTACCAATAACCATTTTCTTTTGGCCTTCACGCTCAACAAGAATCAAGCCATTGATATGGTAAATACCCGCTTCTGTTACCTTAAATTGTTCAATTTCAACCGTCACCGAATATGGTAGTTCATCACCTAAGAAACGCATGAGCTTTTCACGGATAATCTCAGATGCCATAAAACGCTGAGAACGGTCAGTAATGTAATCTTCCGGAAAATGGTGTACTGCTTCAGGGATATGCTGTTTAACAATTTTAGCAATTGTATCCACACCAGTACCTTTTTCAGCACTAATCGGAACAACATCTAAAAAATTCATTTTCTGACTGATCATACTAATATGAGGCAATAGTATCGTTTTATCAGTCACATTATCAATTTTGTTAATTGCTAATATAACAGGGCAACGTAAGCTAGATAATTTAGTCAATACCATTTCATCATCAGCGGTCCAATTAGTCCCTTCAACGACAAAAATAACTAACTCAACATCACCAATTGAACTGGATGCAGCCCGGTTCATTAAACGGTTAATTGCACGTTTTTCTTCAATATGAAGTCCTGGGGTATCAACATAAATAATTTGGTAATTATCTTCTGTATGGATCCCCATAATACGATGGCGAGTCGTCTGTGGCTTTCTCGAAGTAATCGAAACTTTTTGCCCCAGTAATTGATTCAATAATGTCGATTTACCGACATTTGGCCGTCCAACTATGGCAACAAAACCACAGTGGGATTGTAATTCACTCATTCAAGCTCCAAAATTTTCAATGCTTGCTCTGCTGCTGCTTGCTCTGCTTTACGACGGCTTGAGCCAACACCATTAATCGGTTGGTCAATACCACTAACTTGGCAGTGGATCGTAAATTCTTGATCGTGAGCTTCACCTTTAACCTGAACAACCAAATAATTAGGTAGTGGCAAATGGCGCCCTTGCAGATATTCTTGTAACCTTGTTTTCGGGTCTTTTTGCTTATCACCCGGACTGATCTCAACCAGTCTACTTTGATACCAATCTAAAATAATTCTTTCGATCGTTTGGATATCACTATCTAAAAAAATACCACCGATCAGTGCTTCAACAGTATCAGCAAGGATAGATTCGCGACGAAAACCACCGCTTTTTAATTCCCCCGGCCCTAAACGTAAACACTCACCGAGTTCAAATTCACGTGCGATTTCTGCTAATGTATTTCCGCGTACAAGCGTTGCTCGCATACGACTCATATCACCCTCGTCCACTTTTGGAAAACGGTGGTATAAGTCATTTGCAATCACAAAACTCAAAATTGAGTCACCTAAAAACTCTAGACGCTCATTATGTTTGCTACTTGCACTTCTATGTGTCAATGCTTGGATTAATAACTCGTTCTGTTTGAATTGATAACCAAGCTTACGCTGTAATTTTTCTAATAAAGAGGGGTTCATGTGCGCCCAACCATTTTTTATTTGATAAAAAAGCACACGCAACAGACCTGTAAAATTCACCATTTTACAAAACTGTTGCGTTTGCACTGACTCCTTATGCTTCCATATATTTTACAGCTCAGTGGAACTAATTATAAAAATTCATTAGTTACAATAAGTTAAAATAGGAGAGTTAATAATTGGGGAGCCAATAATATTAATTAATCTATATTGTACACTGGGTAAAACAATAATGCTTCGGTTAATGCGGATTTTCAAATGAAAACCCGCATTTCCAACATTTGGCTAGACCCACTATTCAAATTATAGTGGACCAATTCGGCTAAAGCGAATACCTGTCGGCCATTCATTTTCTTGTTTATCAAGACTTAACCAAATAAATACTGCACGACCGACTAAATTTTCTTCTGGTACAAAGCCCCACATACGACTGTCAGAGCTATTATCTCTGTTGTCACCCATCATAAAGTAGTGCTTTTCAGGAACAATCCATTCGTTCTTCGGCATACCTGGTTGCAGATATTTAGCTTCAGTAATTGCTTGACGAATAATTAAAATTTGATGCTCAACCGTATCCAATTTTTCACTACGCTCATACTGGCGTAACGCATTCCTTGGTAGAGGTTGGTCTAATGGAATTTCATAATTCCCCTTTTGGTTATCAACAACAGAACCGATATCAAGGAACATGGTCCATTCACTCGGCGCCAGAGGACCATAAACAATAGGTAAGGTCTCTGTACATTTGTTATCTGCACAATTCGGGTAAATTGTTAATTCCTTTGCATCTGGGTTATAAATAATTTTATCACCCGGCATTCCAATAACTCGTTTTACAAAATCAACATTAGGATCTCTTGGGTATTTAAAAACTGCGATATCGCCACGTTTCGGTTTACCCGTTTCGATTAACGTCGTTTGTGTAATTGGGTCTTTTAAACCATAAGCAAATTTCTCAACCAACATAAAATCACCAACTAACAACGTTGGCATCATTGACCCTGAAGGTATTTGAAATGGCTCATAAATAAATGAACGCACAATCAGTACAATCGCCAACACAGGGAAAATAGACGACCCTGTTTCAAGCCACGATGGGCGGCGGACAGCATTTGCCACATCCGCTTCACTCACGGCGCCATTCGTTGCATCCTGTAACTGCTTGAGTTTTGCTTTACGCGCAGGTGCAAATTTAAACTTGTCTAAACACCATATAATCCCTGTGATTAATGTTGCCAGTGTTAGGATCAAGGCAAAGGTGTTAGCCATTGAGGCTCCTTGTAAACTTAGTCTTTACCAACATGCAATATAGCAAGGAACGCTTCTTGTGGTAGCTCAACGTTACCAACTTGCTTCATACGTTTCTTACCATCCTTTTGCTTCTGCAACAGTTTTTTCTTACGGCTAACGTCACCACCATAACACTTGGCAAGTACGTTTTTACGCAATTGTTTAACTGTAGAACGAGCAATAATATGGTTACCAATCGCTGCTTGAATCGCAATATCGAACTGCTGACGCGGGATTAGCTCTTTCATTTTTTCGACCAGTTCACGACCGCGATATTGAGAATTCGCACGGTGTGTGATCAAGGCCAAAGCATCAACACGTTCATTATTAATAAGAACATCGACACGCACCATATCTGATGCTTGGAAGCGTTTAAATGCATAATCTAAAGATGCATAGCCGCGAGACGTTGATTTTAAGCGATCGAAGAAATCCAATACTACTTCTGCCATTGGGATTTCATAAGTCAGCGATACTTGATTACCATGATAGACCATATTGGTCTGAACGCCACGTTTCTCAATACAAAGTGTAATAACGTTACCCAAATATTCTTTAGGCATCAGCATGTGACACTCTGCGATTGGTTCACGTAATTCTTCAATATTGTTCAATGCCGGTAGCTTAGATGGGCTATCGACATACACGATATCACCGTTAGTTTGCTGCACTTCATACACGACAGTCGGTGCAGTGGTAATCAAATCAAGATCATATTCACGTTCTAAACGTTCTTGAATGATTTCCATATGCAATAAACCAAGGAAACCACAACGGAAGCCGAAGCCTAACGCAGTCGAAGTTTCTGGTTCATAAAATAAAGATGCGTCATTTAGACTTAATTTACCTAATGCATCACGGAATGATTCATAGTCATCAGAACTGACGGGGAATAAGCCTGCATATACCTGTGGTTTAACTTTTTTAAACCCTGGTAACGCTTTATCTGCCGGGTTGCGAGCCCCAGTTAATGTATCCCCAACTGGGGCGCCAGTGATATCTTTAATCGCACAAACTAACCAGCCCACTTCACCGCAACTTAATACATCGCGGTCGATTTGCTTCGGTGTGAAAATCCCAAGGCGGTCTGCGTTATACACTTGCCCTGTGCTCATAACTTTAATTTTATCGCCTTTTCTCAATGTTCCGCTCTTAATACGGATCAAAGAAACCACGCCTAAATAGTTATCAAACCAAGAGTCAATAATCAGTGCTTGTAACGGAGCATCTGCATCACCAACAGGTGGTGGAATCTCTTTAACAAGACGTTCAATCACATCTTGAACACCAATACCGGTTTTTGCAGAGCAGCGAACTGCATCATGTGCGTCAAGGCCGACAATATCTTCGATTTCATCGGCAACACGTTCAGGATCAGCAGCTGGTAAATCAATTTTATTTAAGACCGGAACAACTTCTAAGTCCATCTCGATAGCGGTATAGCAATTTGCCAAAGTTTGAGCTTCAACACCTTGCCCTGCATCAACCACCAGCAAAGCCCCCTCACAGGCAGCTAATGAACGAGACACTTCATAAGAGAAGTCAACATGACCCGGTGTGTCAATGAAGTTTAATTGGTAAGTTTCACCATCTGAAGCTTTGTAATCAAGCGTTACGCTCTGTGCTTTAATAGTGATCCCACGCTCACGCTCTAAGTCCATCGAGTCTAAAACTTGTGCCGCCATTTCGCGGTCGGTTAAGCCACCACAAATTTGAATGATGCGATCTGACAAGGTCGACTTGCCATGGTCGATATGTGCAATGATGGAAAAGTTTCTTATATTATTGATTTTCAAGGTAATATCTTCTTTTAAATTGCCTTACAAAATCAGCTTTGTGCAAATATTGCAACAAAACTAAAATGCTATGATTATCACAAGATTGTTAATTAGCTGCATTTTACATATAAGAACCCGCTAACACAAAGATTCAATGTAAAACAACTGTAAACCTGCATCAGGTTATAGATTAGTTGCCGTAATTCATCATTAATACAACTCACGCCTACCACTTCTATAGCCATAGTCAATCTATTGTAATTTCTAACTCAAAACAGACAAAATAGGTTAATAACTTTGTTCGCCATAATACTATTTGTTTGTTAATTAACTCTAATCCACAAAAAGGGGAAACTTAAGTTTCCCCTTTCTATTGATAATATCAAATTAACCTTCTAACTCAATATATTGAAATTTAGCAATTAACTTGTACTGAAAGCTCACTTGGAGGTAGCCCTATCTGTAAAATAACAGGTTGAAAAGCTTCATCATCACGCCAATTTGAGGCTAGTCTACGCGCAATATAAAAGCCAATAATACCACCAATTACACCTGAAATCGCTATCCAGAACTGCTCAAAATCAAACGCCTGTGCTAAGCCTGCAAAAATAAATAACCCCAAAATAGGCGTTAAGTAAACTAATAGCGCTGAACGGATCAAACTTCCCTCCGGGATGCCCACTTCAATTTTTTGCCCTTCAACTAGCGGTTGTTCAATCGCAATTTCTAATTCATGTTCCGTATTTGGCCCTATTTTGCTTAAAGCATAAGAACCACAGGTTTTACGAGCACCACAACTACCACAGCCGGACGAAGAACCATAGCGCAATAAAGCTCTACCGTTTTGCCAACGGACTACTGTTGCCCACTCTTTTACCATAATTTACTCCCGAAACTGAATACTACCTGCTACCACTTGCGCTGTTGCTAACGGTAATTCACCAATGATAGTGATAACATTTTGCTTTTGCGTCATTGTGTAAATAGTACGACGCCCATTTTGAAGCGGTTGATCAAGTAACGGGCCTTTAGTCGATTTTGTCACGTTTACAGAAAAGGTAAATAAACCATCACTAAACATTGCGGTTTCTACTACGTCGTCTTCAGCTAATTTTCGCGAAGAACGAGATATTTCTTCAAAACCAGGAGGTAACATGCCAACTTGCCATTTAAAAGAAGGATTTCCATTTTTAGGGGAAATCAATAATGGTGGCATATTTACCTTACTTAATGCGAGTAATGAGTCTTTCACTGTTTGGCTATCTAGCACCGTCGAGATCACACGAAATTGTTCTAATGTTTGGCTATTATTATCAAGAAGGTCGATACGTAATGGCAATTTCGTTTCTTCATCGATTAATACTACATAGTTAAACCGAGAGTTGTCTTTCGATATTATGCGAATCACTAACGCAGGCCTATCACCAATATGGGTACGTCCCGCATCAATAAAATTATAATAAGGTTTAATTTGCTGATAATTGGCAAAAACTACTGATGGCAAATTATCAACTATATATTTGCCATTTAAGCTAAATGCATCAAAACCTGGTTCAAAATAACTAATACTATTACCTTTTTGAACAATTTCACGACGCGATGAGTCCATTTGGATCATTTGTGAAACAGGTTCACCATTAATGATTGCATGGCGATAACGTACAGGCGTTATTGATTGCGGGCTAAATGTCATATAAGACATTTCGTAAGAAAGGTTCTGGGCAGCATTCCCCATTTCTTTAAAAAGAACATCGGCATCTATTTCAGATGCCGAAGCTTGATTAGAAATAATCAGGCTGCCCGTCAGGCAGATGACGGATAACCATTTATTCATTATTGCAATTTAACTCCTGCTGAAGACGCAGGTTGTGCAGACTCTTGATATTGCTGGTTGAGCATCGAGCGTCTTTCAATTTCATACTGTTGTAGCATCGCATTAATGCGTTGATTTTGTTGTTCAACTTGTTGAAGTTGCTGCTCATTACCAAATAATTGGTTATCTGAGATATTCAAGCTAACTGGTGCCCCGCTGCCGACAGGAATGGTATTGAACATTGGCTCATCAACCGGTGAGTCAACCGCATTACTTTGGTTGTATTGTTGAACGCCAACAATTACAGCCAAAGACACACAGGCTGCAACACCAATTTGAGTTAACTGGCTCACCCAAGGACGAATTTTGCCCCAGAATGGGAAAGCCCCCCAAGTCGCAGGCTCTGGCTGCGATTCGACAACTACCTGAGGATTAATACGCACAGCTTCATTCTCTAATGCTGCCGCAACTTTACTTGCAATATCAAAATGCATGACTTCACTAGTATCGTTACGTAGAGTATCACGAATAAGATGATAGCTCTCCCAACGTTGTTTTAACGTTGAATCACGTGAAATAGCGCTGACCAGTTCTAAGTCTAGTACTTCGCCATCCATCATTGCGGAAAGTTTCTCTCTTTGCATGCCCAATTACCTTCAGTTAATTGCATCACAATTATGTTTAATTGACTGATTTAACATACTAATACTGTTGAATCAGTGGCTGAACTTTATTATCAATCGCTTCCCTTGCCCTAAAAATACGAGAACGTACGGTGCCGACTGGGCAATCCATTATTTCTGCGATTTCTTCATAGCTCAAACCATCTAACTCGCGGAGCGTAATTGCCATTCTAAGATCTTCAGGCAGCGATTCGATGGTCCGGAAAACAACTTTCTTTAATTCATCAGACAACATTAAGTTCTCTGGGTTCGAAATTTCTTTTAAGGCACTCGCGGTTTCAAAGTTTTCTGCATCACTCGCTTCCAAGTCCGACGCAGGTGGGCGCCTATCTTGGGCAACTAAATAATTTTTAGCTGTATTTACCGCAATCCGATAAAGCCAAGTATAAAATGCGCTGTCACCACGAAACGAACCAATGGCGCGATAAGCTTTTATAAATGACTCCTGCGCAACGTCAGGCACATCTGCTTGCGGTACATAGCGAGATACTAAGCTCGCGACTTTATGCTGATATTTTATCACCAATAAGTTGAAAGCTTGTTGATCGCCTTTTTGTACCTTTTCAACCAAAATCTGGTCGGTCAATTGCTCGCTCATTCCAGGAAGTATCTCCCGAATTCAGGCCGATAATATGTTAACTTGATCATGTTCTCCCTTCCTAAAGCAAGCACTACTTTGAGTAGTAGAACTCGTTGAAGTTCAATTTAATCTAAAAAAATAGTCAAAAATTTACAAAACTGATGAAAAAATTACTTGGTTGATCTTAAAGATCCTTATTAAAACAACTAACTACAAGATCCAGAAGACAGCATACAGATTTTAGGCACGAATGCGATAGCTATCACACTAAAACCATTTGAATACGTAAATAGCGCTAGGTCAATATACTGTACCTTAACAGCCATCCACTCATAGCAATAGGACACTCGATAGGCTAACATAAAAAACTCAATACATACTATTATATACATGCAAACACTTATGAACGAATCCACACAGCATTACACTGATATTTTAATCATTGGGAGTGGTGTCGCAGGACTTTCAGCTGCCTTGCGGCTCGCCCCCTTTCATCAAGTGACCATTCTTAGTAAAAGCAGCCTTAGCGAAGGAGCATCTTACTACGCACAAGGCGGTATTGCTGCAGTTTTTGATGACACTGACAGCATCGAATCTCATGTAGAAGATACACTAATTGCTGGTGCAGGTATCTGCCAGAAAGAAGCTGTTGAGTTTATTGCCTCCAATGCAAAACACTGCGTTCAATGGCTTATCGACCAAGGTGTTTTATTCGATACAGAGATTACCGAGAACGGCGAAACACAGTATCATTTGACCCGTGAAGGCGGCCATAGCCATCGACGAATTCTCCATCATGCTGATGCGACAGGAAAAGAAGTTGAAACCACGTTAGTCGACCTCGCTTTTGCTCACCCAAACATTCATATTAAA
The DNA here is from genome assembly GCF_028478065.1 of Providencia sp. PROV255. Lineage (NCBI taxonomy): Bacteria > Pseudomonadati > Pseudomonadota > Gammaproteobacteria > Enterobacterales > Morganellaceae > Providencia > Providencia sp. PROV255. Next base: position 3,826 of record NZ_JAMPMI010000005.1, on the reverse strand, counting down.
GAACGCTATAATGCCGTCGACCTAATCCTTTCTAGCACAGCTGAATCACCGCGAATTTTAGGTGCTTACGTTTGGAACCGCCAAAAAGAACAAGTTGAAACTATTCGAGCGAAAACGATTGTTCTGGCTACGGGCGGCGCGGCCAAAGTTTATCAATATACCACGAATCCAGATATTTCTTCTGGTGATGGGATTGCAATGGCATGGCGAGCTGGCTGTCGTGTTGCTAACCTTGAGTTTAATCAATTTCACCCAACTTGTTTATTTCATCCACAAGCACGTAATTTTTTATTAACTGAGGCATTACGTGGTGAGGGAGCTTACCTCAAGCGCCCTGATGGTAGCCGGTTTATGCCAGATCACGACGATCGTGGTGAACTTGCCCCTCGCGATGTTGTTGCACGTGCTATTGACCATGAAATGAAACGCCTTGGTGCTGATTGCATGTATTTGGATATTAGCCATAAGCCTAGCGATTTCGTTAAAAACCATTTCCCGACTATTTATGCGAAATTGATGACTTTAGGGTTAGACCTCACTCAAGAGCCCATCCCTATCGTACCAGCGGCCCATTACACATGCGGTGGTGTAATTGTCGATGAAACGGGTATGACTGATATCACGAATCTCTATGCAATTGGCGAAGTGAGCTACACCGGCTTACATGGTGCAAACCGTATGGCATCCAATTCGCTATTAGAATGCTTGGTATACGGCTGGGCGGCGGCTGAAAACATTAATAAAACGATCAAACAGATCGATGATATTCCCTATTTATCTGAATGGGATGAAAGCCGAGTACATAACTCAGATGAACAGGTGGTTATTCAACATAATTGGCATGAATTACGTCTATTTATGTGGGACTACATGGGGATCGTCAGAACGACTAAACGCCTTGAACGTGCATTACGCCGCATCCATTTACTTCAACAAGAGATTCACGATTATTACGCCAACTTTCGTATCTCAAATAATTTATTGGAACTACGAAACCTAGTTCAAGTTGCTGAATTAATGGTTCGTTGTGCATTAGAACGCAAAGAAAGCCGGGGATTACATTACACCTTAGATTACCCAGAACCACTTCCTAATTCAGGCCCCACTATTTTACAACCTGAATAACGTGAGCTAGGGCCGGCCTTAAGTGCCGGCTTTAGTATTTCACATAAAATGGCTGAATTAGTTTACGAAATTCATCAGTATACTCACCCTTTTCATCTTTGAGTGCCAGCGATGTCACTTGTGTTTGTGTCTCTTGCAGTTGAATGCCCAATAGCATGCGATGGTAGGCTGTTGTAGGTTTATCACTAACATTAACGCGAAAAGCAGTAAACCAGCCTGAATTCTCAGCCATCTTCTGCATTTTTTCACCGACCTCATAGGGCAGCACTAAACAAAATAGTCCATGAGATAGAAGACAGGATTTTGCACTTTCTAGTAATACATCATGAGTTAATGTCGCGGTATATCGCGCTTGGTCTCGTTTTTCATCCCGACACGCAACCGCAGGTTCGAAATACGGTGGGTTGCTCACAATCAAATCATACTGAACTGAATGCAACTGGCTGTAGCTGACAATATCTTGGTTGATAACATGCAAACGCTCAGCCCATGGCGATTCAGTAAAGTTTCCCTGCGCTTGCACTGCGGCATCACTATCTAATTCGACCGCATCAACACGTAACTTTGTATTTCTTTGCGCTAACATCAAGGCTATTAACCCACTACCACTTCCAATGTCTAATACAGATTGAACACCGTCCACTGGAGCCCAAGCCCCCAATAGCACGCCATCCGTCCCCACTTTCATCGCACATCGGTCATGAGCCACAAAAAACTGTTTAAATGTAAAACCGCCTTTACGGTAATTCTTTTTTTGCTCACACATGCAAACACTCTAATTGGCTAATACTTGTTCGAATATTCTCATTCTAAGCAAATAAAAGTCATAAATTAACCTATTTGCTACAATATAATTCTCATATTATGGGAATTATATTTGAGACGAAAAAAATTTACTGATAAGTTCGAAAAAAAGGAGATGCTATGAACAGTATAAATAGAACCTTAGACATCTTGTCTTACATCACAACTTGCGCATCTCCAGTGACGCCACAGTCTATCTCATCAGCGTTAGAGATCCCATTATCAACAGTCTATCGTTTACTAACAATTCTCATAGATTGGGAATTTGTATCTCACGCAAAACAATATGGCACATATTGTGTCGGCTCGCAGAGTATCAAAAATCAAGAAAAATACTATCACCACAGTTTATTGATGAGCGCATCTAAACAAGAACTGCAAACTTTAGCGAAAAAAACCCAAGAAACGGTGGCAATTATTACCTCAAATTTACGAGAGACCATTTGTGTCGACATGATTGAGAGTGAACAAGCGCTACGCTGTTCTTTTATTATTGGGCGAGGCAATACTTTAGTTAAGGGAGCAAGTGCGAAAACCTTGTTAGCTTTTCGTCATGAACTCTATCAAAACCAAGTACTTGAAGCTCATACAAAGCAGTTAACCACTGAACAACAAAAAATAAAGCTACAACAAGATTTACAACAGATACGCAAGCAAGGTTACGGCATGTCTGTGAGTGAAATCGATGAAGGCGTACTGGGGGTATCTGCACCGATTTTCAAAGGAAATGATGTGTTAGCTGTCGTTTCAGTTATGGCACCTGAATTCCGCTCTACACATCGCGTGGATGAATTTATCACGCACACCTGCCAAACAGCGCATAACATCACTAAATTAATTAACTTGGAGTAACTATGACACAACCTTTCCAATGGCAAGGGCGCACAGATGGTGAAACACAAGAGCATTTGCGCATCCATCAAGTCATTAATAAACACACACCTGCTGAATTTGCATTAATTGGTTTTGCTTCTGATGAGGGCGTTAGGCGCAATAAAGGCCGCCAAGGCGCTAAAGCAGGCCCAGATGCAATTCGCTATCAACTGGCTGGGTTACCTATTCATCAACCGCTTGCAATTAAAGATGTCGGTACAATTAGCTGTGATGATGGCAATCTGGAAGCCGCACAACGTCGTTTATCCGACCAGCTTATCGCACTGCTCGCTAAAAACCAAAAGCCGATTGTACTTGGCGGTGGCCATGAAGTCGCATTTGCAAGCTTCCAAGGCCTGTTTGACTATGTTGAACATTATCAAGCAGGTAAAACGATCGGTATTATTAACTTTGATGCGCATTTTGACTTACGCGAAGCCCCTATCGCGACTTCTGGTACCCCATTTTTACAATCTGCCATGTTGTGTCAGCAGCACCAACGCCCTTTTCAATATTTATGTTTAGGCATCGCAGACCATGGCAATACTAAAGTATTGTTCGATACCGCTGATTCATTAGGTTGCCAATATATCCGCGATAAAGAACTTGCTTATTCTAAGCTTCCTCAAGCAATTGAAAGAATTAAAAAATTTATTGACGGCGTAGACTATTTATATGTCACCGTTGATTTAGATGTGTTTTCTGCTGCCATTGCGCCGGGCGTTAGCGCACCAGCACCGAAAGGTATTTCCACTGAAGTTTTTGATGAACTGTTTGCCATTATCAAAAGTAGCCAAAAAATGGCTGTTTTTGATATCGCAGAATGCAACCCTGAATTTGATATTGACAACCATACCGCCAAACTCGCGGCTTATTTGATTTACCAATATTTATTCTAATAAAACAACACAACAATTCGACTGATAAATACACTGTTTCTCACGCTGTTAAGATAATTAATTTTCAAACACCACAATAAAAATAGCTTTGAAGTTGATTATCAAACTAGCCGTAGCACGATAAC